>NZ_JAYJJS010000001.1:0-317829 GCF_020181635.2 Mycobacterium zoologicum | reverse complement strand
CGGGCGCGACTGGTGACACGGGCGCGACCGGTGCGACGGGCGCGACCGGTGCGACCGGTGCGACGGGTGCCACGGGTGCTACCGGCGCTACGGGTGACACCGGCGCTACGGGTGACACCGGGGCGACTGGTGCCACGGGTGCTACCGGGGCTACGGGTGCCACCGGTGCGACTGGTTCGACCGGGGCTACGGGTCCGACGGGTGACACCGGGGCTACGGGTGACACGGGTGCTACCGGGGCGACTGGCGCGACCGGACCGACCGGGCCGACCGGGCCGACCGGACCGGCGGGGCTGCGGCCGGCGACGGTGCCAGGCTCACAGGTGGCGAACTCGCCGCTCATCGGATTCCACACGCCTCAAGGTGTGGCGGTGGATCCGAACACGGGCTACGTCTATGTGGTCAATTCCACGCAGCTTATTGGTGGTCACAACGATGTGACGGTCATCAATCCGTCGACTGGTGCGACCGTCGCCGACATCAACCTGGGCGGAACACCTACGCCGCAGTACGTCGCGGTCAGTGCCGATGGGCACGCCTACGTGACCACCGTGGCCGGTGGTCTGAAGGTGATCGACCCGGTTACTTTCGCCGTTCACACGGTGAGCATCCCGGGCGGTTCACAGATGGGCGTGGCGGTCGGCAACGACGGGCAGGTCTACGTTGTTTCGACCGGACAGGTGCACGTGTATGACCCGTCAGATTCAAGCGTGACGGCGATCACCGGAATCGGCGTGACACCGCAGTTCGTTGCGGTGGACCCCAATAACGGGATGGTCTATGTCACCAACGAGGGCAGCAACACGGTGTCGGTGATCAACCCCGTCAGCAACACGGTGACCAGCACGATCTCGGTGGGTGCGGGCAACGGAATTGAGGGGATCGCGGTTCAGTCGACCGGGGCGTACTCGGGGTATCTCTACGTCGCCGGCAACGCCTCGGGCCAGGTCTCGGTGATCAACCCGGACACCGGTGCGGTCGTCAAGACCATCACCGGCGTGCCAGCGGCCTTTGGCGTGGCGATTGCGCCGACAGGTACGCCGAACGCGGGCGCGATCTACGTCACGAGCGCCAACGCTGCGGGCACGGTGACGGTCATCGACCCGACCACCAACCAGTCAGTGGGCAGCTGGGATGCCACGCCGGGCGGCATCGTTCACAACGGAATCCCGCACGGCATCGCGGTATCACCGTTGACCGGCGCAATCTGGGTGGCGGCGAGCACCGGCACGAACACCGTCAATGCCACGCAGGCGGTATTTGGGTGGCAGGCGCCGTAACGAGGTTCGGAATCACCCGAGCCACATGGTCGCAAAGGCGGTGGGCGTCAGCGATTCGGTGGATGAGTGGCGGCGGGAACGGGCCTGCCTTCGTGGCGGCTGCACTATATTGAACCGACGCCCGCCGCCGGCTGGCGGTACGTGGAACCGAAACGGTGGATTTCTCGCTGGTGAGAAGGCGGTGGCAGGTTGAGTAGACGCGCACTGACTGCAGGATTGGACGGCAAGGCAAGCCCCGCCAAGCGGTGGATCACGATCGGGGCGGCTGCGGCAGCCGTCGTGCTCGCCGTCGCTGGGCTGTGGTGGTTCGCGGCGTCGCCGCGACTGATCAAGGGTGAGAAGCTTGCCGCGCTGCTGCTCGACAACAGCCAGATCAGCTCGGTGATGGGCGCGCAGATGACCGCCGGGGATGTCTCGACCGAGGCGATGACGAACCCGGGAGGCCTGTCGAAGGCCGGTTGCCTGGGAGCGCTCGTCGCCGCACAGGAGCTGACCTACACCGACAGCGGCTACACCGGCCTGCGCTGGAACGAGGCGCGGGACTCTGCTGAAAACATGGAGCACTACTTCGTTCAGTCGGTGGCGTCCTTCCCCGATGCCGGGCGGGCCGAGGCGTTCGTGGCCAACTCCGCGGCGCTGTGGCGGCTGTGTGCGGACCAGGAAGTGGTGACCGTCAAGGCGGAGCAACCTCCCATGACCTGGCGCCTGGCCGGCGTTGTCGGGGTGCCGCCGACGATCTCGATCGCCGAGAGCCGCCAAGACGTCAGGTGGACCTGCCAGCGTGCGCTGCGGGCGGAGGCCAACGTCGTCGTCGACGTCACCGCCTGCGCTCAGCAGATCACCGACCAGGGCCGCCGGCTCGGCGACCAGATCGCCGCGCGCGTCGCGAAGTAGGTCGCCGCTGCGGCGGTGAGCAAAGGCCTTACCCCGGAAACTGCACCCCGGTGAGCTGCTCGGACAACCTCCACAGCCCCGCGGCCGTGGAGCCGCGCTTGGCCAGCAGACTGCGGCCCACCGGCCCGCTGCGGCCGACGACCGCGAACCGCGGCCCGACGAAGGTGTTGCCGGACAGGTCCTGCGACGCCGCGTACAGGCTCTGGCGGGCCCCGAAGTCGGCGCTGGTGGCCAGCAGTCCGTTGCCGATGGTGCGCATCAGCACGTCGCCGAGGCGATTGCCGGTGTGGCCCTGCAGGTTGGTGTTCGAATAGCCCGGATGGGCGGCCAGGGCACGCACGGGTGAGCCCGCGTTGACCAGCCGGCGCTGCAGTTCGCTGGTGAACAGCAGATTGGCCAGTTTGGACTGGCCGTAGGCCAGCCACGCCGAATACCGGCGCGACTGCCAGTTCAGGTCTTTCAGGCTCACGTAGCCCATCCGGTGCATCAACGACGACACCGTCACGACCCGGTCGGTGAGCTTGGGCAGCAGCAGGTTGGTCAGCGCGAAATGCCCCAGGTGGTTGGTGCCGATCTGGCTTTCGAAACCGTCGGCCGTGGTGGCGAACGGCACCGCCATGATCCCGGCGTTGTTGATCAGCACGTCGACCTGTGCCGTCTCGTCGGCGAACCGGCGCACCGAGGACAGGTCCGCCAGATCCAGGGCGCGCACGGTCACTTCACCGGGCATGCCGGCCGCGGCGGTGAGCCCCTTGGCGGTGTCGCGGACGGCGAGGGTGACGTGCGCGCCGACGCGGGCCAACTCGCGTGCGGTGACAGCACCCAGCCCGCTGTTTGCGCCGGTGACGATGACGGAGCGGCCGGCGAACGACGGCAGATCGGTGGCGGTCCAGGAACTCATGGCTGACACTCTATGCGTGAAGCTATGGAGCGCTCTGGGATTGATCGTGGTGCTGCTGGCGGCGCTCGGTGGCTGCGGCGACCGGCAGTCGGCTCAACCGGGCGCCCCGACGTCCACCGGCTCCGCGACCGACGACGTGCGCCAGATCGCCAAAGAGGCCTACATCTACGGCTTCCCGATGGTCGACAACTACCGGATCCAGCACGCCTACTTCGTGGACTCCAACAATCCGGAGTACAAGGGTGGGTGGGACCAGACGCACAGCTCGGCGCGGGTGTACACGCCCGAGGACACCGCGGTGCAGACCCCCAACTCGGACACGCCCTACACCATGCTCGGCACCGACCTGCGGGCCGAGCCGCTGGTGCTGACGGTGCCGCAGATCGAGGAGGGCCGCTACTACTCGCTGCAGTTCGTCGACGCCTACACCGCCGACTACGCCTACCTGGGAAGCCGGGCCACCGGCAACGACGGCGGCAGGTATCTGCTGGCCGGGCCCGGCTGGAGCGGCGACAAGCCGGAGGGCATCGACGAGGTGATCCGGTCTGACACCGAGTTCGGGTCGGTCATCTACCGGACCCAGCTGTTCGGTGCCGAAGACATCGACAACGTCAAGGCGATCCAGAACGGCTACACCGTCGAACCGCTCTCGGCGTTCCTCAACCAGCCCGCGATCAGCGCCCCGCCGGTGGATTTCATCGCGCCGCTGACGGTCGAGACGCAGAAGACCTCACCGAAGTTCTTCGAGATCTTGAGCTTCGTCCTGAAGTACGCGCCGGTGCTGCCGGGGGAGGAGGGCCAGCGGGCCCGGTTCGCCTCCATCGGTATCGGAGCTGACGGTGACTTCGACGCCGACAAGCTGAGCCCCGAGACCCGAGCGGCGGTGGAGGCCGGGATGGCTGACGCCTGGGCGGAATTCGACGCCTTCAAGAAGGACAGGCTCGACACCGGGCAGGTGACGTCGGCGCAGCTGTTCGGCAACCGGGAATTCCTGGCCGGCAACTACCTCTACCGAATGGCCGGAGCGGTGCTGGGGATCTACGGCAACACCGCGGCCGAAGCCATCTACCCGGTGATCGCGGTGGACTCCGCCGGTGCCCCGCTCGACGGGTCCGGCAGCTACACCCTGCGGTTCGCGCCCGGGCAGCTGCCGCCGGTCAACGCGTTCTGGTCGCTGACCATGTACCAGATGCCGCAGAGCCTGCTGGTGGCCAACCCGATCAATCGGTACCTGATCAACTCACCGATGCTCGACGACCTGATCCGCGACCCCGACGGCGGCATCACCGTCTACGTGCAGAAAGAGTCCCCGGGTGCGGACAGGGAAGCCAACTGGCTGCCGGCCCCCGTTGGCCCGTTCCAGATGATCCTGCGGCTCTACTGGCCCAAGGAAGAGGCACTGGGCGGAGCCTGGACACCGCCGAAAGCCGTCAAGAGTTAGTTGCAGTTGTTGGCGTGCACCCAGCGCCCGTTGTAGCCCACGCAGGTGTTGACCGGCGGCGGTGGTGGAGGCGGCGGCGGGGGCACGTCCTCGGGCAGCGGGGCGTAGTAACTCGGTGGCGGTGCGACCGCGTCGGTGCATCCGCTGACGTAGACGCGCCGGCCCACGCCCACGCAGCCGTTGGCCTCGGCGGTGCCGGCCGGGGTGAACACGACCACGGCCCCGGGCGCGGTGGCCAACGTCAACGCGGCAGCGGCCCAGATCCGGCGTGACATCAGTGCCCCAGCAGGGGCTGGTCGGGCTGGGTCACTCCGCAGCGGGCGCGGAAGTCGGTGAGCGGCTGGCGGATTCCCAGCAGGTCGGTGTGGGCCTGCGGGTTGGCGTCGAAGTATGTGCGTACCGCGTTGGGCACCTGGTCGTCGGGCTGGTTGTGCAGGTCGGTGTAGAAGGCGTTGAGGTCGGGGTGCGCATAGAGGTACCCGGAGGTCTGCGCGGCGACGCTCGCGGCGATGTTGGCGAAATCGGCGGCGGTACAGCCGGGTGCCGGGTCGGCGACCGCCACGGCCGGCGCCCACAGGGCGGTGGCGGCGATGGACAGACCGGCCAGAAGCAGGTGTGAACGGTGGGCGAGGATCATCGCGGAACTCCCTTCAGCGGGTGCGTCGCACTGTAACAAGCCGGACCGCCCAAGGGGGGTCACTTGGCCGCGACGGTGAAGCCCTTCGTGATCGCGTCGACGGCGGCGGCCTGTCCGGGAGCGTCGTCTGCGGTCGCGGTGACCGACAGCTGCACCAGGTAACGCTGCTCGGCCGGTGCCGACCCCGTGGCGATCACCATCCGAAACCAGCTGTGCAGCCGCTGTCCGTCCAGGTCGTAGGTGCCCTGGACCATCGACGACGGGAAACCGTTGAAGTCCTCGTTGGAGGCATCCAGCAGCCGGAAGTTCTTGGAGAGTTGCGCGTCGGCGACGCCGTGTTTGATGGCTTCGTGGCCGTCGAAGTTCCCGGTGAGCTTGACCACGTTGAGGATCGCCCGGGGCAGTTTGTCGCCCTTGCCGATGACCTGTGTGGTCGCCGGCAGCATCTTGCTCTGCTTCTTGGTCCAGCCCGGGGGTGTCGGCATCGTCACGGTCAGGTCGGTCAGGTCCTTGGGGTCCACCGCTTCGGCGGCCACCCCCTGGTCCTCCAGGTAGCGTCCCACCGTCACCGGTGCCTGAGCTTCCTGCGACGTGGTCACGGTGGTGGAACCGTTGCTCCAAATCGACTGGTAGTCAGGAGTTTTGGAGCCGCACCCGGAAACCGCGCCGGCCAGCACGAACCCGGCCACCGCCACCCGGGCCAGTCGGGTCACAGGATCTCGCGGACCGCGTCAATCGGGCGGCCCAGCCGGGTGCCGTTCGCCGTCACCACGAACGGGCGCTGGATGAGGATCGGGTTCGCGGCCATCGCGTCGAGCAACTCGTCGTCGGAGGCGTCGGCCAGGTTCAACTCGGCGTAGACCGCCTCGCCGGTGCGGACCGCGTCGCGCACCCCGATCCCGGCATCGCTGATCATCTTCGCCAGTTCGTCGCGCGACGGCGGCGTCTTCAGGTATTCGATGACGGTCGGCTCGATACCGTTGTCGCGCAACAGGTCCAGCGTCTTGCGCGAAGTGGAGCAGCGCGGGTTGTGGTAGATGGTTCCGTCTGTCATGTCAGGCATCCCCGTCGAAAAGTCCGGTGACCGAACCGTTTTCGAATACGGCGCGGATCGTGCTGGCCAGCAGCGGGGCGATCGAGAGCACCGTCAGCTGGGGGAACTGCTTGTCCTGGGTGATCGGCAGGGTGTTGGTGACGATCACCTCGCTGGCGCCGCAGGCGGCCAGGCGCTCCGAAGCCGGTGCGGAGAGCACGCCGTGGGTGGCGGCGATCACCACGTCGATGGCACCGGCCTCACGCAGCAGGCCCACCGCTCCGGCGATGGTGCCGCCGGTGTCGATCATGTCGTCGGTGATCACGCAGGTCTTCCCCTGCACCTCGCCGACCACCCGATTGGCCTTGACCTGGTTGGGCACCCGCGGATCACGGGTCTTGTGGATGAATGCCAGCGGCACGCCGCCCAGCGAGTCGGCCCACTTCTCGGCGACCCGCACCCGGCCGGAGTCGGGCGAGACCACCACGACGTCCTTGCCGTTGTTGAGGTAGTTGTCGCGGATGTAGCCGCACAGCAGCGGCTGGGCGCGCATGTGGTCGACCGGGCCGTCGAAGAAACCCTGGATCTGATCGGTGTGCAGATCAACCGTCACGATCCGGTCGGCACCGGCGGTCTTGAGCAGGTCGGCGACCAGGCGAGCCGAAATGGGTTCGCGGCCGCGGTGCTTCTTGTCCTGGCGGGCGTAGGGGTAGAACGGCAGGATGGCGGTGATCCGCTTGGCGCTGCCCCGCTTGAGGGCGTCGATCATGATCAGCTGTTCCATCAGCCACTGGTTCAGCGGCGCGGAGTGGGACTGCAGCACGAAGGCGTCGCAGCCGCGCACCGACTCGTCGAAGCGCACGAAGATCTCGCCGTTGGCAAAGTCGCGCGCGGTCTGCGCGGTGACCGCGACGTCCAGCTCCTTGGCGACCTGCTCGGCCAGCTCAGGATGCGCGCGACCTGAGAAGAGCATCAGGTTCTTGCGGTTGTCTGTCCACTCGTGGCTCACGTGCTGCCCTCGCTGTTGGAGATCTCGGAAAATGGTCGAGTTAACTCGGGCCTCATGGTACGGAGTCTGGTTGATCTCCGGTCGCCTGGGAGGCAGCCTGTGCGGCGGCGCTGCCCGGCCGCTTGCGCTGCACCCAGTTCTCGATGTTGCGCTGCGGGCCGGCCGAGATCGCCAGCGCACCCGGCGGCACGTCGTCGCGTACCACCGTCCCGGCGCCGGTGTAGGCCCCGTCGCCGATGGTGACCGGCGCGACGAACATGGTGTCGGACCCGGTGCGCACGTGTGAGCCGATGGTGGTTCGTCGCTTGGTCTGGCCGTCGTAGTTGACGAACACGCTGGACGCGCCGATGTTGGAGTGTTCGCCGATGTCGGCGTCACCGACGTAGGTCAGGTGCGGAACCTTGGTGCCGGTGCCGATGGTGGAGTTCTTGGTCTCGACGAACGCGCCCAGCTTGCCGTCGGCGCCGAGCGCGGTGCCCGGACGCAGGTAGCTGAACGGCCCGACCGTGGCACCCCCTCCGACCGACGACGAGGTGGCGTGGCTGCGGATCACCGAGGCGCCGTCACCCACGGTGACGTCGGTCAGGGTGCTGTCCGGTCCGATCTGGCAGTGCGCGCCGATCGCGGTGTCGCCCAGCAGCTGGGTTCCCGGCGCGACGGTGGTGTCACGCCCGATGCGCACGTCCACGTCGATCCAGGTGCTGGTGGGGTCGACGATCGTGACTCCGGCCCGCTGGTGGGCGGCCACCAGGCGGCGGTTGAGCACGGCGGCCAGCTCGGCCAGCTGCACCCGGTCGTTGACGCCGGCCACCAGCGCCGAATCGTCGACGTGGCGGGCGTGCACCACCTGGCCGTCGCCGCGGACGATGCCGATCACGTCGGTCAGGTACAGCTCATGCTGGGCGTTGTCCGAGCCGAGACGGCTCAACGCGGAGCGCAGCGGGGCGATGTCGAAGGCGTACACGCCGGCGTTGACCTCGCGGATCTCGCGCTGCGAGGCGGTGGCGTCGGCCTGCTCGACGATCGCGGTCACCTCACCGTCCTGGGTGTGCAGGATGCGTCCGTAGCCCGTCGGGTCGGCCAGCGTGGTTGTCAGCACGGTGACCGCGGCCGGGGCGGTGCGGTGGGTGTCGACCAGCGCCTCCAGCGTGGTGGTGTCCAGCAGCGGGATGTCGCCCGAGGTCACCACGACGGTGCCGTCGAAGTCGTCGGGCAGCGCCGACAGGCCGCACACCACCGCGTGCCCGGTGCCGAACTGCTGCTCCTGCAGGGCGATGTCGATGCGGCAGTCCAAGGCCTGGGCCAGCTCCGCCACCGGCCCGGCGATCTGTTCGTGGGCGTGGCCCAGCACGACCACCAGGTGGCTGGGGCTGATCCCGGCGGCGGCGCGCACGCAGTGCGACAGCATGGAACGCCCGCCGAGGGCGTGCAGCACCTTGGGTGTGTCCGAGACCATCCGGGTTCCGGCGCCGGCCGCCAGAATCACGACCGCGGTCTCGTGTTGGCCTGTCACCCGATCTCTTCTCCGTGTGCTCCGTCGCCAGGACTCGAACCTGAACTATCTGAACCAAAATCAGAGGTGCTGCCGATTACACCACGACGGATCGATGCTCGGGGAGTGACTCTAGTCGAAACGACTACGCTGTTCGGCGTGGCTGGTCTGGACAAGGATGGCCGGGCGCCTCGAGCCCGGATGACCGGCAGCGAGCGTCGGCACCAACTCATCGACGTTGCCCGCACGCTGTTCGCCGAGCGCGGGTACGAGGGCACCTCCATCGAGGAGATCGCGCAGCGCGCCAACGTGTCCAAACCCGTGGTGTACGAGCATTTCGGCGGCAAGGAAGGGCTCTACGCCGTGGTGGTCGACCGGGAGATGTCGGCGTTGCTGGACGGCATCACCACCTCGCTGACCAAGTCGACCAACAACCAGTCCCGGCTGCGGGTCGAGCGCGTCGCGTTGGCGCTGCTGACCTACGTCGACGAGCACACCGACGGATTCCGGATCCTGATCCGCGACTCCCCGGCCTCGATCAGTTCCGGCACCTATTCCACCCTGCTAAACGACGCGATCGGCCAGGTGTCGTCGATTCTGGCCGGTGACTTCGCCAAGCGCGGCCTGGACCCGGAGACCGCGCCGCTGTACGCCCAGGCGCTGGTCGGTTCGGTGTCGATGACGGCCCAGTGGTGGCTGGACGTGCGTGAGCCCAAGAAGGAAGTGGTGGCCGCGCATCTGGTGAACCTCTGCTGGAACGGGTTGACGCACCTGGAGTCCGACCCGACTCTGCACGACGTATGAGCCATCCCGTCACCCCGATCGCCGGGCTCGTCGAACTGGCGCTGACGGCGCCGGCGTTCGCCGAACTCATCGACCGCGCCGGGCAGCGGCCCGCCGAACTGAACCTGGTGGGCCCGGCCGCGGCCCGGCCGTTCGTGGCGGCGGCGCTGGCCCGCCACAGCCCGCTGCTGGTGGTCACCGCCACCGGGCACGACGCCGACGACCTGGCTGCCGAGCTGCGCGGTGCCTACGGCGACACGGTGGCGCTGTTCCCGTCCTGGGAGACGCTGCCGCACGAACGGCTGTCCCCGGGTGTCGACACCGTCGGCGCCCGGATGCTGCTGCTGCGACGGCTGGCCCATCCCGACGACGCTCGGCTGGGCCCGCCTCTGCAGGTGGTGGTGACCACCGCGCGGTCGTTGTTGCAGCCGATGACCCCGCAGCTCGACGCCATCGAGCCGGTGATCCTGGCCGTCGGCGACGAGACGCCCTTCGAGGCGGTGATCGCCCGGCTGGTCGAGCTGGCCTACACCCGGGTCGACCTGGTGGGCAGGCGCGGCGAGTTCGCGGTGCGCGGCGGAATCCTCGACGTCTTCCCGCCCACCGCCGAACACCCGGTGCGCGTCGAGTTCTGGGGCGACGAGGTCACCGAGATACGGCCGTTCTCGGTGGCCGACCAGCGTTCCATCCCCGAGATCGAGGCCGGTGCCGTGGTCGCGGTGCCGTGCCGGGAGCTGCTGCTCACCGAGGATGTCCGCGACCGGGCCGCGCAGCTCGCCGGGGCGCACCCGTCCACCGGCAACGCTGTGACAGGCGGGGTCGGCGACATGCTGGCCAAGCTCGCCGAGGGCATCCCGGTCGACGGCATGGAGGCACTCGGCCCGGTGCTGCGGCCCGGCCCGCAGGCGCTGTTGACCGATCAGCTCGGCGCCGGCACCCCGGTGCTGGTCTGCGACCCGGAGAAGGTTCGCGCCCGTGCGGTCGACCTGATCAAGACCGGCCGCGAGTTCTTGGAGGCGTCCTGGTCGGTCGCGGCCATCGGCGGGGACGCCCCGATCGACATCGAGCAGCTGAACGGCTCGGGATTCCGCGAGCTGCAAGAGGTGCGCGCGGCGGCATTGGCGGCTGGGCATCCGTGGTGGACGCTGAGCCAGCTGCCCGACCCGGACGCGACCGAACTCGACGTGCGGGCGTCGCCGTCGGCGCGCGGAGTGCAGGGAAATATCGCCGGAGTTGAGGCGATCTTCGCCATGCTGCGGGCACACACCGTCACCGGCGGCTGCGCAGCGATCGTGGCCCCCGGCGTCGGCACCGCGCGGCGGATCGTGGAGCAGTTGGGCGAATCCGACACCGCCGCAACCCTGTTGGAGCCGGGCGCGGCGCCACAGCCCGGGGTGGTCGGGGTGCTGGCCGGGCCGCTGCACGACGGCCTGGTCATCCCCGGCGCCAATCTGGTGGTGGTCACCGAGACCGACCTGACCGGCAACCGGGTCGCCGGCCCGGAGGGCAAACGACTGGCGGCCAAGCGCCGCAACGCCGTCGACCCGCTGGCACTGACGGCCGGCGACTTGGTGGTGCACGACCAGCACGGCATCGGCAAGTTCGTCGAGATGACCGAGCGCACCGTCGGTGGGGCGCGGCGCGAATATCTGGTACTGGAATACGCATCGGGCAAGCGCGGCGCGAACGGTACCGACAAGCTGTACGTGCCGATGGATTCGCTGGATCAGCTGTCCCGCTACGTCGGCGGCCAGGCCCCGGCGCTGAGCAGACTCGGTGGCAGCGACTGGAGCCAGACCAAGACCAAGGCGCGCAAGGCGGTTCGTGAGATCGCCGACGAACTCGTTGCGCTCTACGCCAAACGTCAGGCCGCGCCGGGGCACGCGTTCGGCCCGGACACCCCGTGGCAGGCCGAGATGGAGGACGCGTTCGGGTTCACCGAGACCGTGGACCAGCTCACCGCGATCGGCGAGGTCAAGTCCGACATGGAAAAGCCGGTCCCGATGGACCGGGTGATCTGCGGCGACGTCGGCTACGGCAAGACCGAGATCGCGGTGCGCGCGGCGTTCAAAGCCGTGCAGGACGGCAAGCAGGTCGCGGTGCTGGTGCCCACCACTCTGCTGGCCGATCAGCACCTGCAGACGTTCAGTACCCGGATGGCCGGATTCCCGGTCACCGTCAAGGGCCTTTCCCGCTTCACCGACCCGGCCGAGTCCAAGGCGGTGATCGCCGGGCTGGCCGACGGCTCCGTCGACGTGGTGATCGGCACCCACCGGCTGCTGCAGACCGGGGTGGCGTGGAAGGACCTCGGCCTGGTGATCGTCGACGAGGAGCAGCGATTCGGCGTCGAACACAAGGAACACATCAAGGCGCTGCGCACCCACGTCGACGTGCTGACCATGAGTGCCACGCCGATCCCGCGGACCCTGGAGATGAGCCTGGCCGGCATCCGGGAGATGTCGACGATCCTCACCCCGCCCGAAGACCGCTATCCCGTGCTGACCTACGTCGGCGGCCAGGACGACAAGCAGATCGCGGCCGCACTGCGCCGGGAGCTGCTGCGCGACGGGCAGGTCTTCTACGTGCACAACCGGGTCAGCTCCATCGACGCCGCCGCCGCCCGGGTGCGGGCGCTGGTGCCCGAGGCCCGGGTGGTCGTAGCGCACGGCCAGATGCCCGAGGAGATGCTCGAGACCACCGTGGCGGGCTTCTGGAACCGGGAGTACGACATCCTGGTGTGCACCACGATCATCGAGACCGGCCTGGACATCTCCAACGCCAACACCCTGATCGTCGAGCGCGCCGACACCTTCGGGCTCTCCCAGCTGCACCAGCTTCGGGGCCGGGTGGGACGCAGCCGGGAACGCGGCTACGCCTACTTCCTGTATCCGCGGGACGCGCCGCTGACCGAGACCGCCCACGACCGGCTGGCCACCATCGCCCAGAACAACGAGTTGGGTGCCGGCATGGCGGTGGCGATGAAGGACCTGGAGATCCGCGGCGCCGGCAACGTGCTCGGGGTGGAGCAGTCCGGGCACGTGGCCGGGGTGGGCTTCGACCTGTACGTGCGGCTGGTGGGTGAGGCCGTCGAGGCCTACCGCTCGGCGTTCAACCTTGCTGAAGGCGAGACCATCACCACCGAAGAGGTCCGCGACGTCCGGATCGACCTGCCGGTCGACGCCCACCTGCCGCCGGAGTACATCAACTCCGACCGGCTGCGGCTGGAGGGCTACCGCCGGCTGGCCGCCGCCACCGGTGACGGCGAGATCGCCGCGGTTGTCGAGGAACTGAACGACCGCTATGGTCCGCTGCCCGAACCGGCGGTCCGGCTGGTCGCGGTGGCCCGGCTGCGGCTGCTGTGCCGGGCGGTAGGGATCACCGAGGTTTCGGGGGCGTCGGCGACGACGCTGCGGCTGTCGCCGATGACGCTGCCGGACTCCGCGCAGATCCGGCTCAAGCGGCTGCACCCGTCCGCGAGCTACCGCGCCACCACCGCCACCGTGCAGGTCCCGATACCCCGTTCTGGAGGGGCGGGAGCGCCTGTCGGCTCGCCGCGCATCCGCGATATCGAGCTGGTGCAGATGGTGGCCGACCTGGTCAATGCTCTCGACGGCAAGCCCGCAGGCCATGTCGACGTGACGGCCCGATGACCGTCGTCCTGGTCGACCCCCGCCGGCCGACGCTGATCCCGGTGGAAGCGTGCGCGCTGCTATGCGGCGACATCGTCTACACCGAGGAACTGCCGATCGCGGTGCCGTGGTCGCTGCCGGCCGCCCAGTCGGTGCTGTCCGGCGCCGAGGCGGCGGTGCTGCTGTCCTCGGACCGCAACCATCCCGCCGTCGTGGCTCGCCTGGCGGCCGGCGAGGCGCTGATCGCGGCACCCGAGGCACCGGCGGGGGAGCGGCTGATCGACGCGGTCGCGATCATGGACCGGTTGCGCGCGGACGGCCCGTGGGAGGGCGAACAGACCCACGACTCGCTGCGGAAGTTCCTGCTGGAGGAGACCTACGAGCTGTTCGACGCGGTGCGCGGCGGTGACGCCGATGACCTGCGTGACGAACTCGGCGATGTGCTGCTGCAGGTGCTGTTCCACGCCCGCATCGCCGAAGAGGCTCTTGACCATCCGTTCGGCATCGACGACGTCGCCGAGGCCCTGTTGCGCAAGCTGGCCCACCGGGTGCCCGCGGTGCTGGCCGGTGAGGAGATCTCGCGCGAGGACCAGGTGGCGCAGTGGCATGACCGAAAAGCCTTGGAGGTCAAGGCCAGGGACTCGATCATGGACGACCTTCCGACCGCTCAGCCGGCGTTGGCGTTGGCGAGCAAGGTGTTGCAGCGCCTCGCCCGCGCCGGCGTTCCGGCGGATCTGATCCCCAGCGCCGTCACCAGCGTGACCGTCACCGCCGATTCTGATGCGGAAAATGATTTGCGCACAACGGTTTTGGATCTGATGGACACCGTCCGTGTGGTGGAGAAGGCGATCGCCGGGGAGCTCGGTGAGCAGCAGTGGCGCGCCCACTGGCCGCTGCCGTAGTCCTACCCCGGTCGTCAGTCAGGTCGCGATCGTTAACCCGAGAGCCGCTGCGCGATCGGCGAGCTGTTCGTCGAAGGTGGCGATCATCGCATCGTTATGCTCGGCGGTGTAGATGACGCAGCAGTCCGGCATCTTCAGTTTGGTGATTGCGCGCAGTTCCCCGAGGCGGCGGGCGGCGTCGGGTGGCAGATCCACTCCTTCGATTCGCAACCGTGCCAGCGCCCGGCTGAGCTCATCGGCCTTCCCGGCTCGTGCGGCGCCGGTGTATACCTCGGCGAGGGTGATGACGCTTGCCGTGAATCGCGCGGCAAAATGAGCCTTGAGCAGTGCAGTCGCCGCGGTGTGGTGGGCGTCGGACGCCTCGAAATGGCCGATCAGCACGCTGGCGTCGAGAACGATCACTCGTCCCAGTCCTCGCGCAGTTCCTTGAGGTAGTTCGGGCCGAAGATTCCGGTGAGTGCGCCACTGGTTTCATCGATCGTTTGCTGTCGTTCGCGATCGGTCGCGGCGTGTTCGTGCTCGAGGGTGTTTCGGCCGACCAGGATGAGTTGACGCAACAGTGCGCCGGGTTTAGCCGCAAGTTCGGGCCATGCGCGGCGCGCGAACTCCAACGCCGTGCTGATGTCGTCGGTCTCGGTGATGGCGTGACGCCGGTGCTCGGTCGGCATGGCGAAAGTGTAACACCACGCTTGCAGGTGTGACACCAGCGAAAGGCTAGCTCTGCCCGAATCCAACCTCGCCCCAGCCGCCCGGCAGCATCGGCACCCGCGGCTCGGCGTCGATCCCGTCGCCGGTGAGCACGGCGACTCCCGCGGCCCGCCGGCCGTTGTCGGGGACTGTGCCGGCGAAGCCCAGCGGACCGGCACCGGAATCCGAAGAGCCGACCGCGCCCGAAGGCCCATCCCACTCCGGGGTCACCCCGATGTTCATGTCCATGTATTCGTCGCCGAAGCCGTGTTGCGCGGCCCGTCGGCGCCGCCGGCGTTTCTGGGCCTGCGACTCCGTCGCGGCCGAGCCGGGGGCCGACTGACTCTCCGCCGCGTCCTCCTCGGCGCTGCGGGAGCGCCGGCTGCCGGCGGACTGCCGCGCCGACGACGACGCGCTGCTCACCAGATACAGGCACGACGTCGGCCCGAAACCGACGCCCGGACCGCCGCCGACGCCGCCGGCCGGCATCCCCGCGCTGACGGCGCCGGGAGCGGTCGGGCCGGCCGAGGAGATCGGGTCGGCGCAGGCGCAGGCTTCCGCCCCGGCTGGGACGACCGCACCTGAGGTGACCGGGGCGCCGACGCTGCCGGTCACGGGCATCGGTGCGGTCGGCTCCACCACCCGGTCGACGCCGCCCACCGCGCCGAGCGCGCCGAGCGCGCCGAGTCCGGCGGTGGCAGCGAGCAGGCCGGGCGCCGCGGCCATCATGATCGGGATCGCCATCTGCACGGCGATCTGCCCCATCGGCCACAACAGCATCAGCGTGTGGAACACGCTCCAGCCCAGGGCGCTGGCGATGACCGGAGACATTCCCGGGATCTGTGCCAGCATCTGGCCGACAGCGCTGGCAAAGGGAAACGCCTGGATCGGATACGCGTCGACACCCAACTGCGCCCACAGCCACTTGGCGACCGGGTCGGCAAAGCCCATGTTGAACTGCGTGAGCAGGTCGGCGATCTGCTGGTCCCAGCTGGTGGTGGCGTCAGCAGCTCCCGGGGTCACGATCGACGGTGCGGGTGTGGCCACCGGAACCGAGGCCAGCGCCGTTCCCGTCACGCCCTGGTACGTCGTCATCACGGTGGCGGCCTGGACCCACATCCGGACGTAGTCGGCCTCGTTCAATGCGATCGGAATGGCGTTGATGCCGAAGAAATTAGTTGCCACCAGCGTCGCGTGAATCGCATGGTTGGCGGCCAGCTCGGCCAGTGTGGGCATGCCGGCCAGTGCGGTGGTGTAGGCCGCGGCTGCGGTCTGGTGCAGGCCGGCTGCCGCGGTGCTCTTGGCGGCGCTCTCGGTCAGCCACGTCAGATACGGGCTGTGCGCGGCCAGGTACTGCTCGGCGCTGGGGCCCTGCCAGGCACCGGCCTGCACACCGGCCAGTACCGCGTCGAGCTCGGCGGCCACTTCGGCGTATTCGGCGCTCATCACCGAGTACGCCGAAGCCGATTCCAGTAGCGGCCCCGGGCCCGGGCCCGCGCTGAGCAGCGCAGAGTGCACCTCCGGCGGCGATGCCAACCAGACTGGTGCACTCATGGATGTCTCCTGCTCGATCGTGTGTTTTCCCCGACACCGAAGTGGTCGCGCGGATGTGCGGTTTGGTTCCCTGGCCGGGTGACCTTTGTGTATGTCCGCCGGATGCGCGACGATGTCGGCATGCGGTGCGAGGTGGTGCGCGAAACATTGTCGTCGTTGCTCGACGGCGAGCAGCAGGCATTGCCGGCGCAGCAGGTCGACGCGCACCTGGCATCATGCCGTAGCTGCCGACGCTGGCTGGTGGGTGCTGCCGCCCAGGCCCGCCGACTGACCGAGATCGAAACCGGGGCCCACTCCGAGGCCGGACCTGACCTGGCCGCACAGATCCTGGCGGCCGCCGGGGTGACATCGGTCACCAACCGGATCACCGCACCCCGGCACTGGGGCTATCGCCGGCTGTCGCTGATCGCGGTCGGGGTGGTGCAGGTGCTGACGGCGCTGGCGCAGATCGCCGGTGTCGATTTCGGCATGGTGTCGGCGCACGGGCACGGCGCGGCCACCGGTGCGCATTTGCTGCACGAGTCCACCTCATGGTTGTTGGCGCTGGGCGGCGCGATGATCGCCGCCGGTATCTGGCCTGCGATGGCGATCGGTGTTGCGGCCATCGCCGGGGTGTATGCCCTGGCCCTGACCGGTTATGTGGCGATCGACGCCTACCACGGCCAGGTGACCCCGGAACGCATCGCCAGTCATCTGCCGGTCCTGCTCGGTCTGGTGTTCGCGTTGCTGGTGGCCCGCGAGCGTACCGGCGGCCACGCCTCTGGCTCGCTCACCGACGATGCCGGCCCCGCGGCAGCCAAGGGTGAATCCCGCCGCGGCTGGTCCGGTGGAAAAGGCCGTCACCTGCGTTCGGTGAACCGCGCGGATGGCCCTACGACCATGCGTCGTAGAGGCGTGGAAGAACCTGGTCTAGGGTGGTTTTTCATGGCGGGAGCGGAACGGGGCGACAACGACGCTGACGACGTTGTCACCGCGCTCGCGCTGGCCGCAGCCGCCGGTGACGCCCGTGCGCTGGAGGCGTTCATCAAGGCCACCCAGCACGACGTCTGGCGGTTCGTGGCCTACCTGTTCGATGCGGGCAGCGCCGACGATCTGACGCAGGAGACTTTCCTGCGGGCCATCGGTGCGATCTCGCGGTTCGCCGGACGTTCCAGCGCCCGGACTTGGCTGTTGGCCATTGCACGCCGGGTGGTCGCAGACCACATCCGCTACCTGCGGTCACGTCCGCGCAGGGCGCACGGTGCCGACCCGGAGTTGCTGCTGGAGCGGGATCGCCCGGCGCGCGGTTTCGAGGACGTCGTCGAAGTCACCACGTTGATCGCGGGTCTGTCCGCCGACCAGCGTGAGGCACTGTTGCTGACCCAACTGTTCGGCCTGTCCTATTCCGATGCCGCGGCGGTCTGCGGCTGCCCGGTGGGCACCATCCGGTCCCGGGTGGCGCGCGCTCGCGGCGCGTTGCTCGCCGATCCGGAGCGTGACGGCCTGACCGGCTAATTCTGTTGTCCGTGGAACTATGGACACCAAGCAATACATTCGAGGTTGGGGAGAACAGTGTCCGCGGTTCGTTGGCTGCGCACGACTGCCGTCGTGGGCGCGACGGCGGTGCTGTTGGCATCCAGTTGCAGCTGGCAGCTCGGTAACCCCATCCCGCAGGGCGTGCCACCACCACCGGGTGACCCGGTTCCGGCGGTGAACACCCGCCTGGAGGACGGCCGGCCCGCCGACCAGCTGTACCACTGGGCCGCTGAGCGGGCGCCGATGCTCGACATCCCGGTCACCGCACTGGAGGCCTACGCCTACGCGGCGCGCGTCGCGGAGGTGGAGAACCCCAACTGCCACCTGGGCTGGACCACGCTGGCGGCCATCGGCCAGATCGAGAGCCATCACGGCCGCTACAACCACGCTTCGGTGGCGCGCAACGGCGACGTGCGGCCCAAGATCCGCGGCGTCCGCCTGGACGGCTCCGGGGGCAATCTGCACATCGTCGAGGAGGTGCAGCCTGACCTGGCCGACGACGACGGCGTGGTCCGTGCGATGGGCCCCATGCAGTTCATCCCGGAGACCTGGCGGCTCTACGGCGTCGACGCCAACAACGACGGCATCGTGAGCCCGGACAACATCGACGACGCCGCACTGTCGGCCGCCGGCTACCTGTGCTGGCGAGGCAAGGACCTGGCCACCCCGAAGGGCTGGATGACGGCATTGATGGCCTATAACGAGTCGGAGATATATGCCCGCGCGGTGCGGGACTGGGCTGCCTCCTACGCGGCCGGCCGGCCCTTGTGAGATGTGGGTGACGTGGCTGGTACCGGCCACGGTTTAGGCTCCCCTAGGAGAACGACGTTCAATCCCCAGCTCTAGGAGAAGTCTGTGCCCATCATCCAGCAGGTCGGCGCCCGCGAGATCCTCGATTCCCGCGGCAACCCCACGGTCGAGGTCGAGGTCGCTCTGGAGGACGGCACGTTCGCCCGGGCCGCGGTGCCTTCCGGTGCGTCCACGGGCGAGCACGAGGCCGTGGAACTCCGTGACGGCGGCACCCGCTACGGCGGCAAGGGCGTGCAGAAGGCGGTCACCGCGGTCCTGGACCAGATCGCGCCGGTGGTCATCGGGATCAGTGCTGACGACCAGCGACTCGTGGACCAGGCGCTGGTGGACCTCGACGGCACCCCGGACAAGTCCCGGCTGGGTGCCAACGCCATGCTCGGGGTATCGCTGGCGGTGGCCAAGGCGGCCGCCGACTCCGCGGCGCTGCCGTTGTACCGCTACCTCGGCGGCCCCAACGCCCACATCCTGCCGGTGCCGATGATGAACATCCTCAACGGCGGTGCCCACGCCGACACCGGCGTCGACGTCCAGGAGTTCATGGTCGCCCCGATCGGCGCCCCCAACTTCGCCGAGGCGCTGCGCTGGGGGGCCGAGGTCTACCACGCGCTGAAGTCGGTGCTCAAGAAGCAGGGTCTGTCCACCGGGCTCGGTGACGAAGGCGGATTCGCGCCCGACGTGGCCGGCACCACCGCGGCGCTGGACCTGATCAGCACGGCGATCGAGACCACCGGCTTCAAGCTGGGCACCGACGTGGCGCTGGCGCTGGACGTCGCGGCCACCGAGTTCTACACCGAGGGAACCGGTTACGCGTTCGAGAAGCAGAACCGCACCGCCGCCCAACTCGCGGAGTTCTACGCGTCGCTGCTCGACGCCTACCCGCTGGTGTCCATCGAAGACCCGCTCTCCGAGGACGACTGGGACGGCTGGGTCGCGCTGACGTCGGCGATCGGCGACCGCGTCCAGCTCGTCGGTGACGACCTGTTCGTCACCAACCCCGAGCGCCTCGAAGACGGCATCGAGCGGGGCGCCGCGAACGCGCTGTTGGTCAAGGTCAACCAGATCGGCACACTGACCGAGACCCTGGATGCGGTCACCCTGGCCCACAACAGCGGCTACCGCACCATGATGAGTCACCGCAGCGGCGAGACCGAGGACACCACCATCGCCGACCTCGCGGTGGCCGTCAGCAGCGGCCAGATCAAGACCGGTGCACCGGCCCGCAGCGAACGGGTGGCCAAGTACAACCAGCTGCTGCGGATCGAGGAAGAGCTCGGCGACGCCGCCCGCTACGCCGGTGAACTGGCCTTCCCGCGCTACGCGCCGGAGAGCAAGTAGCCACCAGAGGGCGCTGGCATGTCCGATCCGAAACGGCCCGACGCCAAGCGGCGCGCCGCGACGTCACGGCCGGGTCGGGCCGGCGAGACCGGCCGTGCCCACCCGCGCCGCACACCCGCGGTGCGGCGGGCACCGGCCAACTCACGGACAGCGCAGCCGGAATCACCTGCGGCGCCGGTCAAACGGTCCGCCGCCGCGGCCGCCGATGAACGCGCCGAGCTGCGGGTCGGATTCACCGCACGCCGGGCCGTCATCCTGGCCGCGGTGATGTGCGTGCTCACCCTGACCGTCGCCGGACCGGTCCGGACCTTCTTCGCCCAGCACGCCGAGATGAAGCAACAGTCCCAGCTGGAAAACACGCTGCACCAACAGATCTCCGACCTCAAACAGCAGAAGGCGAACATGGACGACCCGGCACACATCCGAGCGCAGGCCCGCCAGCGCTTGGGCTTCGTGATGCCCGGTGAGATCCCGTATCAGGTTCAACTGCCCCCGGGCGCCGACGTGCCGGGGGAGCCGGGCATCGTGGCGGTCACCGGGCCCACCGACGACCCCTGGTACACGTCGCTGTGGCACACCATCGCCGACGCGCCGCATCAGCCACCCGCGCCCATCGAGCCTCCGCTCGCACCCGTCCCGGCGGTGCCCGGTGGTTGATGCCGCCGACCTGGACGCGGTGCGCCGTCAACTGGGCCGCGAGCCCCGCGGTGTCCTGGAGATCTGCTACCGGTGCCCCGACGGAGAGCCCGCCGTGGTGAAGACGGCACCGAAACTTCCTGACGGAACACCGTTTCCGACGCTGTATTACCTGACCCACCCGATGCTGACCGCCGCGGCGAGCCGACTGGAGTCCTCGGGGCTGATGGCCGAGATGACCGAACGACTGCACGTCGACCCGGAGTTGGCCGCCGGATACCGGGCGGCTCACGAGTCGTATCTGGCCGAGCGGGACGCCATCGAATCGCTGGAGACCACGTTCACCGGAGGTGGGATGCCCGACCGGGTCAAGTGCCTGCACGTGCTGATCGCGCACTCGCTGGCCAAGGGGCGCGGGGTCAATCCGTTCGGGGACGAGGCGTTGGCGATCCTGGCCGCCGAACCGGCGATGGCCCGTGTCCTGGTCCCGGAGCAGTGGCTATGAGGGTCGCCGGAATCGACTGCGGCACCAACTCGATCCGCCTGCTGATCGCCGACTTCGTCGACGGCCGGCTGCGGGACGTGCACCGTGAGATGCGCGTGGTGCGGTTGGGCGAGGGCGTCGACGCCACCGGGCGGTTCGGTGCCCGGGCGCTGGAACGCACCCGGGTGGCGTTGGGCGACTATGCCGATCTGCTGGTCGCACACGATGTTTCGCGGGTGCGTATGGTGGCGACGTCGGCCACCCGCGACGCAGCCAACCGTGACGTGTTCTTCGACATGACGGCACAGGTGCTCGGACGTGCCGTTGCGGGGGCGGTTGCCGAGGTGATCACCGGCCAGGAGGAAGCCGAGTTGTCCTTCCGCGGCGCGGTGGGCGAATTGGACAGTGCCGACGGGCCGTTCGTGGTCGTCGACCTCGGGGGTGGTTCCACCGAGGTGGTGCTGGGTGATCCGGACAGCGGGGTGTCCGCGAGTTACTCGGCCAACATCGGCTGTGTCCGGCTGACCGAACGCTGCCTGCACTCCGACCCGCCGACGGCCGAAGAGGTCTGCGCTGCCCGCGACGTGGCCCGCGAGCTGCTCGGGGAGGCGGTGCAGGCGGTGCCGGTTCAGCACGCCCGAACCTGGGTGGGGGTGGCGGGCACCATGACCACGCTGTCAGCCTTGGCTCATGGTCTAGCCGAATACGACTCGGCCGCAATACATCTGTCGCGGGTCGCCTTCGCCGACCTGACGGCGGTCTGTGATCAGTTGATCGGTATGAGTCGCGCCGAACGGGCCGCCCTGGGCCCGATGCACCCCGGCCGCGTCGACGTCATCGGCGGTGGCGCGATCGTGGTCCAGGAACTGGCCCGCATCTTGGCGCAGCGCGCCGGAATCGCGGAGTTGGTGGTCAGCGAACACGACATCCTGGACGGCATTGTGCTGTCGATCGCCTAGCGATTGCCGGCCGGCCGTAAAGGCGTAAAGGGTCTAACTTCAGGTCGGACCCGGTCGGCCAACCTGCTGGACAACGCCCTGCGCTATGCGCCCGACGCTGCACGCCACCGAGACTCCGGGCGGCGGCCTCACCATGGTGGTGGATCTGGCCGCGCCCCCGGCGACGTGACTCAAGCGGGCTGTCGGCTCTTCCAGACGACCTTGTCGACGCCAGCGGCGTCGCGGTAGACGACGCTGTCCGGTGCGGTGCCGTTCTTGACGTCGAAGTAGAGTCGTCCGCTGGTCTCGCTGCCCGCGGCGATCGGCCCGTTGGGCAGGCCGTCGACCTCATTGCCCTTCATCACCGCGAACGTTGAACTGTTGACGGCACGCGCATTGAAGTTGGCGATGTTTGGAGTGGGCGAACCGCTTACTGCCTCGGCGGTCACGTCCGAGTACCAGATGCCGTCGTTGTGCCCGCTGGGTTGCAGGTCCGAGACGGTGTAGTCGATGGCCCCACCGGGGCTCTGAATCTCTTGGGTCTGCCCGAATCCGACCACCTGTGGGTCCGCGGAGGCGGGCGCCACCGCCAGCATTCCGGCCGTCGTGAGGCCGGCTCCGACTACTGCCGTCTTCTTCGCAATCTGAGAGAACATCACGGTAAAGCTCCTTCCGCTAGGTCCCTCAGGCATATCCGCGCCGGCGGATTTCAAAACATCAAAGCTTCACACTTCGAATCGATAGCCCATCCCGGCCTCGGTGAGCAGGTGTTTGGGGTTCGAGGGATCGTTCTCGAGTTTGCGGCGCAACTGCGCCAGATAGACCCGAAGGTATTGGGTTTCCTTTGCGTATGCCGGGCCCCATACCTGCGTGAGCAACTCGTCGCGGCCGACCAGCTTCCCCCGGTTTCGGACCAGCATCTCCAACATGCCCCACTCCGTGGGAGTCAGGTGGACTTCACCGCCGTCCTTGGTGACCTTCTTGGCCGCCAGATCCACGGTGAACGAAGCGGTTTCCACTATTGGCTGGTCGATTTCCGCGGTTGCGGCGTTGCGTCGTGCGGCGGCGCGCAGCCGTGCCAGGAATTCGTCCATGCCGAACGGCTTGGTCACGTAGTCGTCGGCACCGGCGTCGAGCGCCTCCACCTTGTCGGCCGAGTCGGTGCGGGCGGACAGCACGATCACCGGGACCGTCAGCCAGCCGCGCAGCCCGGCCAGCACCTCGATGCCGGAGATGTCAGGCAGCCCCAGATCGAGGATCACCACATCGGGACGCTGCTCGGCAGCGGCGCGCAGGGCGCCGGCTCCGGTCGCCGCGGTGACGACTTCGTAGCCGCGCACCGAGAGGTTGATCTTCAGCGCGCGCAGGATCTGCGGCTCGTCGTCGACTACCAGGACTCGTGTGCTCATCAGATGTCTCCCGCCGGTGCGGCCAGGTCCACCACCATGGTCAACCCGCCTCCCGGTGTCTCGGTCGCTGATATGGTGCCGCCCATCGCCTCGGTGAATCCTCGTGCCACCGAAAGTCCGAGGCCGACGCCGCTGGTGTTGTCGCGGTCGCCGAGGCGCTGGAACGGATCGAACACGTGCGCCTCGCCGCCACGGGGCAACCCGCGGCCGTCGTCGGCGACGTTGATCAGGACCCGGTCGCCGACTCGGCCGGCCGTCACCCGCACCATGCTGTCTGGGGCGTAGCGCAACGCGTTGTCGATCACGTTGGCCAGCACGCGTTCCAGCAACCCGACATCGGCCATCGCCACCGTCGGGCCCACTTCGACCTTCACCTGGTCGAGCCCGCGGCCGTGGCCGAAGATGTTGCTGCGCTTGCTGATTCCGATCAAGGCGCGCTGCACCACCTCCTCCAGGTACACCTTGGTCAACTCCGGCCGGATGACACCCGCGGCCAGCCGCGAGGAGTCGAGCAGATTGCCCACCAGGCCGGTGAGTTGATCGACCGATTCTTCAACGGTGGCAAGCAGTTCGGCGGTGTCGCCGGGGGAGAAGTCCACGTCGTCGGCGCGCAGACTCGACACTGCCGCCTTGGCTGCCGCCAGCGGGGTGCGCAGGTCGTGGCTGACCGCCGACAACAGCGAACGGCGCAGCTCGTCGGTCCGCATCACCGCGTCGGCTCGGCCGGCCTCGGCGGCCAGTTCTTCCTGGCGTACCAGTCCGGCGGCCTGCCGGGCCACCACCGACAGCACCCGGCGGTCACGGGAGGCCAACTGCCGGCCGGCCATCAGCATCCAGAATTCGTCGTCGCCGACATCGATCGAGGTGTCCGCGAGATCTACTGTGGTGCAGGGATTATCGCCGACCGAGGCGACGACTTCAGGCGTCGCGGTGCTGTTCGGGACGCGGACCAGGCTCACCGCCCGCTGCGCGTAGGTTTCGCGCACCCGCTCCAGCAGAGTGTCCAGGTCCGCGCCGCGCAGCACCGAACCGGCGAACAGCGTCATCAACTCTGCTTCGCGGGACGCGCGACCGGCTTCCCGAGCTCGTTTGGCCGCGCCGTCGACCAGGGCCGCCACCGCGACGGCCACCAACAGCAGGACGACTTCGGTCACGGCCACGTCGTGTTCGGCGATGGTGAAGTCGCGCCGCGGAGCGAGCACGAAGTAGTTCAGTAGCACCCCGGACAGCAACGCCGAGAGCACGGCCGGAGCGATACCGCCGAGCAGGGCCACCACCAGCACACCTACGAAGAACAGCGCGCTCTGACCGGCGTCGAAGTAGCGGTCCAACCAGCTCACAATGATCACGCACATCAGGCACGGCACGATGACGGCGGCCAGCCAGGAAGCCGCACGTCGTTCGCGCGGCGAGATCGAGATTCCCCGGAAACTCGGCTTGGCGTCCTCGTAGGTGACGATGTGGACGTCGATGTCGCCGGACTGCTGCACCACCGCGGCACCGACACCCTCGTCGAGGATGCGGGCCCAGCGGGAGCGGCGCGACGTACCGATCACCAACTGGGTGGCGTTGACGTCACGCGAGAAGTCCAGCAGCGCGGTCGGCACGTCGTCACCGATCACGGTGTGCAGCGAAGCGCCCAAGCTGATCGCCAGTTGGCGGATCTTGCCGACCCACGGTGCGGTCGCACCGGAACGCGCGTCGTCCCCCAGGACGTGCAGCACCATCAGTTCGCCGCCGGCTTTGGACGCGATGCGGGAGGCCCGGCGCACCAGCGTCTCGGACTCCGGGCCGCCGGTCACCGCCGCGACAATGCGTTCTCGCGCCTCCCAGGTCTGGGTGATCTTCTTGTCGGCGCGGTATTTGGTCAATGCCGCATCGACCTGGCCGGCCAGCCACAGCAGCGCCAATTCCCGCAGCGCCGTCAGCGTCTCGCCACGGAAATAGTTGGACAGCGCCGCGTCGACCTTCTCTGGCGGATAGACGTTTCCGTGGGACAGCCTGCGGCGCAAAGCCTCTGGTGCGACGTCGATGAGTTCGATCTGCGTCGCGTGGCGCACGACCGCGTCGGGGACGGTGTCGTGCTGGGTGGTCCCGGTGATCTTGGCGACGACGTCGCTCAGACTCTCCAGCTGCTCTACGTTGACGGTGGAGATCACCGTCATCCCGGCGGCAAGCAATTCCTCGATGTCCTGCCAGCGTTTGGGATTACGGCTGCCCGCGGGGTTGGTGTGGGCGAGATCGTCGATCAGGACCACTTCGGGGTGGCGGGTCAGTACCGCGTCGACATCGAGCTCCCCACCGGGCTCGCCGACGATCTCGATGCCAGCCAACAGCTCCGCGGTCTTGTCGCGGCCGTGGGTCTCGACCGCGGCCGCAACGACATCGGTGCCGCGCTCGGTGCGGCGGTGCGCTTCACCGAGCATCGCGTAGGTCTTGCCGACCCCGGGCGAGGCTCCGAGGTAGATGCGCAGTTCTCCCCGTGGTTCTCCAGGCCGCCCGGCTTGTCTCACCAGACTCACCAGACCATCATCGCGGCAACCGAGGGCATCAGCCAGCAACGACAGGCCGCACCATCACGGTGGGTTTGAACCCGTAGCGCGGGTCGCCGAGGCCTCGGCCGCTGCGTCCGGCGGCCGCCCCGGCAGCACCGATTCCAGCGGGAACCGCCGACACGGACTGTCCTTCCTCGACCGACCCCGGGATCCACTCGGAGGTGATCAACGGCGCCGTACCGGTCTCGCCGGGCAGCGCCCCCGGCCAGGTCGACGGCACCGAGAGTCCACCGACCGGCGCGGCTTGGGCCATGCCGGCCAGGACCGGTGCGCGACCGGCGGGTGCCGGGCCGGTGACCGCCGCGCCGCCCGGGGCGGCATCGACCGAGTCCATCAGCATCACCCCGGCGGCACCCCCCACCCCGGGGTTGGCGATGGCGATGGCGCTGGCGATGCCCGCGAACAGATGCCAGGACCCGGCGGTCACCCCGTAGGTGCTGTAGGTCTGAATTGCGTTCCAGATACCGATGTTCTGCGTCGAGTCGATGAAATTCGATAGGAAGTCACCGGCCTGGCTGGGCGAGGCTGCGGCGCTCAACGGCGACGACATGGTCTGCAGGGCGTTGGGCAGCCCGGAGACCAGCTGATTCAACCCGGACTGGGTGCTGCCGGTCGTTGCCTGGCCGACCGCGGCCGCCTGACCAGCCGTGCCGACTGGGTTGGTGATCGGATTGGGAGAGGACAGTGGCTGCAGTGTTCCGGCGCTCGCCGAGGAGGCGGCATAGCCGTACATGGCGATGGCGTCTTGTGCCCACATCTCGGCGTAGAGCGCTTCGGTGGCGGCGATCGCCGCGGTATTGACGCCCAGGATGTTCGACGCGACCAGTGCGGCCAGCTGCGCCCGGTTGGCGGCGATCGCCGGGGGCGGCACCATCATCGCGAACGTCGCCTCGAACGCGGCGGCCGAGGCCATGGCCTGGGTGGCTGCGTACTCGGCGGCGGCCGCGGTGGTGTTGAGCCAGTTCACGTACGGCGTCACCGCTGCGGCCATCGACGCCGAGGCCGGTCCCTGCCACTCCTCGCCGGTCAGTGCCGCGATCGCCGATTGGTAGGACGTCGCGGTTGTCGAAAGTTCCGCGCCGAGACTGTTCCACGCCGCAGCGGCCGCCATCATCGGTGCCGCACCGGCACCGGCGTACATGCGACCGGAGTTGATTTCCGGGGGTAAGGCGCCAAAATCCATGTTCGTCAATTCCGATCGCTGGTAGTCGAGGTGTCTGCCGTCAGCCCACCGGTGGGCGCGGCATCACCTTCGGTTTGATGCCGTATCGCAGCCGGCCGCGGCTGCCCTGCTCGCTTGAGGATCCGGGCATCGCAGCGGGAACCGCGCCCATCGAGGCGCCCCGTGCGGCGGCGGCCGTACCGGTACCGGACAACGAAGCCGGTGTGGCCTGAGCCGGTGCTGCCTGCGCCGGGGCGGTCTGGCCGGCCCAGTTCGGTGGCACCGGCGCACCGGGGGTCGGTGCCGCCGCCTGGCCCGCGCCCATCGGCACCGGCGCGCCAGCTGCCGCGCTCGCAGGGGTGGCTTCGCTGGCGAGATTTGCGGAAGGAAAGGCCAGGGCTTCGGGTGCGACGTGGTGCACCACTCCCGACGGGGCGGTGATGTAGCCCTTGCCCAACCCGGTGAATTCCGAGGCGGCCGAGCCGATGGTGCCACCCTGCATGGCGGCCAAGACAGCGCTGTTGCTGGCGATCCCGCCCAGCCCGTAGGTCGGGTCGGCGGCCGACGTCCCGGTGAGTGCGCCCAGCAGGCCCCCGGCCGCCGACGAGTCGGCGGCGGCTGAGTTGGCGGTCTCGGTGCTGCCGTAGGAGTCCGCGCTGGTGCGCAGGGTGTTGACGAACATCTCCTGAATCACCGCAGCCTGGGCGCTGATCTGCTGGTACAGCTGACCGTAGGCGGAGAACTGGGTCGCCTGCAGGAGCGAGACATCGTCGGCGCCCGCCGGTGCGATACCCGTGGTGGGTGCGGCCGCCGCGGCGCTCTGCGCGGTCATCGCCGAACCGATCGCTTGCAGGTTGGTGGCGGTCGCCGCCATCGCCTCGGGATGGGTGGTCACGAAGGACATGACGACTCCTGGTGGGATACGAGCCGGCCCCCAGCTGGGCTCGGTCACGGACTCCACTGTTTCCGCCCGACTACTTGAGGTGATCGGTCGTTAACGAGTTCTTTACGGGCTTTCTCGGATTTTTGACGGTTTGCTTTCAGCCGTCGGGTGCTCGGGGTGCTGTAGGCAGAAAAAACCGGCGCAACCCCCTCCGCTGCGCCGGTCTTTTGCTTGTCGGGCCGGGCGGGTCAGGCCCAGCTGGAGCCCACCGAGGCGTCGGTGTTGGCCATGTTGTTGCCGGCGGTCTGCACCTTCTGACCATGAGCATTGGCCTGCTCGTAGATCACCGCGAAGTTGCGACCCAACTGGGACACGAACTCCTGGCACGCCACCGAACCCGAACCACCCCAGAAATCACCCGCGGCCAGCACATCGTGCACGATCGCCTGGTGCTCAGCCTCCAACGAAGCCGCCTGGGCACGGATCAAGGCGCCGTGAGCGTTGACATCACCGAACTGGTAGTTGATCGACATCTTCCTAATCCTCCCTAGCTGCCCAGGATCTGCTGCGACGCAGCTTCCTGGCTCTCGTAGTGGTTGGCGTCGCGGATCAGACCATCGCGCACACCGTGCAGCATCGTCACGATGTTGCGAAACGCAGTCTGCATCTGACCCATGGTGTCCATCGAGGTCCGCTCCGCCAGACCACCCCAACCCGCACCCGAGATGTTCGTCGACGAGGCCCACATCCGACGCGCCTCATCCTCAACGGTCTGGGCGTGCACATCGAACCGACCCGCCATCGCCCGCATCGCGTCCGGGTCCGTCATAAAACGTGTAGCCATCGGTGTCTCTCCTTTTCTGCGGTTCCGTTGCGCGGTAAGGGTTTATCCGGCCACTACCGGCCGCGCCATGACGGTCGGTTTGAAGCCGTAGCGGGGGGTGCCCAGACCGAAACCGCCCCGTTCGGCACCCATCGGCATCCCGCCGGGCATGGCCGCCATCGACTGCACTTCTTCGGGGGCGGCCGTCCAGCTGTTGGCCTGCAAGGCGCTGGCCGTCTCGACGGCATCGGCGGCGGGAGCGGCCGCGGCCCAGGTCGCCGGCGCGGACAGCTCGCCGACCAGGGTGGCCTGACCCACGCCGGCCGTCACGGTCGGGGCGCTCGCGGCGAACGCCGATGCGCCGCCCAGCGCACCCAAGCTGCTCAGCGGACCACCCGGGGCCAGCAGGGCACCGATCCCGGCGCCTGCCGCACCACCGCCGAGGGCGTTGAAACCACCACCGGAGAAGAACGTGGTCATGGTCGGAATCAAACTGGCCGGGGTGAACGCCGCCGAGGTTCCGGTGAAGCTCATCAGGCCGTTGAGCGGGTAGGTCGCCAGCGACACAACACCATTGATCGACGCGTTGCGGCCGATGGCTTCGAGCAGCCCGGACCACGTGGACGGGGGCAGCCCGGCGTCGGCGGTGCCCGGCGTGGTCAGCGTCTGCAGCGTGTTCGGCACCGATGAAATCGCCTGTGCCACCTGCGCGGTGTTGCCGGCGGCGGTGCTGTTGGCCTGACTGACCGCGGCGGCCTGGTTGGCCGTGCCGTCCGGATTCGTGGGCTGGTTGGGCTCGGTGAACGGCGTGACCTTGGTGGCCTCGGCCGAGGACGCCGCGTAGCTGTACATGACGTTGGTGGCCTGGGCCCACATCTGGAAGTACTGTGCGTCGCTGGCCATGATCGCGGCCGAGTTCTGGCCGACGACGTTGGTGGCCACCAGTTGCTTCTGCTGGGCGCGATTGGCGGCGATCGCTGCCGGAGGAGGGGTGGCGGCGTGGGCGGCCTCGAACGCCGCGGCTGCGGCGGTGGCCCGGGTGGCCGCCTCCTCGGCCTTGGCCGCCGTGTCTGCCATCCACGCCAGATACGGCTTGGTGGCGGCGGTCATCGAGGCCGATGCCGGGCCCATCCACTGTTCGTCGACGAGCTGGGTGATCGTCGTTTCACACGACGTCAGAGCCGAGGAGATCTCCGAGGCCAGTCCGCGCCAGGCGGAGGCGACGGTCATCATCGGAGTGGAGCCGGGACCGGAGTACAGGCGCCCGGAGTTGATCTCCGGCGACAGCAATGAGTAGTCGATCATCGTTGCTCCTAGACCACCATCGGCTTGGGCATGAATTTGGGCCGGAACCCGTAGCGCGGCGTGCCGTAGTTCATGCCTTGTCGCCCCATGCCGGTCGGCACCGGCGGGGGCATGGAGGCCATGTTGTTGTGGGTCTCCGAGGGGACCGCCCAGCCGCCGGGCCCGCTGGTCAGCGCCGCAGAGCCGGGCGTGGCCGCCGCCCAGCCGCCGGGAGCCGAGAACGACGTCCCGACCAGTGAGGCCTTACCCATGGTGGCGGTGACGGCGGGGGTGACCGCACTGACCCCGAATGCGCTGCTGACACCGCTGGAAATGCCACCGCCGAGCGCGCCGAGGGCACCGAGGGCACCACCGGGGCTCAACGCGGCTCCCAGACCACTGCCGAGTGCGCTGCCGGTGGCGGCGTTGAAGCCACCGCCGCTCATGAAACCGATCAGGCTTGGCAGCAGCGCGGAGGGGATGAAGGCCGCGCCGGTGCCGGCGGTGTTGAACAGGCTGTACAGCGGGGTGCCGAACATGTACGCGAAGCCGTTTGTCGGGTCGTTGTAGAGGAACTCGATGATCGGTGTCATCCAGTCCGTTGATGCTGCCGGCGAGGCCATGCTCTGCAGGGCGTTCGGCAGCGCCGAGATCATCTGCGCCGTCTGCGCGGTGGTGTTGGCGGTGCTGCTGCCACCGGCCTGGGCGACCGTGGCCCCCTGGTTGGCCAGCCCGGCCGGGTTGGTGTTCTGGGCCGGTTCCTTGAACGGGGTGACCTGCGATGCGGCGGCCGAGCCGCTGGCATAGCCGTACATGGCTGCGGCGTCCTGCGCCCACATCTGCGCGTAGTTGGCTTCGAGCGCCGCGATCGCTGGGGTGTTGAGGCCCAGGATGTTCGTGGCCACCAGCGCCGCCTGCTGCACCCGGTTGGTCGTGACCGCGGCCGGGGGCACCGTGGCCGCCCGCGCCGTCTCGAACGCGGCGGCGGCGGATGTGGCCTGGACAGCGGCCTGTTCGGCCAGCGCGGCGGTGGAGTTCATCCAGGCGATGTAGGGGGCCGCGGCCGTGGCCATCGATGTCGATGCCGGACCGAGCCATTCGTCACCGGACAGCTCGGAGATCACAGTCTCGTAGGAGTGGGCGGCCGCGGTCAGTTCGGCGGCCAGTCCGCGCCAGGCCGCGGCGGCCGTCATCATCGGCGTCGAACCCGGTCCGGTGTACATGCGCCCGGAGTTGATCTCGGGGGGCAGGGCTCCGTAATCCCACATGATGTCCGCCTAACCCGCCGCCGCCGCGTTCGCGGCCTCGGTGGCCGCGTACGACTCGGAGCTGCCCTTGAGCGTGGCCACGAACATCTCGTGAATGGCCGCAGCCTGCGCGGCCACCGTCTGGTAAAGGCTGGCGTGCGCGGCGAACTGTGCGGCGGTCAGCGCCGAGACCTCGTCGGCGGCCGCGGGAACGACGCCGGTGGTCGGGGCGGACGCCGCGGCACTCTGGGCGTTGAGCGCCGCACCGATCGACTGCAGGTTGCCGGCGGCGGTCGCCAGCGCCTCGGGCTGCGTGGTCACGAAAGACATGGAAATCTCCTTACAAGCCAGGTGACGAATTGGCTTCTGGCACCACACTTGCGTACGACTGGGTGATTGTGAAAGCTCGTTAACCGCTTCTTAACCGCGGTGTTGGAACTCTTTACATGCACCCCGGCCGCGGTGTGTCCGCGGTGTGTGAGGGGTCACGATGTCGCGCGCCGGAGGCCGGACGAGGGCGGGGAGGTAAAAGCCGTGCGTGACGGTATCGGGTGTTCGCCGAACGGCTTTGGCGTTGCGGCGACGGTGGCCCAGCTCACACCGGTGCGCTGGGCGCGGGTGCGGCCATTTCGGTCCGACCCGGTTGATTGTCAATCGTGTTGATGGACAACGCATTTGGTCCGTGTCAACCCGTCGTGCCTGCCGCTCGTCTCGGGGCTGTGAGGGCTGTGTAACACGGATTTAACATCTGGATTTGGCGGAGTAAACCGCGTGTAACACGCATTTAACGAACACTCAGCACACTACGAGCTATGAATCGGTTTCTGCTGCTGGCGGGCTTCGCCGCCGTAGTCGGCCTGGCGGCCCCGGCGAACGCAGAGCCGGTCGGCAGCGACGCTGCCTTTCTCACCCAGCTGTCCGGGGCCGGCTTGAGTCACCGAGGCTCCGACCAGGTGGCCATCTCGGCCGGGCACTCGGTGTGTCAGCTGATGGACGCCGGCCTCACTCCGATGGACACCGTGGTGGCGGTGCAGACCACCAACCCGGGTTTCTCGCTGCAGCGCGCCGCGGAATTCGCCCGGATCGCCGCGCAGAACTACTGCCCCGAGCACGCCTGATTTCTACCTCTTCTCGGAGTGCCGGTAGGGCGCTGGCGAGGCCGTCGCGTTAGATTCGCCGCGAGCCCCCATAGCCCAATTGGCAGAGGCAGCGGACTTAAAATCCGCCCAGTGTCGGTTCGAGTCCGACTGGGGGCACGGCGTTCGCGAGCCTGTTGTCAGCGCGAAGAAGTGCGAGTGGTGAGCACGCCAACTACAGCCTCGCGGGGCCCGGAGCGGCAGCGCCGCGACCCTTCTACTCGCCCGCCGGAACTTTTGCAAGAGTCTGTGACGAGGTCCGTCGAATTCGCATGAAGAGAATTTCTGACGTCTTATTGAATTATTAATTGCGACTCAAATCACAAATTAGCTGGATATGACGTCCGAGCAGCACAACAACCCTGGCCAAGGTTGCTGAACGAGCCTTGGTCCGCGGCGCGCGGCGCGGTACCCGAGTTCACCGTGCGACCTCGCTCACAATAATTACGACATTTTCGGGTTACCTGGAATTCACCGCTAAGATCGACCGAACGCCTCGCCTGGGTAGCCCGTCGTCACCTGACCGCACCAGCTCGCCCGCGAAGCATGTAGTGACGATACGAAGACGATACGAACAGTGATCGATGGGAGCGATGTGGACGACGTGGCGGCTACTGGACCGGCCAACCCTGGCGCCCGCATCGTCGACACCGTAGCGGTGAAACGCGGTCCGATCGGCGGCATGGCGGTGAGCGCGGACGGCGCCCGGTTGATGACCACCAACTACGGCGACGACACCATCTCCATCATCGACACCGCCAGCGGCACCGTTGTGAGCACCGTGTTCCGCACCGACGAACCCTTCTCGATCGCCGCCGGCCCCGCGGGTACCGCCCGGGCCTACGCCACCGCCTCGACCATGGCGCTGGACGCTGTGCTGGCTATTGACACCGATGCAGCCGAGGTCATCGGGTGCTACCCGGTCGAGCTGGGCATCGGCCACCTGGTCGCCGACCCGATGGGCCAGCGCGTCTACGTCACCCGTACCGGCCCGGCCGGCGTCGAGGTGCTTGCGCTGGATGAGGCCATGCGCCCGCTGGGTGCGGTGTCCGTGTCCGGCAGCCGGGTCGCCGACTCGGCGTGCCTGCGGATCAGCCCGGACGGCCAGCGACTGTATGCCGCCGTGCGTCATCCCTCCGGCGACGCCGTCACCGTGCTCGACCGCAACCTCAACGTCATCGACGTCATCAGGGTCGGCGTGACCATCATCGACGTCGCCGTCAGCCCGGACGGGTCGCTGCTGTTCGTAGCGACCTGTGGTTCCGACGGGCGCGGAACGGTGCACGTCGTCGATGCCCGCACCCACGCCGCCGGCGCCGGCCTGGTCGTCGACGCGCAGCTGATCCAGCTGATCGTGAGCCGCGACGGCGCCCGGGTCTACCTGGTGACCGCCGCCGGGATCGTGGCCATCTGCGCCCGCACCAGCGAGACTCTGGGCACCCTGAACGCGGCCACCGCACCGTCGTGCGCGGTGGAGAGCCCCGACGGCAGTCGGCTCTACATCGCCGACTTCGACGGCGCGGTGACCGTCGCCTCACTGGCCGACCTGCCGGCACCGTCGGCGTCGCTGCACGAGCAGCTCGCCCTCGACGACGCCGTCAGCCGGATGCTGTTGCTCGAACCCGCGGTGTAGCTCCTGGTAAGGCGCGGCCCCACGGCCGGCGTCGGCATGATCGAATATGTCGATGCAAAGCACCATGCAGAACTGGCCGTTGACCATCGGCGCCATCCTTGCGCACGCCACCGGGGTCCACGGTGCCCGCACCGTGACAACCATGACCGACGATGGTTTTCGGGCCACCACCTACCGTGAGGTCGGCGCGCAGGCGGCCCAGTTGGCCAACGCGCTGCGCCGGCTGGGCATCACCGGCGACCAGCGGGTGGCCACGTTCATGTGGAACAACACCGAGCATCTGGTCGCCTACCTGGCGATCCCGTCGATGGGCGCGGTGCTGCACACCCTCAACATCCGGTTGTTCGCCGAGCAGATCGTGTTCGTCGCCAACGAGGCCGAGGACCGGGTGATCCTGGTCGACGCATCACTGATCGGCCTGCTGGCACCGGTGTTGAGCCAACTCGACACCGTGCACACGGTGATCGTGGTCGGCGACGGCGACGCCGCGCCGCTGGAGGAGTCCGGCAAGACCGTGCTGCGCTACGCCGACGTCCTGGCCGCCGAGTCGCCAGAGTTCGACTGGCCCCTTATCGACGAGAACTCTGCCGCCGCAATGTGTTACACCAGCGGAACCACCGGAAACCCCAAGGGCGTGGTGTACAGCCACCGGTCCAGTTACCTGCACACGATGGCCGGCTGCACCACCAACGGCATCGGAGTCGGCTCGGCTGACTGCGTGCTGCCGATCGTGCCGATGTTTCACGCCAACGCGTGGGGGCTGCCGTACTCGGCGCTGATGGCCGGCGCGGATCTGGCCATGCCCGACCGGCACCTCAATGCACCGTCGTTGGTCGCCCTCATCGAGAAGCTGCGGCCGACGCTGGCCGGCGCGGTGCCGACGATCTGGAACGACGTCATGCACTACCTGGATCGTGAACCCGGCCATGACATCTCGTCGCTGCGGAAGGTCGCGTGCGGCGGCTCGGCCGTCCCGGTGTCGCTGATGCAGGCCTTCGAGGAACGTTACGGCGTGCAGGTGTGTCAACTGTGGGGCATGACCGAGACCTCCCCACTGGCCACCATGGCCTGGCCGCCGCCGGGCACCCCGGCCGAAGAGCACTGGACGCTGCGCGGTACCCAGGGTCAGCCGGTCTGCGGTGTGCAGGCCCGCATCGTCGACGACGCGGATCAAGTGCTGCCCAACGACGGTGCGGCGATCGGCGAGTTGGAGGTACGCGGTCCGTGGATCACCGGCGGCTACTACCGCGGCGAAGACGAGTCCAAGTTCTCCTCGGGCTGGCTGCGCACCGGTGACGTGGGCAGCATCGACACCCGGGGATTCATCACCCTGACCGACCGGGCCAAGGACGTGATCAAGTCCGGCGGTGAGTGGATCTCCTCGGTCGAGTTGGAGAACGAGTTGATCGGCCACCCCGACGTGGTCGAGGCCGCCGTCGTCGGAGTGCCCGACGAGCGCTGGCAGGAACGCCCCCTGGCCGTCGTCGTGGCCCGCGAAGGCGGATCGGTGAGCGCCGCTGAACTGCGAACGTTCCTGTCCGACAAGGTCGCCCGATGGTGGCTACCGGAGCGCTGGACCTTCGTCGACACCATTCCCCGCACCAGCGTCGGCAAGTACGACAAGAAGACCATCCGGGCTCGGTACGCCGAGAACCGATACCAGGTGAGTGAGGAGCACAACTGATGGGTTTACGCGTCATCCAATGGGCGACCGGCGGAGTCGGCATTGCAGCGATCAAGGGGGTTCTCGAGCATCCCGACCTGGAACTGGCCGGCTGCTGGGTGCACTCGAAAGCCAAGAGCGGCAAGGACGTCGGGGAGATCATCGGCACCGCACCGGTAGGGGTGACGGCCACCGACAGCGTCGAGGAGATCCTGGCGCTGGACGCCGACGCGGTGATCTACGCCCCGCTGATGGGCAACGCGGATGAGGTTGCCGCCCTGCTGCGCTCCGGCAAGAACGTCGTCACCCCGGTCGGCTGGGTCTATCCCAGCGAACGGGCAGCCGCGCCGCTGGAAGAGGCGGCCAAGGCCGGCAATGCGACACTGCACGGTGCCGGCATCGCACCCGGCGCCGTCAGCGAGTTGTTCCCGCTGCTGTTGTCGGTGATGTCGACCGGCGTCACATTCGTTCGCTGCGAAGAGTTCTCGGACCTGCGTACCTACGGCGCACCCGACGTGCTGCGTCACGTGATGGGTTTCGGCGGCACGCCGGAGCAGGCGTTGACCGGACCCATGCAGAAGATGCTCAACAGCGGGTTCATCCAGGCGGCTCGACTGTGCGTGGACCGGATGGGTTTTGCCGCCGACGAGCAGATCCGACCGTCGCAGGAAGTGGCGGTGGCCACCGCGCCGATCGACTCCCCGATCGGCGTCATCGAGCCCGGCCAGGTCGCGGCACGCCGCTTCCACTGGGAGGCAATGGTCGGTGACACCCCGGTTGTGCGGATCACGGTGAACTGGCTGATGGGCGAGGAGAACCTCGACCCGCCATGGTCTTTCGGACCCGCACGGGAACGCTACGAGATGGAGGTGCGCGGCAACCCGGACACCTTCGTCACCGTCAAAGGCTGGCAACCCGAGACCGTCGAGGACGGCCTGCTCAGCAACCCGGGCATCGTGGCGACCGCGGCGCACTGCGTCAACGCCGTCCCGGCGACGTGTGCCGCCCCGCCGGGCATCGCGAGTTTCTTCGACCTGCCGCTGATCACCGGCCGGGCCGCCCCGCACCTGGCGCGGTGACCGCTACCCTCGACTGATGGCCTTCGTAGTAGAGCAGTCCCCAGAGGTGCGTGGTCAGGCCGGGGCGTGGCAGACGGCCGGCCAGACCCGGTGGACCATCCACCCGAGGTCGCCGCTGGCCACACCCGTGATGCCGGTGTTCGGCAGGCTGTGGAAGGGCTACGCCCGCCGGGCGTTGCCTCAATTGGCCGACCTGCTGGAGAACTGACGCCGGTATGTGCCGACTTTTCGGGCTGCACGCCGGAACCGACGTCGTCACCGCCACCTTCTGGCTGCTCGACGCGCCGGACAACCTCGCCAAACAGAGCCGGCGCAACCCCGATGGCACCGGGCTGGGGGTGTTCGACCGCGACGGCAGTCCGCAGCTGCACAAACAGCCGATCGCGGCCTGGCATGACACCGAATTCGCCACCGAAGCACACGAATTGACCGGCACCACGTTCATCGCCCACGTGCGTTACGCCACCACCGGCGCCCTCGACGTCGTCAACACCCACCCGTTCCTTGAGGACAACCGGATCTTCGCGCACAACGGGGTGCTGCGCGGCCTCGACGTCATCGATGACCGACTCGCCGAGCTCGGATCCACTGATCTGGTTGCGGGACAAACGGATTCCGAGCGAGCCTTCGCACTGATCACCGCCGAGATCCGGGAGCGCGACGGTGACGTGGGAGCGGGGCTGCGCGACGCCGTCGGCTGGCTGGCGGCCAACGTACCGATCTACGCGCTCAACATCCTGCTGAGCACCGCCACCGACATGTGGGCGCTGCGCTATCCCGAAACCCACGAGCTGTACGTGCTGGACCGCCGCGACGGGGCGGCACCCGTCGGCTTGGATCTGTCCACCCGGCGGATCCGGGCGCACGCCGAGCAGCTGCACGGCCGCCCCGCGGTGGTGTTCGCCACCGAACCCATGGACGCCGACCCGTGCTGGCGGCTGATCGCGCCAGGCGAACTGGTCCACGTCGACGCCGGGTTGACGATCGCCACCGAACTGGCCTTTCCCGACCCACCTGCCCGCCAATTGCGCCGGGAGGAACTGACCGCTGTCGCCGAGGAGGCTCAACATCCATGGTTGTGACGTCCAAGCGCGCCCTGGTGCTGGCCGGCGGGGGAGTGGCCGGCATCGCGTGGGAGACCGGCGTGCTCCGCGGCATCGCCGACGAGTCGCCGGCTACCGCGGCGGCACTGCTGGCCTCAGACGTACTGGTCGGTACCTCGGCCGGCTCGGCGGTGAGCGCACAGATCGGCAGTGGCACAAGCGTTGACGAGTTGTATGCCCGCCAGGTCGGTGACAGCTCACCCGAGCTCGATCCCGGGGTGGGCGGCCCGGAGCTCGCTGAAATGTTCCTGGCCGCCATGACCAGACCGAATACCACTGCCGTGCAGAAGATGCAGCGCATCGGCGCGGTGGCGCTGGCCGCCGAGACGGTTCCGGTCGCGGTGCGACGCAAGGTGATCGAGCGCAGGCTACCGTCGCATCAGTGGCCGGATCGCTGCCTGCGGATCACCGCCATCGACATCGACACCGGTGTGCTGCGGGTCTTCGATCCGGACTCGGGCGTGGAACTCGTCGACGCGGTCGCGGCCAGCTGCGCCGTCCCGGGCGTCTGGCCGCCGGTGGTGATCGACGGCCGGCGCTATATGGACGGTGGGATGCGCAGCGCGATCAACCTCGACGTCGCCGACGACTGTGATGCGGCCGTGGTGCTGGTGCCGTCGGGGGAGGGTTCGCCGACGCCGTTCGGTCCGGGCGCGGCCGCCGAGATCGCGGCGTTCGGTGGGCGCACCATGACGTTGTTCGCCGACGCCGCCGCGGTGCGGGCGTTCGGCACCAACCCGCTGGATCCGGCGTGCCGGGTGCCGTCGGCGCGGGCCGGACGCGAGCAGGGCCGCCGAAATGCGGCCGATGTCGCCGAATTCCTATCGGGTTAAACGGGTTTCGCGCCCGCTTTCTCCAAAGCCCTTGCGGTGAGCTCACGGCCCACGTCGATCAATTCCGCGGCGCGATGGAAATCCAGGCTGCGGCAGGCGGTGCGCGGTACCTCGATGAGCAGGTCCGGCGGGTAGGCCGCCAGCTGATGGCGGGTCAGCGCCGACTGGGCGATGTCGATGGTGCGGTTCATCACCTCGAAGCTGCCCAGCTTGGGTGCCTCCGGCTCCTCGGGCCGGGCCTCCTCGGCGTCGTCGTCGTCGGGTTCGGTATCGGATTCACCGCTGCTGAAGCGGTCCAGGATCGCCCGTGCCGTCGGCCGGTCCAGCAGGGACCGCGCCCCACTGGTGTCCAACAGCGCCGACGTGCTGCGCAACATACGATTCAGGCGCCCGGCCGGCGCGCCGCGTTCGGAATCCTCCGCCGCCGGGCCGCCGGCCGTCGGGTCGCCGCCGTTGAGGCTCACCGCCACGGTCAGATCGGCGTTGACCGCGCTCAACGGCGCCAAGGGCAGCGGATCGAGGATTCCACCGTCGGCGAGCAGTCGCCCGTCGACCACGTGCGGCGCGATCATCCCGGGTATGGCGATCGAGGCGCGGATCGCGGTGTCGACCGGCCCGCGCTGCAGCCACACCGACCGGCCGGCGATCAGATCGGTCGCGACGGCGGTGTAGGGGATCGGCAGCCGCTCGATGTCGATGTCGCCCAGGATGTCGCGGACCACGTCGAGGATCTTCCCGGCCCGCAGCACGCCGGACGCGGTGAACGACGGGTCCAGCAGGCGCAGCACCGCGCCCTGGGTCAGCGACTTGGCCCAGTCGGCGAACTCGTCGAGCCGCCCGGCCGCCTGCAGACCGCCGACGAGTGCGCCCATCGACGACCCGGATATTCCAGCGATCTCATAGCCGCGCGCCCGAAGTTCGGTGATCACCCCGATGTGGGCGTATCCGCGCGCGCCGCCGCTACCCAACACCACCGAGACCCGCGGCGCAGATGAAGACGTCATGGCATCCATTCTGCGGGTCGCGCCGATTCCGGTTTTTCGGTCACCGTGATCGCAAACCTGAGTCGTGCCTAAATAGCCAGGTCATGGTGCGCGATCCGGCCTGATACGTGACTGATTTCTCCGGACCCGGGTCTGGCTCGCCGCCGTCGCGCCCGCGTACCGTCGTCGACGTGAGCGAGCATGTGGGATTCCAAGGGCGTTGTTGCCGCAGCTGAGCGCTGCCGCCGACCCCTTTCCCGATCCACCTGTTCTGGAGTCTCACCATGACCATCGCTGATCCCATTGCTTTGCGGCGCCCGGCCCACCGGTCGCGCTCGCTGAGCCTTCGTGACCTTCTGAAGACCACCGACCTGGCCGCCGAGGCGGTGCTCGACGGCCGTTACGACCGCCTGCTGCCGGCTTCGGGGCTACCCGCCGACGGTCGCTGGTTCACCCGCCTGCACGGTGACGCGCTGCTCGACATCTGGCTGATCAGCTGGGTGCCCGGGCACGCCACCGAACTGCACGACCACGGTGATTCGCGTGGCGCGCTGACCGTGTTGTCCGGATCGCTGGACGAATTTCATTGGGACGGGCGGCAGTTGAACCAGCGTCGGCTCGAGGAGGGCGATCAGGCCGCCTTCTCCCGCGGCTGGGTGCACGACGTGGTCTGGGCGCCGACGTCGTCTTCTGGGGTGGCGGCCCCCACCCTGAGCGTGCACGCCTACTCGCCGCCGCTGGTCGAGATGTCCTACTACGACGTCACTTCGCAGAACACCCTGCGTCGCAACCGAACCGAGCTCACCGAACACCCGGAGGCATCATGACTGTACTGACCGCCAGTCGAATCGACGGGCTGCTCGAAGCGGCACGGGCCCGGCTGCACCGGCTCGATGCCGCCCAGGTGCCCGCGGCACTGCTCGACGGCGCATACCTGGTCGACATCCGCCCGGCCGCCCAGCGGGCCCAGGAGGGCCAGGTGCCCGGCGCCCTGATCATCGAACGCAACGTGCTGGAGTGGCGCTGCGACCCGACCAGCGAGGCCCGGTTGCCGCAGGCCGTCGACGACGACGTGCAGTGGGTGATTCTGTGCTCGCAGGGATACACCTCCAGCCTGGCCGCCGCCGCGTTGGTCGACCTGGGGCTGCACCGCGCCACCGACGTGATCGGCGGTTACCAGGCGTTGGCCGCAGCCGGTGACCTGGTTGCGCCAAACGGTTTGGACCAGTTAGGCATTGGAGTACAGCAGCGGGCGCAGCCGTTCGGTCTTCTCCGCAGTCCACGCCGCTGGATGTAATATCGCCGCCCACGCGTCGGCCACATCGGCGACGTAGTGGTGACCGTGGCCGTCGGGCACGTCGACGGCCACCGCCATGTCGGCCGAGACCTGTAGGAAGGTCACGATCGGCTTCCAATGCACCTGCGGCAGAACGTCATACCCGCGCGGCTCGGCCAGCCAGTCCGGTCTGTGGAACAACAGGTCCGGATTCCACCAGGCGATCGGATCGGAGGCGTGCTGCAGGTACACCACCCTTGGAGAATCCGGTGTGCCCCACTGTGTATCCGGGCGGGCCAGGTCGGAGGCGCGGGAGGCGAACCGGACATTGCGGCCGTCGTCGTAGATCGGAAGCCACTGCGGAGAACCGGGATCGCGGTTGACGGTCAGGTCCTTCCAGATGGTGTTCTGGAACGTCGGTCCGGAGAACAATGCGCCGTCGGTGCGGGCCAGCACGTTGTTGAGGCTCATGAACGGCGCCTCGCCGCCGAAGGACCCCAGGCTCTCGCCGAACACCACCAGCTTGGGTCGCCTGGACTCCGGCAATGCACGTACCTGTTTGTCGACGGCCTCGAACAAAGCCTGCCCGGCTTGGCGCGCATTCTCCTTGTCCACCAGGAACGAAAGCCAACTGGGTAGGAACGAATACTGCATGCTCACGATCGCGGTGTCGCCGTTGAACATGTACTCCAGGGCCGATGCCTCGGCCTCGTTGATCCAACCGGTACCCGTGGTGGTGGCCACCGCGACGACGGCGCGGTTCAGCCCGCCGGTGCGCGCCAACTCGGCCGCGGCCAACTCCGCGGTCGCCTTGATCCCGTCGGCCGAATTCAGCCCGGCGTAGGCGCGGATCGGCTCGGTGGCAGGCGTGCCGTTGAAGTCGCTGAGTTGCGCGACGGTCGGCCCGCCGGCCACGAAGACCCGGCCCTGATGCCCCAGCGACTCCCAGGAGTCCAGCGATTCCGGTCCGCCGGAACGCAGTCGGGTGGTCGGCGCCGCCCGGTCGGGATCCATCTCGCTGTTGACGTTGGCGAAGGTGTTGTTCAGCGCGCGCATGGTGAACTTCACCACCACCCCGTTGAGCAGCGCGATGGTCAGGCTCACCAACAGTGTCACCGTCACTACCACCGAAACCCGTCGCGGGGCAACACGGTTCAGTTGCCGCACTGAGGCCCGGACCGCGGCGCGGAACAGTTGGCCCAGTTCCACCAACACGAACAGGACCAGCACGGCCAGCCCGGCTGCCAGCGGGAAGCAGTACCAGGACAGCTGTGGGACGCCCATCAACGCGCGGACTTCCCACTGCCAGTTGTGGAACCGGACGATCATCACCAGGTGGATGACGGCGGCGACCGCAATCAGCACCAGCCAGGCCCAGCGCGGTGCCGGCGGACTGGTCTTCTTGGAGCGCATGTAGCGCACCAGCCACACCGCCAGGACGCCGACCCCGTATCCGGCGGCCCCCGACGCGCCGCTGACCAGCCCCTGGAACAGCGGCCCGCGGGGGAGTAGCGATGGTGTCATCGACAACCAGACGAACACCAGTCCGACGGCAGTGCCGGTGAAGGTGTAATGCCGAATCCACCAGGGCTTCTCGGCCGGCATGGCGACTTAGCGGTGAGTGAAGTTGGGCGGTCGCTTCTCGGTGAAGGCTGCCATACCCTCGGTCTGGTCGTCGGTGGCGAACGCCGAGTGGAACAGCCGGCGCTCGTAGAGCAGGCCCTCGGCCAGGGTGGATTCGAAGGCCCGGTTGACGGCTTCCTTGGCCATCCGCGCCGCAGACAGGCTCATTCCCGCGATGGTGGCGGCGACCTTGCCGGCCTCGGCGAGCAGGTCATCGGCCGGCACCACCCGCGAAACCAAGCCGGAGCGTTCGGCTTCGGCGGCGTCGATGGTGCGCCCGGTCAGGATCAGATCCATCGCCTTGGCCTTGCCGATGGCCCGGGTCAGCCGCTGGGAACCGCCCATGCCGGGCAGCACGCCGAGCTTGATCTCCGGCTGGCCGAACTTCGCGCTGTCGGCGGCGATCAGCAGATCGCACATCATCGCCAGCTCGCAGCCGCCGCCGAGGGCGAACCCGGCCACCGCGGCGATGGTCGGGGTGCGCACCGCGGCCAGCTTCGACCAGGCGGCGAAGAAGTCGGCGGCGAACACCTCGGCGAAGGACAGATCGGCCATCTCCTTGATGTCGGCGCCGGCGGCGAACGCCTTGGCGTTGCCGGTGATGATGATCGCGCCGATACCGGGGTCGGCATCGAGTTCGGCTGCGGCGGTGGTGACTTCGTTCATCACCTGGCTGTTGAGTGCATTGAGCGCCTGGGGCCGGTTCAGGGTGATGGTGCCGACGCGGCCGTCGCGCTCGACCAGGATGGTTTCGTAGCTCATGGGTTCTCCTTAGAAGGTGAGATCGGGGTCGGCTGGCGCGAAGTAGGTCTCGATGTCGGCGGCGGTCACCTCGGCCAGGGTGGCCGGCGACCACTGCGGGTTGCGGTCCTTGTCGACCAGCTGGGCGCGAATGCCCTCCACCAGGTCGTGGGTGCGCAGCGAGGCCACCGACACCCGGAACTCTTGGACCAGAACGTCTTCCAGGGTGGCCAGCTTCGCCGCTCGGCGCACCGATTCCAGGGTCACCGCGCAGGCGATCGGGGAGCGGGTGCCGATCAGTTCGGCGGCGGCGTTGGCCTCGGGGCTGGCATGTCCGGCGAGCGCGGCCACGATCTGCGCGACACTGTCGTGGGCGTAGCACTCGTCGATCCAGTCGCGTTGGGCGGCAAGCGGGCTCGGCGGTGGGGTGGTTGCGTGGGCGGCCAGCGCCTCGGGCAGCCCGTCGGCGATGATCGCGTCGGTGAAGGCGGCCAGCGCGTCGTGGGCGACGAAGTGGTCGGCGAAACCCAATTCGATGGCATCTGCGCCGGAGAACGGGGCCCCGGTCAGCGCCGCGTGCAGGCCGAGTTGGCCCGGGGCCCGCGACAGGAGATAGGTACCGCCGACGTCGGGAATGAAGCCGATACCCACCTCGGGCATCGCCATCTTCGTGGTGTCGGTGACCACCCGGGTGTTGGCGTGCGCCCCCACCCCCACGCCGCCGCCCATCACGATGCCGTCCATCAACGCGACATACGGCTTGGGGAACCGGCCGATCGCCGCGTTGAGGAGGTATTCGTCGTACCAGAAGCGTCGGGCGTCGGCGCCGTCGGCTTTGGCGCTGTGGTAGATCGCGACCACGTCTCCGCCCGCGCACAGTCCACGCTCGCCGGCTCCGGCCAGCACCACCGCGCGCACCGCCGGGTCCTCGGCCCAGGCCGTCAGCGTCGCGGTCATCGCGGTCACCATCGGGGTGTTCAGCGAGTTGATGGCTTTGGGGCGATCCAGGGTCAGCAGGCCGACCCCGTTACGGACCTCAGTCAAGATCCCGTCAGATTCGTCAGTCACGCCTTCGCAATGTAGATACCTAGCCGCCGTTCATTGTGCGCGGGTATGGTTTGGCGGCAGAGCGGCCTGACGACCGTTGGGAACTACGGTGGGCCGCCGAGCGTTGATCCAGTGTTCGCAACCCTTCGCGTCACAGCACCTAAGAGAGGAACGGAACGGTGCGGGAAACCAGCAACCCGGTATTTCGTTCGCTGCCCAAGCAGGGCGGCTACGCACAGTTCGGCACCGGATTCGGAGCCGCCACAGCCCAGCAGCAGATGCACCAGGGCTACCCCGGCCTGCAGAGTCCGGAGACTTCCTACCAGCGGGTTGACAGCCGTCCACTGACCATCGATGACGTCGTCACCAAGACCGGCATCACCCTGGGGGTGCTCAGCGTCGCTGCGGTTATCTCCTTCTTCATGGTGTCGGCCAATCAGGCGCTGGCCGGTCCGCTGACCTTCATCGGCGCATTCGGCGGCTTGGCCCTGGTGATGGTGGCCATGTTCACCCGTAGGCAGGACAGCAAGGCGCTGGTGCTCAGCTACGCGGCGCTGGAGGGCATGTTCCTCGGCGCCATCTCCTGGGTGCTGACCGCCTTCACTGTGGGAACCGGCAACGCCGGCTCGATGATCGGCCAGGCCGTGATGGGCACCCTCGGGGTGTTCGGCGGCATGCTCGTGGTCTACAAGACCGGCGCCATCCGCGTCACCCCGAAGTTCACCCGGATGCTGGTGGCCGGAATGTTCGGTGTGCTGGCCCTGATGATCGGCAACCTGGTGCTGTCGCTGTTCGGCGTCGGTGGAGGTGAGGGTCTGGGCCTGCGCAGCGGCGGCACGCTGTCGATCATTTTCTCGCTGGTCTGCATCGGCATCGCCGCGTTCAGCTTCCTGATCGACTTCGACGCCGCCGACCAGCTGATCCGGGCCGGCGCGCCGGAGAAGGCCGCCTGGGGTATCGCCCTGGGACTGACCGTGACCCTGGTCTGGCTGTACCTGGAGATCCTGCGGCTGCTCAGCTACTTCCAGAACGAGTGACCCGCTAGCTTTCCCCGTTTTCCCCGTTGATGCGATGAAGGAGCGGAGGCCCCGCCCCTTCATCGCATCAACGGGAAAAAACTTAGGAGAGCCGCTCCACGACCATGGCCATGCCCTGGCCGCCGCCCACACACATGGTCTCCACCCCGAACTGCTTGTCGTGGGTGGCCAGGTTGTTGAGCAGGGTGGCGGTGATCCGGGCGCCGGTCATACCGAAGGGGTGGCCCAGCGCGATCGCCCCGCCGGAGACGTTCAGCTTGTCCTCGTCGATACCGAGCTCGCGCGCGGAGCCCAGCACCTGCACGGCGAAGGCCTCGTTGATCTCGAACAGGTCGATGTCGGAGACCGACATCTTGGCGTTCGCCAGTGCCTTCTTGACGGCCTCGATCGGCCCCAGGCCCATGATCTCCGGCGACAGGCCCGACACCGCGGTGGACACGATCCGCGCCAGCGGCTTGAGGCCCAGCTGCTTGGCCTTGGTGTCGCTGGTGATGATCACCGCGGCCGCACCGTCGTTCAGCGGGCAGGCGTTGCCGGCGGTGATCGTGCCGTTGGGACGGAACACCGGCTTGAGCTGGCTGATCTTCTCGTAGGTGGTGCCGGCGCGCGGGCCGTCGTCGGTGCTCACCACGGTGCCGTCGGGCAGCGTCACCGGGGAGATCTCGCGGGCGAAGAAGCCGCTCTTGATGGCCTCCTCGGCACGGTTCTGGCTGCGCACACCCCAGTGGTCCTGGTCCTCGCGGCTGATCCCGGTGTGCAGCACCACGTTCTCGGCGGTCTGGCCCATGGCGATGTAGACGTCGGGCAGCAGGTTGTCGGCGCGCGGGTCATGCCACTCTTCTGCACCGGCCGCGGCGGCCTCGGACCGGGCCATGGCGTCGTTGAACAGCGAGTTCTTGCTGTTAGGGGCGCCGTCGGCGGCACCGATACCGAACTGCGAGACGGTCTCCACACCGGCGGAGATGAACGCGTCGCCTTCGCCGGCCTTGATCGCGTGGAACGCCATCCGGGTGGTCTGCAGTGACGACGAGCAGTACCGGTTAACCGTGGTGCCCGGCAGGAAGTCGTAGCCGAGCAGGACCGACACGACGCGCCCGATGTTGTAGCCGGACGCACCACCGGGCTGGCCGCAGCCCATCATCAGGTCGTCGATCTGGTGCGGGTTCAGCTCGGGCACCTTGTCCAGGGCGGCGCGCACCATCTGGGCGGCCAGGTCGTCGGGCCGGATCGTGACCAGGGAACCCTTGCCGGCCCGGCCGATCGGCGAACGCGCAGTTGAGACGATGACAGCTTCGGGCACTTGAAGACTCCTTGAGGTCGGGTACTTCAAGGAAATCTAGCCCGACTGCGCCACCATCGGTGAATCGGGTTCGCCCAGCACCGCGCAGAGCGCCGGGATCATCTGGCCCGCTGCCAGCGCGTACCCGGCCGCCGACGGGTGGTACTGATCCGCGGCGAACAGCAGCTCGGGGCTGTGATGGAACTCCGGCGCGTGGAAGTCGGCGAACGGGACCGCGAGGCCGCCGGCGGCCTTGACGGCCTGGGTCTGGGCGCGGGCCAGCTGGCATGCCCGTAGATGCGCCACCCAGCGCAGCGGTCGCGGGATGACGCTGATCGCGCCGAATTTCGGGCAGGTGCCGACCACCACCACGGCGCCGCCGGCGCGCAGCCTCTTCACCGCGGACCACAGCCGGTGTACCGAGCCGGCGATGCTGTTGAGCGCGGTGACGTCGTTGGCGCCGATCATGATCACGGCCACGTCCGGCGGCGGGCCGGCGACGAACATCGCGTCGACCTGGCCGGCCAGTCCTTTGGATGTGGCGCCCACGATCGCCTTGGTGCTCAACCGAACTCGCTTGCCCGTCTGGAGGGCCAGGGCCTTGGCGATCAGCGCGCCGGGCACCTCTGCCGCGGAACGACAGCCGTAGCCGGTCGCGGTCGAGTCACCGAAGACCATCAGGTGCAGATCGACGTTCGCGTCGTGTGCAAAGGGCCGAACATCGGATTCGCCGGGGCTGTAGACACCGTCGGCGCGGGGCGGTGAGTCCCAGGCCTTGGGGATGGTCTTGCGCGCTCGATCGGCCTGGCCGGCCAGCAGATTGCGTACACCGAGGTAGAGGCCGCCGCTGGAGGCGAATGCGCCGGCCGCGGCCAGCGTGATCGCCGACCGTCGAGGTACCCGCATAGCCATGTCGGTGATCTTAGGGAGCGAACCCCCGCGATACCTGTGCACAGCAAACAAAAGAGGTCACGATGTGGACCCGAAGATGCATCGGAACGAATTCTAAGATTTCCTCAAAAATTATCGCGTGTGACGATAGTTTGAACCGCGTTGGCTGTGCCGGCCCGGGGCCGGCTGAGGGGAGTGTGAATCATGACCGCACCCAGCTTGATACCCAGCTCGTCACATGCCTACACCGGTCTGCGGGCCGGGTTGCGACGTCACCGCTACCCCCGTCATGACGGTCGGCCCGTCGAGATCGTCGAGGACTCGCCCAGCATCGAAGGACGGCTCGCGTGGCTGGCGGCACGGCTCACGATCCGGCCGGTGCTCTCGGTCGGCAGCTACCTCCCGGGCATGCCTTGGCCGTTCGGGTTGCTCGACTTCGCCGCCAAGGTGGTGCTACCGGCGCCGGGCACCGAACGCGTCACCATCCGGCTGCCGCATTGCACGGCTCAGATGGTGCGGGCCGCTGGCGTGCTCCCGGCCGACGGCACTCGTCGAGTGGTGCTCTACATGCACGGCGGCGCCTTTGTGACCTGCGGGGCCAACACCCACGGCCGGCTCGTTACCAAGCTGTCGAAGTACGCCGACTCACCCGTGCTGGTGGTGGAGTACCGGATGATCCCCAAGTACTCCATCGCAGACGCGATCGACGACTGCTACGACGCGTATCGCTGGTTGCGCCGGCAGGGATACGCGCCGGACCAGATCGTGCTGGCCGGCGACTCCGCCGGCGGCTACCTGTCGCTCGCGCTGGCCGAGCGCCTGCTCGACGAGGACGACGAGGAGTCACCGGCTGCGATCGTGGCGTTGTCGCCGCTGCTGGAGATCGCCAAGGAGGCCAAGAAGGCACACCCGAACATCCACACCGGTGCGATGTTCCCGCCCCAGGCGTTCGACGCGTTCGTCGAGCTCATCCATGCCGCCGCCGGGCGGGACCGCGTCCACGGCAGCGACGTCCTCGAACCGCTCCAGCACGTCCGGCCCGGTTTGCCGCGCACCCTGATCCACGTCTCCGGTTCGGAGGTGTTGCTGCACGACGCCCGGCTCGGGGCCAAAGTTCTTGCGGCGGCCGGTGTTCCGGTGGAGGTTCGAGTGTGGCCCGGCCAGATCCACGTCTTCCAGCTCACCGCGCCGCTGGTTCCCGAGGCCACCCGCTCGCTGCGCCAGATCGGCGAATACATCCGGGACGCCACCGGTTGACCCGGGAGGGCGAACAACCTGACACCATGGCAGGCATGCGGATAGCGCGCCACATCTCTGATCTGATCGGCAACACCCCCCTGGTCGAGCTGAGTTCGATCGTCCCGCCCGGGGCGGGCCGGGTGGTGGCCAAGGTCGAATACCTCAACCCCGGTGCGAGTTCCAAGGACCGCATCGCGGTGAAGATGATCGACGCGGCCGAGGCCAGTGGCGCACTCAAACCCGGCGGCACCATCGTCGAACCCACCTCGGGCAACACCGGTGTCGGGCTGGCGCTGGTCGCGCAGCGCCGCGGCTACAAGTGCGTGTTCGTTTGCCCGGACAAGGTCAGCGAGGACAAGCAGAACGTGTTGCGGGCCTACGGCGCCGAAGTCGTGGTGTGCCCGACCGCCGTGTCGCCGGACGACCCGGCCAGCTACTACAGCGTCTCCAACCGGCTGGTCACCGAGATCGACGGCGCCTGGAAGCCCGACCAGTACTCCAACCCCGCCGGGCCGGACAGTCACTATGAGACCACCGGTCCGGAGATCTGGGCCGACACCGACGGCCAGGTCACACACTTCGTGGCGGGCATCGGCACCGGCGGCACCATCACCGGCACCGGCCGCTACCTCAAGGAGGTGTCGGAAGGCCGAGTCCAGATCGTCGGCGCGGACCCGGAGGGCTCGGTCTACTCCGGTGGCACCGGCCGGCCCTACCTGGTGGAAGGCGTCGGTGAGGACTTCTGGCCGGCTGCCTACGACCCGAGCATTCCCGACGAGATCATCGCCGTGTCCGACGCCGACTCGTTCGAGATGACCCGGCGCCTGGCCCGCGAAGAGGCGCTGCTGGTCGGCGGCTCCTGCGGGATGGCCGTGGTGGCCGCGGTGGAGGCGGCCGTCAAGGCCGGGCCCGACGCGCTCGTGGTTGTCCTGCTGCCCGACGGCGGCCGCGGCTACATGTCGAAGCTGTTCAACGACGCGTGGATGTCGTCCTACGGGTTCCTGCGTTCCCGGCTGGACGGCTCGACCGTGCAGCCCACCGTCGCCGACGTGCTGCGCGCCAAGTCCGGGGTGCTGCCGGACCTGGTGCACACCCACCCGTCGGAGACGCTGCGCGACGCCATAGGCATCCTGCGCGAGTACGGGGTGTCGCAGATGCCCGTCGTCGGCGCCGAGCCGCCGGTGATGGCCGGCGAGGTGGCCGGCAGCGTGTCCGAACGCGACCTGCTCTCAGCGGTGTTCGAGGGCCGGGCCAAGCTCGCCGACGCGGTGTCGCAGCACATGGGCCCGCCGCTGCCGCTGATCGGCTCCGGCGAGGTGGTCGGCGTCGCCGCGAATACCCTGGCCGAGGTCGACGCGGTGATGGTCGTCGAGGACGGCAAGCCGGTAGGTGTGATCACCCGCCACGACCTGCTGGGTTTCTTGTCGGACGGGCCACGCCGCCGATAACCTCGCGGCGGCAGGCCTGCTGCGTTAGCGTTTTGCCGATTCGGTGATCGCACGCCAGGTTCATTCAAGAGAGGGTGTCCATGACCAACCTTCCGCCTCCCCCCGGTGAATACCCGCCGCCGATGCCCGGCGACTACCCGCAGCAGGGCAACTACCCGCCCCCGCCGGGCAACTTCCCGCCGCCGCCGGGCAATTACCCCCCGCCCCCCGGTGGGTACTACCCGCCGCCGCCGGCCGGTAACTTCCCGCCGCCCGCTCCGGGCTACTACTCGCCGCCGGTCGGGAACCCGGTGGGCCAGCTTCCCCAGCAGGCCTACACGTCGTGGCTCACCCGTTTCGGGGCGTACCTGATCGACACCCTCCCGGTGATGGTCGTTTACGGAATCCCGTCGATGATCGCCAGCGGTATGGCCGAGAAGGAATGCATCACTACGTCCTCGGGTGTGGCGTGCACGGTCACGCCGTCGAGCGTCGGCGTGCTGCTGATGTTCGTGGGTTGGGTGGCGGCGATGGCCTACGTGATCTGGAACTACGGCTACCGGCAGGGGACCACCGGCTCGAGCATCGGCAAGTCGGTGCTGAAGTTCAAGGTGGTCTCCGAGCAGACCGGGCTGCCGATCGGGTTCGGCATGTCCGTGGTGCGCCAGCTGGCCCACATCGTCGACAGCATCACGTTCTTCATCGGGTACCTGTTCCCGTTGTGGGACGCCAAACGTCAGACGCTGGCCGACAAGATCATGACGACGGTCTGCCTGCCCATTCAATGAGCTGCGGGGCCGGCGGCGCCGGGTTGACCCGTCGGCGATTGATCTGGCTGGCGGGCGCTGCGGGTGTGGGCGCGGCCGCGGAGCTCAGCGGGTGTGCGCGTCGGGCGGACCCGCCGGCATCGGCGAGCCCGGCTGCACCAGAGCCGATTCCTACTGCACCACAGCCGATTTCGGCGCCCGCGCCCGAGTCGATCGCGCCGCCCCCGCGCGTCGGTGCGTCGGCTCCGCTGCTGTGCCGTGACGCTTGGGGAGCCAGGCCGCCCCGGGGACCGGGGGTGCCGCACACTCCCAATCGCATGACGGTCCACCACACTGAAGTGGTTCTCGGCGACAACAGCGACGCACCTGCCCGCCTGCGGCAACACCAGCGCTACCACCAGGATTCGCACGGGTGGATCGACATCGCCTACCACATCGGCGTCGACCGAAACGGGAACATCTACCAGCTGCGCAGCCCAGAGATCGTGGGGGACACCGCAACAGGCTACGACCCGACCGGTCATTTCCTGGTCGTGTGCGAGGGCGACTTCGACAAGGAACCCGTGTCGGATGCTCAGCTCAACGCAGCGGCACTGGTGTTCGCCTGGGCGGCTCAGCGGTTCGCCATTGCGACCGACACGCTGGCCGGGCATCGCGATGTCAGCGATGGCACCACCTGTCCCGGGGAGAGCCTGTACGCGCATGTAACCTCGGGCGACCTCAAGCGTCGCATCGACGGATTCATCGCCGACGGCCCGGTGGATCTGCACGTGACATGTGGCCCGGAAGCGGCCGCGATCGTGGCCGACATCGAGGCGGGGCGTCGCTGACGTCAGCAGCAAATCATCTGACGTGGCCTGGTGGCTGGTGGCCTAGGCTGGTCAGCGATGACTGAGCACCGCAAACCCATGGGCCTGGCCACCACCGCGATCCACGCCGGATACCGCCCCGACCCCGCGACCGGGGCGGTCAACGCGCCGATCTATGCCAGCAGCACCTTCGCCCAGGACGGCGTCGGCGGACTGCGCAGCGGCTTCGAGTACGCCCGCACCGGCAACCCGACCCGCGCCGCCCTGGAAGCCGCCCTGGCCGCGGTCGAACGGGGCCGTTACGGGCGGGCGTTCTCCTCCGGGATGGCCGCCACCGACTGTGCGCTGCGGGCGATGCTGCGTCCGGGTGATCACCTGATCATCCCGGACGACGCCTACGGCGGCACCTTCCGGCTGATCGACAAGGTGTTCGCCCACTGGGGTGTGACGCACACGCCGGTGCCGCTGTCGGATCTGGCCGCGGTGCGCGCCGCGCTCACCGACACCACCCGGCTGATCTGGGTGGAGACCCCCACCAACCCGCTGCTGTCGATCGCCGACATCGCAGGCATAGCAGCCATCGGGCACGAAAAAGACGTAAAGATATTGGTGGACAACACTTTCGCCTCACCCGCCCTGCAGCAGCCACTGACCCTGGGTGCCGACGTGGTGCTGCACTCGACCACCAAATACATCGGCGGGCACTCCGATGTGGTGGGTGGCGCATTGGTCACCGACGACGAGGAACTCGACGCCGCCTTCGCGTTCCTGCAGAACGGGGCCGGCGCCGTCCCGGGTCCCTTCGACGCCTATCTGACCATGCGGGGCCTCAAGACGCTGGTGCTGCGGATGCAGCGGCACAGCGAAAACGCCGCGGCGGTCGCCGATTTCCTCAACGGGCACCCCGCGGTGGCCAGCGTGCTCTACCCGGGTCTGCCCGGGCACGCCGGACACGACGTCGCCGCGGCACAGATGAGCGGCTTCGGTGGCATGGTGTCGGTGCGCATGCGCGGCGGTCGGGCCGCGGCACAACAACTCTGCGCGGCGACCCGGATCTTCATCCTGGCCGAGTCGCTGGGCGGGGTCGAGTCGCTGATCGAACACCCAGGCGCCATGACGCACGCGTCGACGGCCGGCTCACAACTGGAAGTCCCCGACGACCTGGTGCGGCTGTCGGTCGGTATCGAGGACATCGGGGACCTGCTCGCCGATCTGGAGCAGGCGCTGAGTCAAGCTCAGGAGTGATAGGGCTCCGCGCTGACCAGGGTCACCTTGACGGTCTTGCCGCTGGGCACCGTGTAGCTGCGCTCCTCGTCCACCTTGGCGCCGAGCAGGGCGTGGCCCAGCGGCGAGTTCGGTGAGTACACCTCGAGCTTGTCTTCGCTGATGCCTTCCTGGCGGGTGGCGATCAGGAAGGTCTCGGTGTCCGATTTGTCGCCGTCGTAGAAGACCTTGACCACAGAACCCGGCAGGGCCACCCCGGACTGCGTCGGGGCCTCGCCGACCTTGGCGTTGTTCAGCAGCTCCTGTAGTTGCCGGATGCGGGCCTCCTGCTGGCCCTGCTCCTCGCGTGCGGCGTGATAGCCGCCGTTCTCCCGCAGGTCGCCTTCTTCGCGGCGGTCGTTGATCTCCGCGGCGATCACCGGACGGTTTGCGATCAGCTGGTCGAGTTCGGCCTTGAGCCGGTCGTGTGACTCCTGCGTCAACCAGGTCACCTGGGTGTCCGTCATCTCACTGTGCTCCTCGTGTCGTCGGACCCGGCGATCTCAGTCAGCGGGGGTCGACGCTTGTAAATAATGCAGTCGTTAATGCAGCAATACACGGTCCCATCCGGAACCGTGTATCGGTACACGGTACCACCGCACCGTCAGGGTGACTGTAAATAACCTGGTACATCGGTCCCGCAACCGTAGACATCGCCCATGACCGGGGGCTGGGACGACGCGACGGTCGTCGTCACCTGGACGGTCGCCGACTCCGACGGCCCGATCAGCAGCTCACGCCGGCCGGCCTCGCTGCCGTCGGCCGCCCGGACCCGCACGATGCAGTCCACCGGGCGTGACGGATCGGTCCTGGTCACGTTGATCGTCACCGACACCGTGTGGTCGTCGAGCACCCGGTAGCCGTACATGTCGCCCTTGACCTCGGCGGCGGTCAGCCGCTGGTAGCCCAGCACGGCCAGCGCGGCAGCGGTCGCGACCGCCAGCACGCCGAGGGTGATCGCCAGCAGCCGCCGGGGCAGGGCACTGCCTCGGGAATCCCCGTAACGGGCCGGCGTCGGGTCGGTCGTGGAGTCGGTCATCGTGCGGTGCGCCCCATGGTCGTCGGGATCGGTTGCCGCGCCCGCCGCGCGTGGTGGAACGATGGGGGCCGGAAACCAACCAGAACTATAGGGGCAATAGGGGAACGTGCAGATGAGCGGACTGCGGTTGATGGCGGTGCACGCCCACCCCGACGACGAGTCCAGCAAGGGGGCCGCGACCCTGGCCCGCTACGCCGACGCCGGGCACCGGGTGATGGTGGTGACGCTGACCGGCGGGGAGCGCGGCGACATCCTCAACCCGGCGATGGACCTGCCGGACGTGCACGGGCGCATCGCCGAGGTTCGTCGCGGCGAGATGGCCAAGGCCGCCGAGATCCTCGGCGTCGAACATCACTGGCTGGGGTTCGTCGACTCCGGGCTGCCCCAGGGGGACCCGCTGCCCCCGTTGCCGGATGGCTGCTTCGCGCTGGAGCCACTGGAGGTGCCCACCGAGGCCCTGGTGCGCGTGATCCGGGAGTTCCGCCCGCACGTGATGACCACCTACGACGAGAACGGCGGATACCCGCACCCCGATCACATTCGCTGCCACCAGGTTTCGGTGGCAGCCTTCGAGGCCGCCGGTGACTACCGCCGCTTCCCGGAGGCCGGTGAGGCGTGGCCGGTCGCCAAGCTGTACTACAACCACGGATTCCTGCGGCAACGAATGCAGATGCTGCAGGACGAATTCGCCAAGCGCGGCGAGGTCGGCCCGTTCGCCAGGTGGCTGAAGCATTGGCAGCCCGACCATGACGTGTTCGCCGACCGGGTGACCAGCCGCATCGAGTGCTCCGCCTACTTCTCCCAGCGCGACGACGCGCTGCGCGCGCACGCCACTCAGATCGATCCGAACGGTGATTTCTTCGCCGCCCCGATCGAATGGCAGCAACGACTGTGGCCCACCGAGGAATTCGAGCTGGCCCGGTCCCGGGTGCCGGTTAGCCTGCCCGAGACCGACCTGTTCGCCGGGATCGAGGACAACTGATGACTCACGCTGCACTGACCACGCTGTTGCTGTTGGCCGACGACGTGCCCCGCAACACCGGGCCGGACTTCGGCAAGGCCAGTCCGTTGGGACTGTTGGTGATCGTGTTGCTGCTGTTGGGCACCTTCGGGTTGGTGCGGTCGATGAACACACAGCTCAAGAAGCTGCCGGAGTCGTTCGACCGCGAGGACCCGGCCGCCGACCAGGCCGCCGACGACGGGACCGTCGGTGAGGGCGACAAAGCGCAAGGCTGAATAGGCCGTCCGCACCTGGATTAACGTAGGTGGTGTGGTCAACCGCCTTGCACAGTCCACCAGTCCGTATCTGCGTCAGCATGCCGACAACCCGGTGGACTGGCAGGAGTGGACACCGCAGGCGCTGGCCGAAGCCGCGCGGCGCGACGTGCCGATCCTGCTCTCGGTCGGTTACGCAGCCTGTCACTGGTGCCATGTCATGGGCCACGGATCTTTCGAGGACCCCGAGGTCGCCGAAGCGATGAACGCCGATTTCGTGTGTATCAAGGTCGACCGCGAGGAACGCCCGGACATCGACGCGATCTACATGAACGCCACCATCGCGCTCACCGGCCGCGGCGGCTGGCCGATGACCTGCTTCCTGACTCCCGACGGCCGGCCGTTCTTCTGTGGCACTTACTACCCGAAACCCGCTTTCCTGGAACTGCTTTCGGCGGTGACCAAGACCTGGCGGGAGCGTCGTGACGAAGTGCTGGACACCTCGCAGCACATCGCCGACGAGTTGCGCTCGATGGCCACCGGCGTGCTCGGGGACGGGGTGCCGGTGGACACTGCGCTGTGCGACGCCGCGGTGGCGGCGGTGCTGGCGGATCAGGACCTCGAGCACGGCGGTTTCGGCGGTGCGCCGAAGTTCCCGCCGTCGGCGCTGCTGGAAACCCTGCTGCGACACCACGAACGCACCGGCGGCGGCGCGCTGGACGCGGTGGCCCGCGTCGGGCGGGCGATGGCCCGGGGCGGAATCTACGATCAGCTGGCCGGTGGATTCGCCCGCTACAGTGTCGACACTGCCTGGGTGGTACCGCATTTCGAGAAGATGCTGTATGACAACGCCTTGCTGCTGCGGGGCTATGCGCACTGGGCCCGCCGCACCGGTGATCCGCTGGCGATCCGCATCGCCGACCAGACCGCGCGGTTTCTGCTCGATGACCTCTGCGACGGCGGCATGTTCGTCTCGTCGCTGGACGCCGACGCCGACGGCCGGGAGGGCTTGACCTATGTCTGGACCCGCCAGCAGTTGCAGGATCTGCTGGGCGAGGACGACGGCGCTTGGGCGGCAGACGTTTTCGGGGTCACCCCAGGTGGCACTTTTGAAGCGGGTGCCTCTGTCCTGCAACTGCCGGTCGACCCGTCCGATCAACAGCGATTCGAGCGGATCAGGCAGCGGTTGCTGGTCGCCCGACGCAGCCGGCCCCAGCCCGCCCGCGACGACAAAGTCGTCACCGCCTGGAACGGGATGGCGATCACCGCCCTGACCGAAGCCGCTGTGGCGCTGGGGGATTGGAGCCTTCTCGGTGCGGCGCAGGGCTGCGCAACGGCGGTGGTCGACCTGCACCTGGTGGACGGTCGGCTGCGCCGGGCCAGCCTGGGCGGCCGCGTCGGCGACAGCGCGGCCATCCTGGAGGACTACGGCGCGCTGGCCACCGGCCTGCTCAGCGTCCATCAGCTCACCGGCGACCCGCAGACCCTGCAAGCCGCCACCGGCCTGCTGGACACCGCCCTGGAGCACTTCGCCGACCCGGCGCATCCCGGCCGCTGGTTCGACAGCGCCGATGACGCCGAGGCGCTGGTGATGCGCCCCGCCGAACCGGCCGATGGTGCCACCCCGTCGGGGGCGGCGCTGATCACCGAGGCGCTGCTGACCGCCGCGCATCTGGCCGATGCGCCGCGGGGCGAACGCTACCGACAGGCGGCGGAGCAGGCGTTGGCGGCGCATTCAGGGCTGCTGGCCCGCTCGCCCCGGGCGGCTGGGCACTGGCTGGCGGTCGCCGAGACCTACGTGCGGGGGCCGCTGCAGGTGGCGGTGGCCTGCGAGCGCCCCGACTCGACCCTGCTGACGCAGGCCCGGCAACTGGCGCCCGGCGGGGCGATCGTCGTCGGCGGCGCGGCCGGCTCCTCGGAGCTGCTGATCGGGCGCGACCGCGTGGGCGGCGCCGACGCCGCCTACGTCTGCCGGGGCACCGTGTGCGACCTGCCGGTGACCGGCACGGCCGAGTTGGCAGCGGCCCTTGAAGTGCCCGCGATGCGGTCTTCCGTGTAACCTGCGCCACATGACGAGCGCACCCGAGCGAGCCCAGGCCATCACCGAGACCGTCCACCGCTACATCGAGCTGGTGGGCGGCGGCGACGCCGACGCGCTGGTCGGGCTGTATGCCACCGACGCCACCCTGGAGGACCCGGTCGGCGGTGAGGTGCACATCGGCCACCAGGCCATCCGCAACTTCTACTCGGCCATCACCGGGCTGGACCGCAAGGCCGAGTTGGTGACGCTGCGGGTCGCCGGCAACGAGGCGGCGTTCCATTTCGCGCTGACCATCACCAATGGCGACCACCGGATGCGCATCGAACCGATCGACGTGATGGTGTTCGACGGCGACGGCAAGATCGCGGGGATGAAGGCCTACTGGTCGGCGGAGAACATCACCCAGCTGTAGCCAGCACTTTGGCGTCCTCGTCGGCGAAGCGGTCCTCCAGCGCCAGCGGCGTGTAGTCCACGTCGATCTCTTCCAGCGGACGCCCGCGGGCGCTTTCGATGGTGCCCAGGCGGCGCATTCCCTTGTCCATCGCGTAGCCGGCGAACTCTGCCGTGGTCAGCCCGAACGGGACGTCGTCGCCGTAGAGCCCGAAGACCTCGTCGACGACGCGCACCGCCACCGGCACCAGCTCGTTCAGGCGCGCCTCGAACACCGCCCAGTTGGCGTCGTCGGCGGCCACGTGGCGCCGGCAGGTGAAGGTGCCCCACGCCATGTGCCGGCGCTCGTCGTCGCCGATGTGGCCGATCAGCTCCATCATTCCGGGCAGGATGCCGCGGTGGGCGCAGACCCGCTTCCAGGCCTGGTAGCCGGTGAGCGCCAAGGTGCCTTCGACCACGTGGTTGTAGGTCACCGAGGCCCGGATCTGCGCGGCCGGCGACGGGTCGGCCAGCAGCGCGTTCAGTGATTGCGGCAGTTCGGTGTTGAAGATCCGCAAGTACGACGGCATCGGGTCCAGCAGGCTCTGCAGATCTTCGGTGATCCCGACCGCGTCGAGCCACAGCCGGAACACTTGAACGTGCTTGGCCTCCTCGAATGCGAACTGGGTCAGATACATCTCGTCACCGAGCCTGCCTTCGGCGCGCATCGCCGCCATGAACGGCTGGATATCGCTGGTGACGGCTTCCTCGCCGGCGATGAAGATCGCGCAGAGTCGGGTGGCGAGGTCACGCTCCCGCTCCGACAGCGACTCCCAATCCTGCCGATCGCGGGAGAAGTCGATGTCGGCGGGGTTCCAGGATTTCGCGTTGCCACCGGCGAACAGCTTCAAAGGCAAACTGTGCCAATTGAGTCCACCGCCGGCCAGCGAACCGTAAGCGGTTCGGCTCACCCCGGTCATGCGACGCCGCCGTCGAACAGGTAGCTCATGCCGGCTGACAGCATCTGCTGCGCGGCCTGGTAGAGCTCGGTCATCTGGTCACTGACGGAGGTGAAATCACCGGCGGTGAGCGCCGGGTGGCCGTCGGAATTCAGGATCGAGGTCGCCAGGTCGTCGCGCGCGTTGAGGAAGCCCGCGGTGATGCTGGTGGCCGGGTCGGTCCACATCTGAGTGAAGGCGTCGGGGAGGCCCATCTCCAGCCGCAGGGCCGCCAGCACCATGGGCAGCTCGATGTCCTTGAGCGCCAAGGGCAGGTTCTCGACGAGCGCCGCCGTGGCACCGCTCGGGTCGGCCATGAAGGCGTTGATGACGCTGCCCAGGTTGGGCATCCACGTAGCGTCCGTCATCCGGTCCAGCACCGAGGGCACGTCCTGCTGGCCACCGAAGATCTTCTCGAACTGCTCGTCGCCGACCGCGGCCTTGATCTGATCGAACTCCAGGTTGGTCGTCACCCAGCCGATGGGGTTGTGCGTCTGGTCCATGGCGTAGTCGTACTGGAAGATCCGCTGCTGGATCTCCGCGGCGTACTCGGCGGCGCTGACGGTCGGGTAGTCCGACGGCAGCAGGGTGCCGACCTCGCCGACCGGCACGGTTCCGAGGATCTGCGCATTGGCCGGGATGTCACCGTTGAGGCCCTGGATGCGCAGCGCAAGCAGCCCGTCCTGCAGGCCGGAGGTGTTGATCCAGTTGGCGACACCCGGGTTCTGGTCGCTCAGCACGTAGTAGGTGTAGCCGTCGGAGTCGTGGAACGCCTGGGTGTTGTTGAGGCTGCCGGTGACGGTCGCGTACGCCGAGGTGCCCGTCCAGGCGTTGGCGATCTGGGCGCCGGTGTAGGTGGCGTCGATGTTGGGCACCTTGACGACCATCGCCTCGCCGTCCGAGACCTGGAAGTGCACGAAGCTGGTGATCTGACCGGGCAGCAGCGGCCCGCCCGGGATGGCGTTGGTGGTCGTGGCCCAGGGCTTCACCGAATCCATCGGGATGGTGTCGAAGACGTACTGCAGGCCCAGCAGGGTGAAGCTGGAGTTGTTGTCCACCAGGTTGTCGCCGGCCTGGCCCAGCAGCGCGGAGATGTCGTCATCGGAGAGCACCGGCAACGTGAACGCGGGCTGGTCCTCCAGCGCGACCGAGACCGCGGTGTGCGGCAGACCCCAGTCACCGAGGGTGTCGCGGATCAGCACCGAGCCGTAGCCGTCGGTGTCGATCCAGTTGGCGCCGGTGGGCGCGTCGGGGCCCACGTAGATGGTGTAGCTGCCGTCGGGGTTGGCGTGGAACTCCGACAGGTTGAAGGCGGTGACCGAGTGCCAGTCGGTCTCCTTGGTCATGCCGTTGCCGGTCATCATCGTGAAGGTCACTTCCTCGGTGCCCGGTCCGGGGTGCACGGTGACCACCTCGGTCTTGTCCCCGACGGGCAGCAGGTGGTACTGCTCGTCCGGGTTCGGGCTGTTCAAGAAGTTGTAGGGCTCGGCGCCCGGGGCGTTCCACTGATAGGGGATCACCGACGTGGAGTTCTGCGAGTAGCTGTGGTCGAGGTTGTACTGCGAGAGTCCGAGGACCAGCTGGTTCATCGCCGACATCTGCGCGTACCCGGGCAGCAGGGTCTTGTCGAAATCGGTGACGAACGGGTACTGGCTGTTCGTGGCGATGACGGTGTTCTGCCCCGCGACGATCTGGTCCAGCAGGGCCTGGAACGGGCTCGTTGATCCCGTCGTCAGCAGGATCGACGGCGCCTTGACCGCCGGCGGCGTCGCTGACGCCGCGGGGGACGCCGTCAAGGCGACCACCAGCGCGCCGGCCGCCGTGGCCGCCGCACGAGCGCGTCCCGGCGACGCCGGACGGGTGACTTTCGAGGCGGACTGCTGGTGTGTCATCTTGCTCCAGGTGCTGATAGATCGGCTGATTCCCGCTAATGCTGGCTTGAAGCAATCCGGTGATACAAGTGGCAGATGCACCGATTTCCCATCCAAAATCCGGCGTCACTAGTGCACTATGCACCATTGTCGGATACGCTCCGCCGGTGAACTGGGAGCGGCCATCCGACCGGGTCTGCGAGCTGATGCGCCAAGGCGCCCAGCTGGGCGTGAGCGGTCTCGAACCGTGGCTGGGTGAACTTCACCGGGCAACACTCGCTTCGGACTATGTGCGCACCATCGCCGATGATCCGGTGATCGTCGAGGCGGTCCGCCAAAGCCTTCGCTCGAACCTGCTGCACTGGCTGGCAGCGAACGTCGCTCACCCCGCAACGCCGGTAGCGCCCAACCTCGATGACGAATCACTCACCGCCGCACGTGATCTGGTTCGTCACGGGTTGGATGAAGCGGCGATCGTCGACGGCTACCGGGTCGCGCACAATGTGACATGGAAGTCCTGGCTGCAACTCGCATGTGAATTGACGTCCGACCCGGACGAACTGCGCGAGCTACTCGATGTGTCGGCTCGCTCGCTGGCGGGCTTCATCGACGAGACGGTCGGTGCGGTCTGTCGCCAGATCCGAATCGAGCGCAATGACCTGACCCGCGGAACACACGCCCAGCGACGGCAGACCGTCGCGCTGGTCATCGATGGTGCACCGATCAGCCAGCGGCACATCGAGGATCGCCTCGGGTACCAACTCGGGGGGAGCCACACCGCGGTGGTGATCTGGGGCGACGAATCCAACGTCAATCTGTCCGATCTGGATCGCGCCGCCGAAATGTTGATGGGCAACACCGAAGGGCGGGCGTTGTCGGTGCTGGCCGATGCCCGGACCCGTTGGGTATGGCTGCCCGGAGTCGACGCCCCGGACCTCGGCGACATTGCCGTCGAACTGGGTCAGCGGTCAGGTGTGCGGATGGCCATCGGGCCGACGGCGGCGGGTATCGAGGGGTTTCGCAGCAGCCATCTCGACGCGATCACCACCCAGCGCATGATGGCGCGACTGGGCTCACCGCAGCGGCTCGCCAAGTTCACCGACATCTACCTCATCGCGCTGGTCACCGCGAACACGGACGAAGCGGACCGCTTCATCACACAGACGCTCGGGGACTTCGAGTCTGCCGACGCCGAACTGCAGCGCACCGTCCTGACCTTCATCTACGAGCAGTGCAACGCCGCGCGAACGGCCGAGCTGCTGTACACCCATCGAAACACGGTGCTGCGCAGGATCGCCCGCGCCAACGAGTTGTTGCCGCAGTCATTGGAGAAGGGCGGCGTGCACATCGCGGTCGCGCTGGAAGTCCTGCACTGGCGTGGCGTGAGCCGTTAATACAGCGCCGCGAACCAGATCGCGATGTACTGACAGACCGCCGCCACCGCGGTGCAGGCGTGGAAGAACTCGTGGTAGCCGAACGTGGCCGGCCACGGGTTCGGCCACTTCAGCGCGTACATGATCGCCCCGATGCTGTAGAGCGCGCCGCCGACGGTCAGCAGCACCATGGCCGCCACCCCGGCGTTGTGCATGATCGTGGCGATGAAGAACGCCGACACCCAGCCCAGCAGCAGGTAGAGCGGCACCCCCACCCATTTCGGGGCGGTCGGCCAGCACAACTTGAGCACCACCCCGGCCAGTGCGCCGCCCCACACGATCATCATCACCAGCCGTTCCTGGCGGCCGTGATCCATCGCCAGCAGTGCGAACGGGGTGTAGGTGCCGGCGATGAAGATGAAGATCATCGCGTGATCGAGGCGCTTCATCCGGATCCGGGTGGCCACCGATTTCCAGGTCACCCGGTGATACGTTGCGCTGACGGCGAACATGCCGACCACCGAGATGGTGTAGGCCAGCGTCGCCAATCCGGCTTCGAGGCCGGCCAGCGGCCAGGTCACCGCGATCAGGGTGATCCCGGCGATGACCGCCACGATCGCCGAGACCAGGTGAATCCACCCGCGGGCTCTCGGTTTCACCGGCCCCGCAGCGAAGTCGGGCAGCTCAGGGTTGGGCTCGGCGATGATGTCGGCGTGGGTGCTCATGGACCTTCCCCAAGCGGATTCCCGGATGCGATTGGCGGCAACTTCTCCCGATCACAGTAGTCTGGGTTTTTGTGGCGATCATCCCGGCGCGCCTGAAAGAGCCGCTGTACCGGCTCTACGAATTGCGGCTACGGCAGGGCCTGGCGGCCTCCCGATCGGCGCTGCCGCGCCATATCGCCGTGCTGTGCGACGGCAACCGGCGCTGGGCCCGCGACGCCGGCTACGACGACGTCAGCTACGGCTACCGGATGGGCGCTGCCAAGATCGCCGAGATGCTGCGGTGGTGCGCCGACGCCGGCATCGAGATGGCCACCGTCTATCTGCTGTCCACCGAGAACCTGCAACGCGACCGCGAAGAGCTCGCCGCGCTCATCGAGATCATCACCGATGTGGTGGAGGAGATCTGCGCACCGGCCAACCGCTGGAGCGTGCGCACCGTCGGGGACCTGGAACTGATCGGCGCCGAGGCTGCCCAACGGTTGCGCGCCGCGGTAGAGGGCACAGCTCGCACGGGTGAGTTTCACGTCAACGTCGCCGTCGGCTACGGCGGCCGGCAGGAGATCGTCGACGCCGTGCGCGGCCTGCTCGGCAAGGAACTGGCCAACGGCGCCACCGCCGAGGAACTGGTCGAAGCCGTGACCGTCGAGGGCATTTCGGAGAACCTCTACACCTCCGGTCAGCCCGATCCCGATCTGGTGATCCGCACCTCCGGCGAGCAGCGGCTGTCCGGCTTCCTGCTGTGGCAGAGCGCCTATTCGGAGATGTGGTTCACCGAGGCGCACTGGCCGGCGTTCCGCCGGGTCGACTTCCTGCGCGCGCTGCGCGACTACAGCGTTCGACATCGGCGATTCGGGCGGTAGCGGTGATCGTGCTGTCGGGCCTGGTGTTCACCCTGAGCTGGTGGCTCGGGACCTACCTGCTGGCCCGGGACCCCCGCAAGCCGGTGCTGGTGCTGGCCGCCGTCGGGCTGTGCGGCTTCGCGGCCGTGGTCGCCGCCGACGCGGTGCGGGCGGTGTGGCAGCCGGAGCTACTCGGCAAGCTGGAGATCTACCTGGCCGTGGTGCCCGGGGTGGCCTGGTTCGCGGTGCTGCTGGAGTTGGGCCGGCCCTGCGACCGTTGGGGCGGCCGGGGGCGTGAGACGCTGCTGATCGGCGCGGTGGCCGCGGTGGCGCTGACCGGTGCGGCCTGGGCCGGCAGCGTCGATGGACCACTGCGGGCCGGGCACTGGCTGCTGTTCGCGGTGATCTCGGCGTCCACGGTCGGGGCGATGGTCAAGGCGCTGATCCGGCCGGCGCAGCCCGGTTCGGTGCTCGGGGTGGTGGTCGTCGCGACGTTGTTCTTCGCGTTGGCCAACGCGATCCTGATCATCCCGCTCGGGGTGGTGCCCAGCGGGATCGCGTTGGCCGCCACCGGTTTCGACGTGCTGCTGCTGGGGCTGGCGGTGGCGCTGTGGGATGCCTTCGACGAGGGCCAGGCGCTGCGCCTGGACATGCTGCGCTCGTTTCTGGCCTCCGGCGCGATGACGACGCTGCTGGGCGGCCAGGTCCTGCTCGCGTTGGTGCTGACCCGCGGCGACACCGGCACCCAGGTCGTGCTGACGGTGCTGATGTTCACCATGATCGCGGTGGCCATCGAGGCGCAGGTGTTCATCGACCGGCTGGCCGGGATCTTCGATCGGCTGGCGTTCTGGCGGTCCCCGGAGCTGCGCGCCGACCGTGCCGCGCTGCGCGAGACCGAGGCGGCGCTGGCGCTGCGCTCGAGCGGCCCGCTCGACGACCTCGACGAGGACGCCTTCGTCCGGCTCACCCGGCGGGCGCTGGGCCACTACGGGGATCTGTCGAAACTGGTCGCCAGCCCGCTGACCGCGCTGCCGGTGATCGACGAACGACTGGCGGCCCGCGGCGCCCCCGATGCTCCGCTGGAGCGCGCCAACGAACTCAAGGCGTTGCTGGCCGACCGGATCTCGGCGCTCAAACCGCGTGACTGCGGCGAGTTCGGTACCACCGAGCAGTGGCGGCACTACAACGCGCTGTACTTCCCGTACGTGGTGGGGGTGCGGGCCTACGCACAGAACGCCACCGCCGCCGGACTCGATCCCACCGCCCGCCAGGCCTGGCAGTGGCTGGTCACCGAGGTGCCGCAGCGCTCCCTGCACAACTGGCAGAACGCCGGGGCCCGGGTGATCGCCGCCGATCTGCGCGGCCGGGTCGAGGTGTCGCCAGGCCTCTGACCTGCGATTGGCAGCGCTTGGCAGTGCCGTGCGTCGATGTGGCAGCGGGTTGTGAGCAACGTCGGGGGTGTCAGTAGAAGACCCTGGACAAGGAGCTTGATCATGACCGCAATAACCACGCCGATCCTGTTCGACGCGACCGACTCACTGCTGCGCTTCGCCCTGCGCGCCGACGCCGTCATCACCGGAATCATCGGTTTGGCCGGTGTGATCGCCGCCCGCCCGATGGCGGCCATCGAGGGCCTGACTCCGGCCCACGAATACGCCCTGGCCGCGTTCTGCGTCCTCTACGGAGCGGTGGTGTACTTCCTGTCCGCGCTTCCGGAGGTGCGCCGGGCCGGGATCGGTGTGATCGCCGCGAACCTGGTGTGCACGGTGGCCGCCGTTGCGGTGGTGGAGGCGGGTGTGTTTCCGCTCACCGGAATCGGGATCGCGGCGACGCTGGGCAGTGCCGTCTACACGGCGTTCTTCGCGTGGATGCAGTTCCGCGGACTGCGTCGGCTGAGCTGATCGCGGGTCGCTCAGCGTGTCGCCGCGGCCGCCACCAATTACAGTTTGGGCCATGATGTGGCGGCTGGCGGCGATGACGCTGATTCCCGTGACCCTGATGTTCGCCGAAGCGCCGGCGCAGGCCGACGACAAGAGCTACCTGAGCTACCTCGAGTCCCACGGCTTCAAGTACCAGAACAGCCCGGGGCTGTCGACGCCGGCGGGCGCGGTGCAGTTCGGCGGGTACATCTGCCAGAACCTGCGGCGCGGCCGTCCCGCCCGGGATCGGTTCGGCACGAAGGTCGCCGACGGGATCACCAAGGTGGTGGTGGACGCCGCGCAGAAGGAGATGTGCCCGGACACGTTGGCCGCGACGCCGACACCCACACCCGTGCCGGTGGAGCCGACGCCGACCAACGAGGTGATCCCGCCACTGCCGCCGCAGACTCCGCCGCCGGGGCAGGAGCCGCCGCCGGGGCAGGAACCGCCGCCGGCCGAGCCTCCGCCGCCGAACGAGCCCCCGCCGCCGAACGAGCCCCCGCCGCCGAACGAGCCGCCCGCGCAGGGCCAGCCCGAGCAGCAGCCGGGGCAGCAGCCAGGACAGCCACAGCCGGGAACCGCTACTCTGCCGTAAGTCAGAGCTTGCGCAGCCGCAGCCGGTTGATGGAGTGATCGGCGTCCTTGCGCAGCACCAGGGTGGCCCGCGGCCGGGTCGGCAGGATGTTCTCGATCAGGTTCGGCCGGTTGATGGAACGCCAGATGTCACGCGCGGCTGCCACCGCCTGCTGGTCATTCAGCGCCGCATAGTGGTGGAAGTGCGAGTCGGGGTTGGCGAACGAGGTGGAGCGCATCGCCAGGAACCGCGAGACGTACCAGTGCTCGATGTCCTCCACCCGGGCGTCGACGTAGAGCGAGAAGTCGAACAGGTCCGAGATCATCAGCGTCGGCCCGGTCTGCAGCACGTTGAGGCCCTCGAGGATCAGGATGTCGGGGTGGCGGACCACCTGCTTGGCGCCGGGGACGATGTCGTAGCTCAGGTGCGAGTACACCGGCGCACACACCATGTCGGCGCCGGACTTCACCGACGTCACGAAGCGCATCAGGGCGCGACGGTTGTAGCTGTCGGGAAAACCCTTGCGGTGCATCAGGTTACGGCGTTCCAACTCGTGGTTGGGGTACAGGAACCCGTCGGTGGTGACCAGATCCACCCGCGGATGGTGGCCCCAGCGGGCCAGCAGGGCCTGCAGCACACGAGCTGTCGTCGACTTGCCGACGGCCACGCTGCCGGCCACGCCGATGATGAACGGCACCGGCCGGTCGGGGCTCAGATCGTTCTCGCCGAGGAACTCCGCGGTGGCGGCGAACAGCTGCTGGCGGGCGGCGACCTGCAGGTGCAACAGACGGGCCAGCGGCAGGTAGACCTCTTCGACCTCGAGCAGGTCGACCTGCTCGCCGAGGCCGCGCAGCGCGACGACCTCGTCGGCGCTCAGGGGCATCGGCGTCGACATACGCAGCGTCCGCCATTGCCGTCGGTCGAACTCCACGTAGGGACTCGGCTCACTCAGCCGCCGCATGACCGTACAGTCTTGCAGCCGCCTCGACCGTTAGCCTGATCGGGTATGGAGCCCGACGTCTTGATCCGTGAATACCTGCTGCTCGGTCTGCGCTTCGACCGGATCGAGCCGGGTTACGTCGACGCGTTCACCGGAGATCCGGCGCTGCAACGCCTCGTCGAGAACGAACCGGTACCCGACCCGGCCGAACTGGCCCGCCAGGCCGAGCGGCTGGGAGCGGCACTGCCCGGCGGTCTCGACCAGGCGCGGGCGGACTATCTGCGGGCGCACCTGCGGGCCCTGGCATGCGCCGGGCGCAAGTTCGCCGGGCAGCAGGTCGGATTCGTCGAGGAGGTCAGCGACTACTTCGACGTGGCGACCATCGTCAAGGGCGACCCCGACCGTTACCGGGCCGCGCACGCCCGGCTCGACGAAGCCCTGGGCGGAACGGGTCCGCTGGCCGACCGGATGGCCGCACACCGTCAGGCGGACGAGATTCCGCCGGAGCGGCTGGAGGCGTGCATCCACGCGTTCTCCTCGGCGCTGCGCGACCGGGTCCGCGAGCACTTCCCGCTGCCCGACACCGAGACCATCACCTACGAGGTGGTCACCGACAAGCCGTGGTCGGGATTCAACTACTACCGCGGCGACTATCAATCCACGGTGGCCGTCAACGCCGACCTCAAGCAGCTGATGTCCAACCTGCCGCGGCTGGTCGGCCACGAGTCCTACCCGGGGCATCACACCGAGCACTGCCGCAAGGAGGCCGGGCTGGTGGCGCGGCTCGGTCAGGCCGAGCAGACCATCTTCCTGGTCAACACCCCGCAGTGCCTGATGGCCGAGGGCCTGGCCGACCTGGCGCTGTATGCCGCGGTCGGCCCGGGGTGGGGTGCGTGGGCGGCGGAGATCTACGCCGATCTGGGACTGCGGTTCGACGGCGAACGGGCCGAAGCGGTGTCCGCGGCGGCCGCCGAGCTGGCCGATGTGCGCCAGGACGCGGCACTGATGTTGCACGACGAGCACCGCGACACCGACGAGGTGGCCGCGTATCTTCGCCGCTGGCTGCTGGTCACCGACGACCGGGCCCGGCAGAGCATGCGGTTCCTGTCCTCGCCGCTGTGGCGGGCCTACACCTCGACCTATGTGGAGGGCTACCGGCTGCTGCGCGGCTGGCTGGACGCCCGGCCGGTGGGCGTGAGCCTCACCGAGCGGTTCGGTCGGCTGCTGGACGAGCCGCTCATTCCGTCGGCGATAGACTTGCCCGCGTGACTGCCGCACCCCAAACCCGTCCCACTTCCACGATGTCGACGCCGCTTGCCGAGCTCGATCCCGACATCGCCGAGCTGCTCGGCAAGGAACTGGGGCGTCAGCGCGACACCCTGGAGATGATCGCCTCGGAGAACTTCGTGCCGCGGGCGGTGCTGCAGGCGCACGGCAGTGTGCTGACCAACAAATACGCCGAGGGCCTGCCCGGCCGGCGCTACTACGGCGGGTGCGAGCACGTCGACGTGGTGGAGAACATCGCCCGCGACCGTGCCAAGGAACTGTTCGGCGCCGACTTCGCCAACGTGCAGCCGCACTCCGGGGCCCAAGCCAACGCCGCGGTGCTGCAGGCGCTGATGGAGCCCGGCGACCGGCTGCTCGGCCTGGACCTGGCCAACGGCGGACACCTGACCCACGGGATGCGGCTGAACTTCTCCGGCAAGCTCTACGAGAACGCCTTCTACGGCGTGGACGCGGTCAGCCACCGCATCGACATGGACGTGGTGCGCACGCAGGCACTGGAGTTCAAGCCGAAGGTGATCGTCGCCGGCTGGTCGGCCTACCCGCGCATCCTGGACTTCGAAGCGTTCGCCTCGATCGCCGCCGAGGTCGGCGCCACGTTGTGGGTGGACATGGCGCACTTCGCCGGGCTGGTGGCCGCCGGACTGCACCCCTCGCCGGTGCCGCACGCCCAGGTCGTCTCGTCCACCGTGCACAAGACCCTCGGCGGCCCGCGCTCCGGGCTGATCATCGGCAAGAAGGAGTTCGCCAAGCAGATCAACTCGGCGGTCTTCCCGGGCCAGCAGGGCGGCCCGCTGATGCACGTGATCGCCGCCAAGGCCGTCGCGCTCAAGATCGCCGGCACGGCCGAGTTCGCCGAGCGTCAGCAGCGGGTGCTCTCCGGCGCGAAGATCCTCGCCGACCGGCTGCTTGCCGCCGACGTCGCCAAGGCCGGGGTGTCGGTGGTCAGCGGTGGCACCGACGTGCACCTGGTGCTGGTCGACCTGCGGGACTCGCCGCTGGACGGCCAGATGGCCGAGGACCTGCTGCACGAGGTCGGCATCACCGTCAACCGCAACGCCGTCCCGAACGACCCGCGGCCGCCGATGGTCACCTCGGGGCTGCGGGTGGGCACTCCGGCGCTGGCCTCCCGTGGCTTCGGCGACGCGGAGTTCACCGAGGTCGCCGACGTCATCGCCACCGCGCTGGCGGCGGGTTCGGCCGCCGACGTACCGGCGCTGCGGGCCCGGGTCACCAAGCTGGCACAGGACTTCCCGCTGTATGACGGCCTGGAGGACTGGAAGCTCGTTTAGGGCAGGGTTTGACACGCCCGGCGCGCCCGAGTTGACAAGATAGTGTGAATTCGGGTTACAGTAACTTTCATGGCTGAACGTCCTGTTGCGAATGCGCTGATCCGCGAGCTGGAGCCGGTGGTCGACGCGAACCTGGTCCGGCACATCGACACCGTCGACCCGTGGTTCGCGCACGACTACGTGCCGTTCGAGCAGGGACGCAACTTCGCCTTCCTGGGCGGCACGGATTGGGACCCGTCGCAGGTCTCGCTGCCCAAGGTGATCGCCGAAGCATGCGAGATCCTGCTCGTCGAGAAGGACAGCCTGGCCGGCTACCACCGCGAGCTTGTCGAGCACTTCATCCTCGAAGACAAGTGGGGGCGCTGGATCGGCCGCTGGACCGCCGAGGAGCACCTGCACGCGATCGCGCTGCGGGAGTACCTGATGGTGACCCGCGACATCGACCCCAACGCCAACGAGCGGGTCCGGATGGAGCACGTGCAGAAGGGCTACCGCGCCGACCACTTCAGCCAGGTCGAGACGTTGGTGTTCATGGCGTTCTACGAGCGCGCCTGCGCCGAGTTCTGCCGCAACCTGGCCGACAAGACCGAGGAGCCGGTGCTCAAGGGGCTGATCGGCCGGATCGCCGCCGACGAGGAGCGCCACGAGGAGTTCTTCGCGAACCTGGTCACGCACTGCCTGGACTTCGTGCCCGAGGAGACGGTGGCCGCCATCGCCGCCCGGGCCGCCGACGTCAAAGTCGTCGGCGCCGAGATCGACGCCTATGCCGACCGGCAGGCCGGGATCGCCGCGGCCGGCATCTTCGGACCCGACCAGTTGCGACGGGTGGTCTCCGACCGGATCAGCGCGTGGGGGCTGGCCGCGAACCCCGACCTCAAGGGCTTCGCCATCAGCTGATTTGCTCCGGCGCGCCTGCGGGGCGCGCATGCGTCGGCGGGGGTACCGTCGCACTCGATGGCTAGCCACATGCTCTGCTGTCTAGGCGGCACCACCGGTCGTGAACACGACAGACCGGCCCTGGTCTTGGTGCTGTCTCACCCCGTCGAATTGCTCGCGCGGGGTCGCGCGGGCCTGCACCCGCTGGAGCGCTGAAGTGCCTGAAATCCGGACGTACGTGCTCGACACCTCCGTGTTGCTGTCGGACCCGTGGGCCTGTGCCCGGTTCGCCGAACACGAAGTCGTGGTTCCTCTGGTGGTGATCAGCGAGTTGGAGGCCAAACGCCACCACCATGAGCTGGGCTGGTTCGCGCGCCAGGCGCTGCGCATCTTCGACGACATGCGACTGGAGCACGGACGGCTCGATCAGCCCATTCCCGTTGGGACGCAGGGCGGTACGCTGCACGTCGAGCTCAACCACAGCGACCCCGCCGTATTGCCGACCGGATTCCGTTCCGACAGCAACGACTCCCGGATCCTGACCTGCGCCGCCAACCTGGCCGCAGAGGGACGACGAGTCACGTTGGTGAGCAAGGACATTCCGCTGCGGGTCAAGGCCGCTGCGCTCGGCCTGGCCGCCGACGAGTACCACGCCCAGGACGTCGTGGTCTCCGGCTGGACCGGGATGGATGAGGTCGAGGCGTCCGTCGACGACATCGACGCCCTGTTCGGCGAGGGTGAGATCGACCTGACCGCTGCACGGGATCTGCCGTGCCACACCGGAATCCGGTTACTCGCCGGTGCCTCTCACGCACTGGGCCGGGTCAATGCCGCCAAGCGGGTGCAGCTGGTCCGCGGCGACCGGGAGGTGTTCGGGCTGCGCGGGCGCTCCGCGGAGCAGCGAGTGGCACTGGACCTGTTGCTCGACGAATCGGTGGGCATCGTCTCGCTCGGCGGTAAGGCCGGCACCGGCAAGTCCGCCCTGGCGCTGTGCGCCGGCCTGGAAGCCGTGCTGGAACGGCGCGCCCAGCGCAAGGTGGTGGTGTTCCGCCCGCTGTATGCCGTCGGCGGCCAGGAGCTGGGCTACCTGCCGGGCAGCGAGAACGAGAAGATGGGGCCGTGGGCCCAGGCGGTGTTCGACACCCTCGAAGGTCTGGCCAGCCCGGCGGTGCTCGAAGAGGTGCTCTCCCGCGGGATGCTGGAAGTGTTGCCGCTGACCCACATTCGGGGCCGCTCCCTGCACGACTCGTTCGTGATCGTCGACGAGGCCCAGTCGCTGGAACGCAACGTGCTGCTGACCGTGCTGTCCCGGCTGGGCACGGGGTCGCGGGTGGTGCTCACCCACGACGTCGCCCAGCGTGACAACCTGCGGGTCGGCCGGCACGACGGGATCGCCGCGGTCATCGAGAAGCTCAAGGGCCACCCGCTGTTCGCCCACATCACGCTGCTGCGCAGCGAGCGTTCGCCGATCGCCGCGCTGGTCACCGAGATGCTCGAGGAGATCAACCCAGAGTCGCTGCCCTGAGCCCCCGGTAGGCTGCCGGGGTGGCAGAACGTGCGCGCATAGGTGTCGTGGCGATAGCTGTTGCGGTGCTCGGCGCCTGCACCAGCCATGTACACGAGGCGTTGGCCGAACCGGTGGACTGCGCCGTCGTCAAGTGCGTGGCGCTGACGTTCGACGACGGCCCGTCGCCGTATACCGATCGGCTGCTGGGGATCTTGAACGATGCCGGGGCCCGCGCGACGTTCTTCCTGATCGGCAACAAGGTGGCGGACAACCCGGCTACCGCGAGGCGGATCGCCGAGGCCGGGATGCAGATCGGCAGCCACACCTGGGAACACCCGAACATGACCACGATCCCGGCCGGGGATGTGCCCGCGCAGTTCTCGAAGGCCAACGACGCGATCGCCTCGGCCACAGGGGTTAAGCCGACGCTGTGGCGCCCACCCGGCGGGCTCACCGACGACGCGGTGAACGCCCGGGCGGCCGAATTCGGCCTGGCCGGGGTCCTCTGGGATGTCATCCCATTCGACTGGATCAACGACGCCGATATCGCCGCCAGCCGCTACATGCTGATGACCCAGATCAAGCCCGGATCGGTGGTGCTGTTCCACGACACCTACTCATCCACCGTCGACCTGGTGTACCAGTTCCTGCCGGTGCTCAAAGCCAATGGCTACCACATGGTTACGGTCAGCGAGCTGCTCGGCCCGCGCGCACCGGGCAGCGTCTACGGCAGCCGGGACAACGGCCCGCCGGTCAACGAGTTGCACGACATCCCGGCCGCGGACATCCCGTCGTTGCCGGCGACACCGTCGCCGCCGCCGATGCCGAACTTGCCGATCACCGACATTCCCGGGGCGAATTCGGGGGGACCGAACAACGGGGCGTGACGCTCATCGAGCGGGATCGTCGGCGACCTCGATCTCGCCGGCACCCGCCGCCGCCCGCAGTAGGTGGAAGTCGTCGTCTATCGCGCGCGACGGATATCGGCCGCCCAGACGACGAAGCGTGACAGAATCTGCATGCATGACTGATTTCACCAGGCGTGCAATTCTCGGTCGATTTGCTGCCGTCGGCGTTACCGCCGCGGCCGCCTCCGCGCTGACGTCGGCGTGTGAGGGCAACCAAGTCGGTGGCTCGATAACTACCGACAACAAGGTCAAGCCGGCGACGGAGGCGACCAAGGCCGCCAACAACAAGGTGCGCGATTCGCTGCCGTTCAACGACCGCGGCGACTTCGAGGATGCCCAGCGCAATCTCGTCGCCCGTCCCGACACCCTGACCATCACCGACGCCGACGGCAAGGTCGTCTGGGATCTGGAGAGCTACAAGAAGTTCATCGCCGACGACAAGCCGGCACCCGATACCGTCAACCCCAGCCTGTGGCGCAACGCGCAGCTGTGCATGAACTACGGCCTGTTCAAGGTCGTCGACCGCATCTACCAGGTGCGCGGCTACGACCTGTCGAACATCACCTTCATCCAGGGTGACACCGGCTGGATCGTGTTCGACACGCTGATCTCGCCCGAGACGGCCAAGGCCGCGCTGGATCTGGTGAATCAGCATCTCGGGGAGAAGCCCATCGTCGCCGTCGTACACAGCCACTCCCACACCGACCACTACGGCGGGGTGCGCGGGATCATCGCCCAGCAGGACGTCGACTCCGGCAAGGTCAAGGTCATCGCGCCGGTGAACTTCGTCGAGGACGTCGTCGACGAGAACGTGATCGCCGGCAACGCGATGTCGCGACGCGCGGTCTACATGTACGGTGCCCTGCTGCCCCGTGATCCCGCTGGCGGGGTGAACGCCGGTCTGGGGCAGACGATCTCGACCGGAAAGCCGACCTTGGTCATTCCGACCGACATCGTCTCCACGACCGGAACGAAACTGACCGTCGACGGTGTCGAGATGGTGTTCCAGATGACGCCCGGCACCGAGGCGCCCACCGAGATGAACACGTTCTTCCCGCAGTTCAAAGCGATGTGGATGGCGGAGAACACCACCAACACCATGCACAACCTGCTCACGCTGCGCGGCGCGCAGGTGCGCAACCCGCTGATCTGGGCGGCATTCATCGACGAGACCATCCGGCTCTACGGCGCGCAGACCGAGGTGAAGTTCCAGAGCCACCACTGGCCGATGTGGGGCAACGCCAAGATCATCGACTACTTCAAGCGTCAGCGCGATCTGTACAAATACACCCACGACCAGTCGGTGCGGTTGATGAACCAGGGCCTGATCGGCTCGGAGATCGCCGAAGAGATCTCACTGCCCCCCGAACTGAACGACTTCTGGCCGGGCCGCGGCTACTACGGCACGCTCAGGCACAATTCCCGTGCGGTGTATCAGCGCTACATGGGCTGGTATGACGGCAATCCCTCGGACCTGGACGACCTGCCACCGGCCGACGCCGCCACCAAATACATCGAGTACATGGGTGGCGAGAACGCGGTGTTGAAGAGGGTCAAGGGCGATATCGACTCCGGCAATTACCGTTGGGCCGCAATGGTGCTCAAGCACGTCGTCTTCGCCAACCCGGACAGCGTCGCCGGCAAGAACCTGCTGGCCGACTGCTATGAGCAACTCGGCTACCAGGCCGAGTCCGGCCCGTGGCGTGCGGAGTACCTGCAGGGGGCGTACGAACTGCGCAACGGAGTGCCGGACGTCGCCGCCACCGATACCGTCAGCCCGGACACCATCCGGGCCATGCCGCCGGAGAAGTTGTTCGACTATCTCGCGGTGCGCCTCAACGGGCCGAAGGCGGCGGGCAAGAAGATCACCCTCAACATGAAGTTCACCGATCTGAAATCCGAATACGGACTGACGGTCGAGAACGGTGTGCTGAACTACGCGCCCGAGCCGGTGGCCGGCGCCGACGCCGACCTCACCTTGACCAAGGCAACCCTCGACGACATCGAGCTCAAGAACGTCAGCCTGGATGAGGCCATCGCGACCAAGAAGATCACCATCGACGGCAATCGGGGCGCCTTCGACGAGTTCATGGGGCTGCTGGACACCTTCCCGTTCTGGTTCAACATCGTCACGCCCTGATCCCGGGGGAGTCTGTCGTCAAGTTGCCTCATGTCAAGATGCGCGCGTAGCACGGTTCGTTGCCTCACGTAGACGTGCGCGCTTGTTGATTTGGGGTTCAGCGGCGGGGCCGGCCTTGGTGGTGGTCAGGGTGAACAGCTGGGTCGTTAACGCCTGAATCTGGCGTTGGGTCCACCGCGCCGCCCATCACGACCCCTGGTGCCCCACCGTGCCACACGAGATCGATCCCGACGACCCGCCGCCCTTCTGAATGTCGAGTAGGACCACCACGCCCGCGGCGGCCAGGGACAGCGCCCCGACCACCCAGAGTCCGGCCTTGTTGCTGCCGGTCAGATCGGCCAGCCAGCCCGTGACGTAGGGCCCGCCGAAGCCGCTGATGTTGCCCAGGGAGTTGATCAGGGCGATGCCGCCGGCCGCCGCTGTTCCGGTGAGGAACGTCGACGGCAGCGCCCAGAAGACCGGCATGGCGCACATGATCGCGCACGTGGACAGCGTGATCGCGACCATCGCCAGGTACGGATTGGCCAGGTACAACGCCGCTGGGATAGACACGCCGCCGACGATCGCCGGGATCGCCACATGCCAGACGCGTTCGCCGGTCCGGTCGGCGTGGCGCGCCCAGGGCACCATGACCACCGCCGCTACGGCCCAGGGAATCGCGGTCACCAGGCCGCGCCCGATGACGCTCAGGTGTAGGCCGTACTGCTGCTGGAACCCGGCGACGATGGTCGGCAGGAAGAACCCGACGGCGTAGAGCCCGTAGACGATTCCGAAGTAGACGAACGCCAGCGCCAGCATTCTGGGGTGAGACAGCGCCTTGCTCAGCGGCCAATGCCCATCGGCTGCCGCCTGCTCGTCGGCCAAGGTGCTCTGGAGCCATTGGCGTTCGCTGTCATTGAGCCAATGCGCCTGTGCCGGACGGTCGGTCAGGTAGAACCAGCAGGCGAATGCCAGCGCAACAGCCGGCAGCCCCTCGGCCACAAACATCACCCGCCAGCCGGACAGCCCGAATATGCCTTGGCCCCAGTCGATCACCAGTGACGACAGGGTGGAGCCGACTGCCGTCGACACCGGCACCGCCACCATGAACAGCGACACGGCCTGCGACCGCTGCCGCTGCGGGAACCAGAACGTCAGGTACAAGATGATGCCCGGGAAGAATCCGGCCTCGGCCACCCCCAACAGGAACCGCAGCGCCACCAGCGTCGGCGCGTTCGGAACGAAAGCGATTGCGGTGCTGACGATTCCCCAGGTCAACATGATGCGGGCCAGCCAGCGCCGGCCGCCGAAGCGGTGCAGTGCGATGTTGGACGGTATCTCCAGCAGCAGGTAACCGAAGAAGAAGATCCCCGAGGCGAACCCGAACGTCGTCGCTGTCATGCCGAGCTCGGCGTTCATCCCGTTGGGCCCGGCGAAGCCGATGTTGACACGGTCGAGGTAGTTGACGAAGTAGAGCAGCCCCAGGAACGGGATCAGGCGCCGCGACACCTTCGCGATCGCCGAGGTGCCCGCCGCAGACGCAGCGGGTTCGGCGTTCATCGGTTGCGGCTCAGTCCTTCACCTTGGCCATCGCCAGCACGTCGAGGCGCTTGTCCAGCTCGGCCTCGGACAGCTTGTCGCCGATCAGGCCGCGGTCGATCACGGTCTGGCGAATGGTCTTACGCTCCTTGAGGGCTTGCTTGGCCACCGCGGCGGCCTCCTCGTAGCCGATCGCGGAGTTCAGCGGCGTCACGATCGACGGGCTGGACTCGGCCAGCTCCCGCAGGTGCTCGGTGTTGGCGACCAGTCCGACGATGCAGCGCTCGGCGAACAGTCGCGAGACGTTGCTCAGCAGCGTGAAGGACTCCAGCATGTTGCGGGCCATCATCGGGATGTAGACGTTGAGCTCGAAGGCACCGTTGCCGCCGCCCCAGGCGATCGCCGCGTCGTTGCCGATAACCTGTGCCGCCACCTGGGTGACCGCCTCGGGCAGAACGGGATTGACCTTGCCCGGCATGATCGAACTGCCCGGCTGCAGGTCCGGCAGCTGAATCTCGGCCAGCCCGGTCAGCGGACCCGAGCCCATCCAACGGACGTCGTTGGCGATCTTGGTCAGCGACACCGCGATGGTGCGCAGCGCACCGGACGCCTCGACCAGGCCGTCACGCGCGGCCTGGGCCTCGAACGAGTTCGCCGCGGTCCGCAGCTCGGTAATCCCGGTCTCGGCGACCAGCACCTCAACCACCTTGGCGCCGAAGCCATCCGGGGCGTTCAGGCCGGTGCCGACGGCGGTGCCGCCGATCGCCAGTTCACCCAGGCGGGGAAGGCACCCGCGCACTCGTTCTATGCCGGCCTCGATCTGGCGGGCGTAGCCGGAGAATTCCTGGCCCAGCGTCACCGGCACGGCGTCCATCAGGTGGGTGCGGCCCGACTTCACCACGGTGCGCCATTCGACAGCCTTGGCGGCCAGCGCCTCATGCAGCACCTGCAGCGACGGAATCAGGTGGCGCACAGCGGCTTCGGTGGCCGCGATGTGGGTGGCGGTCGGGAAGGTGTCGTTGGACGACTGCGACATGTTCACGTCGTCATTGGGGTGTACCGTCACCCCGTTGGCGGCGGCGATCGAGGCGATCACCTCGTTGGTGTTCATGTTCGAGCTGGTGCCCGAGCCGGTCTGGAACACGTCGATGGGGAACTGGTCGTCGTGCTTACCGTCGGCGATCTCGGCGGCGGCGGCCTTGATGGCGGCGGCCTTCTCCGGGGCGAGCAGGCCCAGGTCGGCGTTCACCTGCGCGCAGGCGCTCTTGAGCAGGCCCAGTGCCCGGATCTGGGTGCGCTCCAGGCCACGCCCGGAGATCGGGAAGTTCTCCACCGCGCGCTGGGTCTGGGCGCGCCACAACGCATTCACCGGCACCCGGACCTCGCCCATGGTGTCGTGTTCGATGCGGTATTCGATCTCGCTCATTGCTATGCAGTCCTCGGGTAGACGGTCAGGGCAGGGGATAGGCGGCGTGGGAGTCGCCGGTGAAGTCGACGGCCGAGTACTCGTTGAGCTTCGACAGCCGGTGGTAGGCCTCGATCATCCGGACGGTGCCGGACTTGGAACGCATCACGATCGACTGGGTGGTGCAGCCGCCGGGGTAGTAGCGCACCCCCTTGAGCAGGTCGCCGTCGGTGACACCGGTGGCGCAGAAGAAGACGTTCTCACCGGAGACCAGATCCTCGGTGGTCAGCACCGCGTCCAGGTCGTAGCCGGCGTCGATGGCTTTCTGCCGCTCGGCGTCATCGGTAGGCGCCAGTTGGGCCTGGATCGCCCCGCCCATACAGCGGATCGCAGCGGCGGCGATGATGCCCTCCGGGGTTCCGCCGATCCCGGCGAGCATGTCGGTGCCCGAGTCGGGCCGACAGGCCGAGATGGCGCCGGCCACGTCGCCGTCGGTGATCAGCCGGATTCGCGCCCCGGTGGCGCGTGCGTCGGCGATCAGCTGCGCGTGCCGCGGCCGGTCCAGGATGCACACCGTCATGTCACGGGCGGTCAGGCCCTTGACCTTGGCGACCGCGGCGATGTTGTCCGCGATCGGCTTGGTGATGTCCAGCACGTCCGCGGCTTCGGGGCCGACGGCGATCTTGTTCATGTAGAACACCGCCGACGGGTCGAACATCGCGCCGCGCTCGGCCACCGCCAGCACCGAGATGGCGTTGGGCATGCCCTTGCTCATCAGGGTGGTGCCATCGACCGGATCGACGGCGAAGTCGCAGTCCGGGCCGTCGCCGTTGCCGACTTCTTCACCGTTGTAGAGCATCGGCGCATGGTCCTTCTCGCCCTCGCCGATCACCACCACGCCGCGCATCGACACGGAGTTCACCAGTTCACGCATCGCGTCGACGGCGGCGCCGTCGCCGCCCTCCTTGTCGCCGCGGCCCACCCAGCGGCCGGATGCCATGGCACCGGCCTCGGTGACCCGCACCAGCTCCAAGGCCAGGTTGCGGTCTGGAGCTTCGCGTCGAGGGGGTCCCGTCATGGCAGTCACGGTTGCTGATTCTCCCAGAGCCGGATCAGCACCACTGAGCTGGGATACTGGCAGCGTGACCGCAGAGCCCCCGCCGACGCCCCCTCCCGCCCCGAGGCCCGCCAAACCGCGCCTGCTGCAGGACGGGCGGGACATGTTCTGGTCGATCGCGCCGGTGGTCGTGGCCTGCATCGTGCTGGCCGGTATCGCCGGGACCTGCTCGTTTCGCCCGGGACGGATGGAGGCCGGGCCGGTGCCGTCCTACGACGCCGTCGCCGCCCTGAACGCCGACGCGCAGACGTTCGGGTTCCCGGTGCGCAAGCCCGACCTGCCCGAGGGCTGGCAGCCCAACTCCGGGGGCCGCGGAAGCATCACCGACGGGCGCGCTGACGAGACCGGCCAGCGGCTGCGGGCGGTCACCTCGCGGGTGGGCTACATCAGCCCGAACGGGATGTATGTGAGCCTGACCCAGAGCAACGCCGACGAGGTTCCGTTGGTGGCGTCCATTCAGCCCGGACTGCATCCGACCGGGGCCCAGGACGTCGACGGCACCCGCTGGGTGGCCTACGAGGGGGACGGCAAGCAGGTGTGGACAACCCGCCTGACCTCGAAGGCCGGGGCGACGCAGCTGGCGATCACCGGCGCGGCCAGTGCCGATGATTTCCGGGTGCTGGCCGCGGCCGTGCAGTCGCAGGCGCCGCTACCGGCGCAGCGATAGGGCTACGCGTCAGCGCGAGAACACCCGCCGCAGTCCGCTCCACCGGCGCGGCTTGGGCGCCCCGGACCCTTCGGGCTCCTCGTCGGGGCTGTCCAGCGGCACACCGTGATACACCGCCAGGTAGACGTCGATGGTGGTCACGATGATGATCATCAGCACCGGGCCGATCACGACGCCCCAGAACCCGAACATGCCGATCCCGGCGAAGACGGCCAGCAGCATCAGCGCGGAATTGAGCCGGGCGTCGCGCGGCACCAGGATCGGGCGCAGGAAATTGTCGATGTTGGTCACCACGATCAGGTGGAACGCCACCACGAACACCCCGCCGGCGACGTTGCCGAACAGTGCCATGCCGATGCCGAACGGGATGGTCACGATGCCGCCCCCGAGCGGGATGATCGACAGCGCGGTCAGCAGGATCGCGAAGACGAAGAACGCCTGGTGGAACCCGGCGATATAGATCGAGGCGGCCCCGGCGACGCCTTGGCAGAACGCGATGACGAACTGCCCGCCGACGGTTCCGCGCACCATCGAACCCATCTTGGCCAGGTACAGGTCGGTGACCTCGGCGCCCAATGGGTTGAGCCGGCGGATCAGGGTCTGCAGTTCCTCGCGGTTGGTCAGCAGTGCGAGGAACACGTACAAGAAGATGATCGCCGAGGTGATTGCGCCCACCGCCCCGCCGACGGCACCCTGCAGCACGTGCAACAGCAGCTCCCCGCCCTTCTGCGCCACATTGACCATCGCCTCGCGCACCCAGTCCATGGTCAGCTCGACATGCACGAACGGAATCCGTGCCAGCAGGCCGTTGGCGAATTTCAGCGCCTTGTCGCCCAGTGTGGTGGGGTCGGTGGCCTGCACCCACTGCGCCACGTCGCCGGCTGTGCGGGTGATCTGAGCGACGGCCAGAAAGATCGACAGGCCGACCGGGACGATCACGGCGACCAGTGCGGCCAACAGCGTGCCGGTGGCCGCCAGACCGGTGGGCATCCGCCGCTCCAGGGCGCGGAACAACGGAGTGAACAGGTAGGCGCCCACCGCGGCTACCACGATCAGCACGAAATAGCCGCGCAGGAAGAAGGCGCCGAACGCCAGCGCGATCACGGTGAAGACCGCCAGGGCGCGGCGTTGGGTGGGGGTGAAGTCGGAGTTCACGGGCGTGGATCGCCCCACTTGTCGGCGATGGTTCGCCACGGATCGGCGAACTTCTTGCCGCTGCGGTAGTAGGGGGTTCGCATCCGCAGGACGACTTTGGCCAGCGGTGCGATCACCTGCAGCAGGTACCGTTTCGCACCGGCTTTGGCAGCCGTTTCCGCCAGGAGGTCCGGCCAGGAGTGGTGCTGGAAGCCCAGCGCGTCCTGGGCGCGGCGGGAATCCATCCAGTCGGTGTTGAACCAGTCGTCGTCGCGGTCGGGATTACCGGGTAGCCCGACGGGCAGGCCGTTGACCAAGCCCATCGCGGCGGCCATGGCCGGCGCGACGCCGCACTGGATCTGGCGGTGGGTGTCGTCGCCGCCGATCAGCAGGGTCTCCCCGACGACGGGCGCGGTGGTGGCCGCGACGAACGCGCATGCGACGTCGCGGACATCGACGGTCTGCAGCCTGCCGTCGGAGGGGAGCAGTTGCTCGAAGTACAGATTGTCGAGCTTCATGTAGGAGCCCGGCTCGGGGGTCATCACCCCGCCCAGCCGCAGGATCACCCAGTCCAGCGGCGAGGCGCGCACCAGTTGTTCCGCCTGCACTTTGTGGTCGCCGTAGATATCGGCGGGATTGGTCGGGGTGTCGGCGGTCAGCACGCCCGAGACGGTGTGGGGATTTCGCGACCCGTACACCGCGATGCTGGAGGCCTGCACGAACCGGGGCGGCTCCGGCTGGTGAGCTGCCGCGGCCAGTAGATGCCCGGTAGCCTCGACGTTGACCTTGCGTGCCAGCTCGCGGTGCATGTAGATGAACGGCGGGATCACCGCGGCCAGGTGAATGATCGCCGCCGGTTTGATGCTGCTGACCAGGTCGTCGACGGCCGCCGCGTCGGTGAGGTCGGCGTAGTGGACCTGTACCGCTGCCGGCAGATCGGCCGCGGCTTTGCGGTTGGCGGGGGTGTCGAGATCGGTCGCGACTACGGAGCGCCCGTCGGCCGCCAGTCGCCTGACCGTCGCCGATCCCACTAGCCCGAACGCGCCGGTGACCAGCACCGTGTCCACGGCACCTCCTTCGTGACAGCGAGCATTTCGCGGAGCACCCTAGACACTACGGAGGTGATTGCGATGTATGACGCAAAGCTGGACCCCAACTGGCATGTCGACATTGAGTTCGGTGAGGACGAGACCCACACACGGGCGACAGTGTGCGCGGATTTCGGCACCGGGGAAACCATGATCACGCGGGGTGACGCCTATCGGCACCCCAAGGATGCCCGTCAGCCGATGGTCGGCGAGGAGATCGCCGCGGCCCGGGGGTTGATCGCCCTGGGCACCGCGTTGCTGGAGACCGCCTCTATGCAGATCGAGCAGTCCACCCACCATCCGGTGCATCTGTACCGCTGAGGAGGGTGAACGCCCGAATCCGGCATAAGACTCGCTGGTAGCGGCGGAGAAGCCTATTCTTTGCCGATCGGACAGGTTCGCTGATCGGTGGCGTCGGGATGAGCACGTCAACTTCGTGCCGTAAGTGCGGCACGGATCTACTGGTGAACGCGCAGTTCTGCCACTCCTGCGGTTCGCCGATCGCGGTTGCCACAACACCGGCCGAGTTCAAGCAGGTGACGGTGTTGTTCGCCGATGTGGTGCATTCGATGGACCTGGCTGCGGCGGTCGGTGCGGAGCGGTTGCGCGAGATCATGGGCGCGCTCTTCGGCCGCTGTGCTGCGGTGGTGCGGCGCTACGACGGGGTGGTGGAGAAGTTCATCGGCGATGCCGTTATGGCGGTGTTCGGTGTACCGGTGGCTTTGGAGGACCACGCGTTACGGGCATGCCTGGCGGCACTGGACATCCAGCAGCAGGCACAACAGCTGGCGGCGGAAGTGGCTCGCGCCGACGGCGTCAGCCTGGAGCTTCGGGTGGGGCTGAACTCCGGCCAGGTGGTCGCCGGTGACCTCGGATCCGATCCGTTTAGCTACACCGCGATCGGCGACCAGGTCGGGTTGGCGCAACGAATGGAGTCGGTGGCGCCGCCGGGCGGAGTGGTACTCAGCCAATCGACCGTCCGCTTGGTCGAAGACGTCGCCGTACTGGGCGAGCCGGTGGTAGTCCAGTTCAAGGGTGCTGGTGCGCAGGTGTCCGTGTGTCGACTTCTGGCGGTGTCGCCGGAGCGCCGGCATGTGCCGAGGCAGGATTCGACGCTGGTGGGACGGGCCTGGGAGATGGGTGCGCTACGGGGCATCCTGGAGGAATCGATCGCAGGGACCGGTTGCGTAGTGGGGGTGGTCGGGCCGCCCGGCATCGGTAAAAGTCGGATCGTCCGCGAGGTCAGTGCTGTGGCGCGGAGCCGCGGGGCCGAGGTGTTCGCCGCCTACTGCGAGTCCCACGCGCGCGAGGTCCCGTTCTACACGGCGACTTCGCTGCTGCGCAACGTACTTGGGATAGACGGTCTCGACGACGAACCGGCTCGCAAGCGAGTCGAGGAGCGCGCGCGCGATGCGGATCCGGAGGACCTGCTATTGCTGCAGGATCTGCTCGGTATCCGCGAGAGCGGGGTCGAGTTGCCCGCCATTGACGCCGACGCCCGGCGGCGCCGGGTGACGCGGTTGGTCGAAGCGATCTGGCTGGCGCGCACCACACCGGCGGTCTATGTCGTAGAGGATGCGCATTGGATCGATGAGGTCAGCGATGTGTTGCTGGCGGATCTGCTGGGCGTGGCCCGGCAAACCCCATCACTGGTGTTGATCACCTACCGGCCCGAATATTGTGGCGCGCTGACTCGGAAAGTGAGCTCGCAGACGATCAACCTCGGGCCGCTCAGCGCGTCGCAGACGGCCATGCTTGCTGGCGAACTGATCGGCTCCCGTCCCTCGGTGGCGGCGCTGTGTGGGCAGGTCGCGGAGCGGGCCGCCGGCAATCCGCTTTTCGTCGAGGAGATGGTGCGCGATCTGGCCGAGCGGGGTGTGCTGACCGGGTCTCGCGGTCGCTACGCCTGTGCGGTCGACGATGCCGAGCTCGTCGTCCCGGCAACGGTGCAGGCCACCATCGCCTCCCGCATCGATCGGCTTGACCCGGCGGTCAAACGGACTTTGCATGCCGCTGCGGTGATCGGGCTGCGGTTCGACGCCGAGCAGTTGGCATTGCTCGATGGCGAGGCACAGATCGCGCCGTTGCTCGACGCGGAGTTCATTGATCAGGTGGGGTTCACCGCCCAAGCCGAATATGCGTTCCATCACCCGCTGGTCCGGATCGTGGCCTATGAATCACAGCTGAAATCGCAGCGAGCCATGCTGCATAGGCGGCTTGCTACCGCAATCGAGCAGCAATTCGATGCGCTCGATGAGAACGCGGCGATGATCGCCGAGCATCTTGAGGCCGCTGAGGACCTACCCGACGCTTTCGGCTGGCACATGCGTGCCGGGGCATGGTCGCAACACCGCGACATCCGTGCTGCGCGTGTCAGTTGGGAACGTGCCCGCACCGTCGCCGACCGGTTGCCGATCAACCATCCCGACCGCTCTTCGATGCGGATCTTCCCACGAACCCTGTTGTGCGGCAGTGTCTGGCGAGTCGGCGGGAATGTCGAAGATACCGGTTTCGGCGAACTGCGTGAGCTCTGTACAGCCTCCGGGGACCAGGTGTCACTGGCTGTCGGGATGGCCGGCCTGCTGACCACGATGGTATTTCATTCTCGCTACCAGGAAGTCCTGCTGCTTACCGCGCAATTCGTGGAATTGCTTGAATCCATCGGTGACCCCGATCTGTCGGTTGGACTGTTGTTTGCCGCGCTCTGGGCCAAGCTCGAACCCGGCGACGCGGCAACGGGTTTCCGGCTGGCGCAGCGCCTCATCGACTTGGCTGACGGCGATCCGGAGAAGGGCAACCTACTGCTCGGCTCACCGCTGACAGCAGCGATCGCGGTCCGGGGCGTGTTCGGCATGTTGCTCGGACGTCCGGGGTGGGGCGACGACCTAGCTGAGGCTGTCGTGATGGCCCGCGCATTCGACCCGACGACTCGCGCCATCACGGTGATGTTCCAATGCCTGCTGATCCCCCAGGGGGCGATCCGGCCCGATGAGGTCACGCAAGACAGTGTGGACATCCTGGAGGTGGCGGAGCACTCAGGTGACGAATTCGCCTTGGCTGCCGCTCGCCTGGCCCGCGGCCTGGTTCTCGCCTACGGCAACGGTCCGGACCAGGTCCAAGGATTGGAACTGCTGGCGCTGGCTCGAGAAGCCTCGCTGAATCAGCGATTCATCGCCAGCCTCGCGCAGGTGGCGGACACTCAGATCGCCTTGCAGAAGGTGCAAACGGGTGATCTCGACGGTGCGATCGGTCTGTTGCGTGAGGTGGTTCGGGCGCTGTTCGAAAGTGGCGTTGTCATCTGGTACGTGCCGGCGGCGATCCGCCTTGTGCAATTGCTGCTTGATCGTGACGCGGGCGGTGACCGTCAAGAGGCCGAAGCCATATTGGACGAATTCGCGGTGACGGTGAACGTCGCCGAGTTGGGTCTGCATGAAGCATGGTTGCTCTACGGCAGGGCGCTGCTGGCAAGGGCTCGCAGTGACACGGCTGCCTACCGCGAGTACGTGAATCGTTACCGTGCCAAGGCAGAGGTGTGCGGATACGCCCGACATCTGGCGATGGCGGAGGCGATGATGTGAGCGGAATGAGCTTGCCGTGGCCCCTGATTGGACGCTCCGAGGAGATGCGAACGCTCCAAACGGCCCTCTCTGCCGCGGATGTCTCCGGGGCCGTCGTTTGGGGTGCGGCGGGGGTGGGAAAGAGCCGGATCGTGCGTGATGTGCTGGCGGCCGCCGAATCGCAGGGCTACGACGCGCGATGGGCGGTCTGCACCTCCTCGGCGCGCAGCGTTCCGCTCGGCGCTTTCGCAACCTGGGCGCCGGCGGGGGTCACCGACACCACTGCGCTGCTGCAAGGGGTGATCGAATCTCTGACGTTCGCGCCGTCGGGCACCGCGATGCTCGGTGTGGACGACGTGCATCTGATCGATGACTTGTCGGCGTTCGTGGTGAACCAGATCGTCCAACGCGGCTTGGCGAAGGTGATTCTCACTGTCCGTGATGACCAGGATGTACCGGCTGCGGCACATGAGATTTGGCGAGCGGGACGGTTTGAGCGACTCGATTTGCAGACGCTGTCACTTGATGAGACCTCCGAGCTGATGTCGGCGGCCCTGGCCGGCCCGGTGGATACCGACGCGGTTCGACGACTGTGGAAGTTGACCCGTGGCAACGTGCTGTATCTACGCAACATCGTCGAACACGAGATCGCCGACGGCAGAATCGTGCAACGAGGCGGGTCCTGGCGCTGGATCGGGGATCCGATCATCCCGCCCAGCCTCACCGAGCTCATCGAATCCCGTATCGGCTCTCTGCCGGGGCCGGTCAGCGATGTACTCGATGTGCTGGCCGTCGGAGAGCCGATAGAACTGGCGGCTCTGATGCGGATTACCGATCCGGTGGCGGTGGAACAGGCTGACACTCGCGGCCTGATAACTCTCGACCCCGCCGACGGCGGTACGCAGGTGCGGGTTGCGCATCCGCTGTACGGGGAGGTCCGGCGTAGACGGGCGGCGCCCACCCGGCTACGACGGTTGCGTGGGTTGGTTGCCGTAGAACTCGCGGGATCCGAAGACCGCGACGACATCGCCGCGCTGGTGCGTCGTGCGGCGTTGAGTTTTGAGTCGGATCTCGCGCCCGACGCCGACCTGTTCGCCAGGGCTGCTCACGGTGCGGTCTGGCTGGCGGATCTGGTGCTGGCCGACCGCCTCGGTCGGGCGGCCATCCGTGCCGGAGCCGGACCGGATTCGAGTTTCATTCGGGCACATGCACTGTCGTGGCTGGGCCGTGGCGAGGAGGCCGATGCGGTACTGGCTGAGGTCGGAACAGCGGACCTGACCGATGTCGACCACGCCAGGCTGGCTTTTCTGCGGGCCAGCAACATGCTCTGGGGTCTTGGCGAGCCCGCTCGTGCCAGGCAGATCATCGACGATGCCGCATGCTCGGTATCGGCACCGGCGCGCGACTATGTTGACGCATTTCTGGCGGTGTACTGGTTTGCGACGGACCAGTTGGATGCGGCCAGGCGAGCCGCTGAGAATCTTGCCCTGGACGACCTGCCTGCGGTCGTCGGCGCCGAGATCGCCTGGGTGCGCACGGTTATCGCCGCCGATGCGGGACGCACGGCCGAAGCCTTGGCGGTGGCGGATGCGGGGTATACCGTGGCGGCGCGCTCGTTGGATGCCCCGCACATGATGTTCAATATCGCGGACGCGCACGTCAGCGCGCTGCTGCTGGCTGGACAGATAACCGAGGCCGTTGAGGTGGCCGAGCGGGTGCGTCGTCAGGCGGCCGAACTGCCGGGCGTAGCACAGTCGCTCGGCGGTGCGGTTGCTGGACGAGCCGCGCTGGGCGCCGGCCGTATCGATGCCGCCTGTTTCCTGCTGGACCAGGCTGGGGTGAGCTTCTCCGACAGCGGCCACCTCACCGGCTGGGGATACCGCTATCTGATTCCGCGCATTACTGCGCTGGCGATGCGTGGTTCCGTCGGTGAGGCTGCTGAGGGGCTGGACGTGCTCACCGGACTGAAGCGTCCATTCCGGTCGCTCGACTATGAGCGGAGTCTGGCGCAGGCCTGGGTGGCCGCCGGACAGGGCGCTGTCAGCGAGGCGATCAGCGTCGTATTGTCGGCAGCTGAACGCGCCGGGGCCACTGGGCAGTTCGCTGCCGAAGTATTCTGCCTGCAGACCGCGACGCAGTTCGGGGACCGTTCGGGTGGATCGCGGTTGCGTGAGCTCGAAGCGATCGTCGAGGGGCCACGCGTTGGTATCGTCGCTCGGTTCGCCGCCGCACTCCGCGAGGGCGATGGCGCGGAGTTGGTCTCGGTTTCAGAGGATTTCGAGCGCATCGGCGACCTCGTGGCCGCCATCGATTCCAGCGCCCAGGCTGCGCTGACGTTTCGTCGTCAGGACTTGCGAGGAACCGCGCTGGGATGCGCGGCGCGCGCCTCGGCGCTGTCCGAACAATGCGGAGGTGCTGACACGCCGGCACTTCGCCAAGCCGCGGAGCCCTTACCGCTGACCGATCGGGAGTCCGAGATCATGATGCTGATCGGGGAGGGCCTGTCGAACCGCGCTGTCGCCGAGCGCCTGGCGCTTTCGGTCCGCACCGTCGAGAGCCACATCTACCGGGCCATGCTGAAGACCGGGACCTCCAGCCGTGACGAACTCGCCGCCTTGCGGCCTCGGCGCCGGACGTGAAGTCTCCCGCTCAGTAGTGCTGTCGTTGAAACCGGGCGAGATTGCAGTAGCCCACTACTGAGGCTCGCCCACCGGATATCGGTGACGATCCCTGGTACGCCAACCGGCGTTTTTCGTGATGACAGGAGATGATCATGAACACAACGTCTTGTTCCTCCGTCCCGATGGCGGTGGCGGTGATCGGCGCCTGCCTCGTCGCGATCCCTGCGTCGGTACCACCGACCGTCTTGTCGCCCGCGGTTGCGCTGTCGTCCGCTGGAGACCTGATGGTCAGCGACGTGGGTGCTGTCGTCGATGCACTGACCGGCGCGGACCCCGGTACGGCGCTTGCCGGCGTGCCGGACGAATACTACGACTACTTGAACGGTTTGGGTGTACCTGCCGAGGACCAGGACTTGGCCCTCGGTGGGCTGATAGCGGGAGTCGCGGCGCTTGCTCAACTCATCGCGTCGCTTTTCACCAACCCGTTTGGCTGGCTGCTAGACGCTATTGATTGGGTCGCAAATCTTTTCGGCTTCGACATCTTCCCCGACGACGCCGCCAGCGCACTGGCGACCGCCGTGCCGGACTTCGACCTCTCCGTTCCGGATGTCGGCATCCCGGACCTCGACCTTTCAAACCTGGTCCCTGACTTCGGGATATAGCCGTCACGATCGACTTCACGATCATCGCCTCGGCCCAGACGCAGACAGAAGAGCGACGATGAGTACCGCAGACTTCGACGGCCCTGGCGGCGTGCTGATGAGGATCGCTCCGCACGCGACCGGCCACGCATGGGCAGGGGGTCGGACGAGGAAGTGCATCAAGTGGTGGCCCGCTGGGCGGAAGGCCAGGGGAACCCATGAGGCCACGCGGAGAAGCGCAACGCGGACTGCAATCGGTGGGAACTACTGCAATACCATCCGGCTGGGCAGGGCAAATTGCAGTGGCTCGCCACTGGGTTCGACGTTCCGCCCAGGCGTGACGATTTGTCGGTAACACCTTCACGGAAGGAGACAGATGATGTCCGTCTCAGTTATGCCCTTGCCGCATATGGTCTCTGCGCACCTGGCTGCCGCCGTGCACGCGATGTTTTCGCACCATGCCGACGAGGTGATGTCGACCGCGCACTCGTGGCACCCGCCGCATCACTACCCACCGCAGCTCAACGACATCCTCGGAGACTCCGCCATGGCCCGGGAGATGGGTCGGTTGTGACCGGCTACTCCGGGTGCGGCTCGGCGATCACGGTCGCAAGGTGCGGATGGGCTTCGGCCTTGACCTGTGCGAACAGCCTGACGTAGTAGGGAATGCAGTCGGCCGTCGCCTGCGCGGTGGTGAACAGCGGCTGGTAGCCCAGGTCGCGCTGCGCCTTGGCGATCGAGAAGTAGTTGTTCAGGTAAAGCCGTTCCACCGCACCGGGTTCCAGCAGCGGCTCGGGCAAGCCGAACCGGAAATGCAGCCACTGCCACGCCACCATGACGTCGCGCACCATGCGGCCGGAGACCCGCATCTTCGGCCAGTGTTCGCCGCAGGCCTCCATGACCGGCCGGGCGAACTCGAACATGTTGATCGGTTCACCGTCGTTGATGAAGTAGGCCTGACCCGGTGACGTGCCGCCGGGAGCCAGGTGCTCGGCGGCCAGGATGAAACCGTGAATCAGGTTGTGCACGTAGGAGTTGTCGAGCTTGGCGCGCTTGCTGCCGATCAGGACTTTGACGTGACCGGCGACCACGCTTTCGAACAGCTTGCGGAACATGGTCTGGTCCCCGTCGCCCCAGATCCCGGACGGGCGGATCGCACAGGTCAGCATGCCCGCAACACCGTTCTCGCCCAGCACGAACTTCTCGGCGACGACCTTGGTCTCGGTGTAGAGGTCGTTGTACTTGGTGGTGTAGGCCATGGTCTCGTCGCCGTTCGTGATGGCCTTGCCGCCCATCACCACGCTGTTGGAGGCGGTGTAGACGAACCGTTTCACCCCGGCGGCCTGTCCGGCCTGGACCAGGTTCTTCGTGCCGTCGACGTTGACCGCGAAGCTGCGCCGGCGGATCTCATCGGTGACCTTCGCGCCGCCCTGCAGGTCGATGATCGCCGCGGTGTGGAACACCGTGTCGATGCCCTCGACGGCCTGGGCCACCGTGGCGGCGTCGCAGATGTCACCCTCTACGGTCTCCAGTTGCGGGTGCGCGGGCAGCGTCGAAGGCGCGCGGTCGAAGGAGCGCACCTGGTAGCCGCGTTCCAGCAGGGTCTTGACGAAATTGGTTCCGACGAAGCCGGAGCCACCGGTCACCAATACCCGACCGAGTTCAGTAGTCACTGCTGGATCACCCATCGGGCGAGCATAACTGAACGTGTTCCAGTTCTTCGGGCTGAAGTCACGATCAGCCGGCGTCGTCGTCACCGGCGGACAGCGCGTCCTGCACCCGGCGACGAGCCCCGGCGAGATGCTCTTCGCAGCGCTTGGCCAGCTGTTCGCCTCGTTCCCACAGGCCCAGCGAGGCGTCGAGGTCCAGGCCGCCCTGTTCCAGCCGCTGCACGACGTCGATGAGCTCGTCGCGGCACTGCTCGTAGCCCAGTTCGCTAATGGGCATCGTCGAAGTGGGCTCGTCAATGGCCATCGTTGGGTCCTTCACTGGTAGCGGTGATCGCGCCGTCGGTGACCCGAATCCGCAGCTGGGTTCCGGCCGGTGCGTCCTCGACCGACCGCAGCACCTGCGTCGTGGCGCCGACGGTCTGCACGACGGCGTAGCCGCGGGCCAGCGTTGCGGCTGGGCCCAGGGTAGCCAGCCGCGCCGACAGGTGCCCGACTCGTTCGGTCTGCACATCGATCAGCCGGATGACGTCGCGGCGCACCGCGGACAAGGCACGTCGCACCTCGTCCCCGCGCTCGGTCAGGGCACGCAGCGGGTCGGCCAGCACCGGGCGGCCGCGCAACTGGGTCAGCACCCGGTCCTCGCGGATCACCCAGTTGCGCACCGCCTGGGCGCTGCGCCGGCGCAGGTCGTCCACCAGCGCCTGCTCGGCGGCCGCGTCCGGGACGATGCGCTTGGCCGCATCGGTGGGGGTCGCGGCCCGCAGATCGGCCACCAGATCGCACAACGGGTTGTCGGGTTCGTGACCGACGGCGCTCACCACCGGCGTACGGCACGCCGCGATCGCCCGGCACAGGGTCTCGTCGGAGAACGGCAACAGGTCCTCCACGCTGCCCCCGCCCCGGGCCAGCACGATCACCTCGACGCCCGCGTCGGCATCCAGTTCGCGCAGCGCCTCGACTATCTGGGCCACCGCGGTCGGCCCTTGCACGGCGGTGTTGCGCACCGCGAAGTTCACAGCCGGCCATCGCGCGCCGGCCACCGACGTCACGTCATGCTCGGCGGCGCTGGCCCGGCCGGTGATCAGGCCGATCGTGGCGGGCAGGAAGGGGAGCGGCCTTTTCAGCCGCGGATCGAACAGGCCCTCGGCGTCCAGCAGCTTGCGCAGCCGTTCGATGCGGGCCAGCAGTTCGCCGATCCCGACGGCCCGGATCTCGCTGAGCCGCAGCGAGAACGTTCCGCGGGCGGTGTAGAAGTTGGGCTTCCCGCAGACCACCACTTGGGTGCCTTCGATGAGCTTGACCGGTGCGGCGGCCACCATCTCGGGGGTGCAGGTGACCGTCAGCGACATGTCGGCGGCGGGATCACGCAGCACCATGAACACGGTGCGCACCCCGGGGCGCAGGTTGATCTGGGTCAGCTGGCCCTCGACCCACACCGATCCGAGCCGGTCGATCCAGCCCTTGACCCGGGTGGCGACGGCGCGAACCGGGAAAGGGCTCTCCGGTGAGCTGCCCGGCGCCGGCGCGGTCACTTGGAGTTGGCGCGGGTGATCCTGTTGGCCAGCAGCGTCTGGAACGGCGCCCTTGCCTTGGTGGCCTCCTCGTAGTCGAGCAGCGTCTCCAGCTCGTCGGTGCTCAGCGAGGCCAGCCGGGCCCGCAACTGGGCCAGCGTGAGGTTGCCGTAGTCGAGTTCGTCCACCAGGTCGGGGGTGGGGACCTGCGAGGTCTTGCTGGAGGTCGGGGAGGCGGTCTGCGGAGGCCGGGCAGACCCGTCGTTGCCGTCCTCACTGAACGAGTAAAGGGCGAAGCGGCCCTCGGAGCGTTGTGCGGAATTGTCGTCGTCGAACGCCTCGGAATCGGCCCCACCGACCCCGTCGTCTTCGTCTTCGTCGAATGTCGCCCACTCGGGCTGCTCATCCTTGGGCGGGAACAGCGACTCCAGGGTGTTGTCGCCCTTGTTGACCAGTTCGGCGATGCCCTGCTGCCAGCGCATCACCGCGTGCGCGGCCTGGCTGGCCAGCGTCATCGGGTAGGTCAGGATCGTTTGTGGCAGCTTGATGGTCTCCTCGACGGCGACAGTCGCCGCGCCTACCAGAAGCCTGACTCCGAACGGTGCAGTAGACATGGCCCCCAGCCTGCCTTACCCGCGGGTCATCTCCAAGTATTGACGGTGACCGGCGCGAGCTGGCGGTTCTCGGCGGCCAGACCGTACCCTGGGTGCCATGCCGACCCTCGATGTGGAGACCGCGAACACTTCAGCCAGTTCTGGTGCGCAGGCCGCCGCCGGCCACACCGGCAAGCGGGTGCTGCTGGCCGAACCGCGCGGCTACTGCGCGGGCGTCGACCGGGCGGTCGAGACGGTGGAGCGGGCCCTGGAGAAACACGGCGCGCCGGTATACGTCCGGCACGAGATCGTGCACAACAAGCATGTGGTGGACACCCTGACGAGCAAGGGCGTGGTCTTCGTCCACGAGGCCGACGAGGTGCCCGAGGGCGCCATGGTGGTGTTCTCCGCGCACGGCGTGGCCCCGAGCGTGCACGAGTTGGCCGCCGACCGCGGCCTGCGGGTGATCGACGCGACGTGCCCGCTGGTGAACAAGGTGCACAACGAGGCCAAGCGGTTCGCCCGCGACGGCTACGACATCCTGCTGATCGGCCACGCCGGGCATGAGGAGGTCATCGGGATCATCGGTGAGGCCCCCGACGACGTGCAGCTGGTCGACGGCTTGGATGCTGTAGCCGCGGTGAAGGTGCGCGACGAGAACAAGGTGGTGTGGCTCTCGCAGACCACGCTCAGCGTCGACGAGACGATGCAGACCGTGGTCAAGCTGCGCGAGCGGTTCCCGAACTTGCAGGATCCGCCCAGCGACGACATCTGCTACGCCACCCAGAACCGCCAGACCGCAGTCAAGGCGATGGCACCGGAATGCGAGCTGGTGATCGTCGTCGGTTCGAAGAACTCATCGAACTCCAACCGGCTGGTCGAGGTGGCTCTGGGCGCCGGCGCCGACGCGGCCCATCTGGTCGACTATGCCGCCGACATCGACCCGGCTTGGCTGAGTCCGGCGTCCGGCCAGGTGCAGACCGTCGGAGTCACCTCGGGCGCGTCAGTGCCGGAGATCCTGGTCCGCGGCGTGCTGGAGCGGCTCGCCGAATACGGCTACGACACGGTGTTTCCGGTGACGACCGCCAACGAGACGCTGGTGTTCGCGCTGCCACGGGAGATCCGTCCGGACCGGCGTTAGATGTCGTACTCCCAGGAGTCGGCTTCCTCGGCGCGCTGCCGGCGGGGGCGGCTCGGCGGCTGGGTGCTGGGCTCGCCGCGGTAACGCACGTTGGAGACCGGGTGATGGCTGGTGGTCGCACCGTTGCTGCGGCCTGCGCCGGCGGCCGGACGACGGCGCGGTAGCGACTCGGGAGATTCGGTCGGCCGGTGGCTGCGGGCCCGCGCATCGCGGTTGGCTCGCTGCGGTGGTTCGGCGCGCCGGCGCGGCGCGTCATCACGCCAGCCCGGCTCATTGCGCCGGCGGCGCGGCATCGGCTCGTCGCGCAGGTCGGGTGCGGGTCGTCGGCGGCGCTCCGGGGCCCGTACCTCGTCCATCGCAGGCTTGATGTGCCGCGACCGGGTGGGCGTCGACCCGTTGGTGCCCCGCCGGCGCTCCGTTGTCCGGTTCGCGGCGCGTTCCCGGGCGGCGCGGCGCGCCTCCGGGGTGGCCCGCCGGGGGCGGTCACCGGTGCTGCGTTCGGTGCGGGTTCGTTCGGTGCGGGGCCGGGTGCGTTCGGCGCGAGTCCGCGAGCCGGGTTGCTCGATGGCGTGGGCGGGCTTGCGGTTGACCGCCGCGGTGAGCATGGCGCTGAGCCGCTGGGCCAGGGCAGAGCCCCGGCGCGCGCTGGTGTCCTCGGTCTCGGCCGTCGACGCGTGCCCCAGCATCCCCAGATACCAGCGGACCATCCCGATCAGCAGGACCACGGCCGCGGTGAACAGCATCAGCGGGAATCGCTCGATCAGCGGGTATCCGCAGTTGATGGCGATGTTCTTCAGGCCGGGCCACCCGGCGCCGTGGATCAGCCAGTAGGCGCCCGGCACGGCGCAGAACAGGATCAGCGGCGGCTGGATGACGGCGGTGAACACCGCGGACTGGCGCACCACGAGCACCGCCGCGAGGCAACCGATCACATACAGGGTGGAGAAGACGGCGCTCAGGTCCTTGCTGCCCGATCCACCGTCGAACGCGATCCCGATCGCGGTGGCGACCGCCGCCACCATCACCGCGCCCCACCAGGGCAGACCGGCCATGCTGGGCAGGATCGAACGGTGGTCAGCCGCCACCGCCGACTTGCCACGCTGTGCTGCCACACACTGACGGTACCGGCTTGAGGTGTCTGAATCCGAAAGGCGTTGCCGGATCACCGGGCGGACGTGGGCTGCGTCACGCTTTACACTTGGCTCCCTGTGAGCCTGAGCCTGGGAATCGTGGGGTTGCCCAACGTCGGTAAGTCGACCCTGTTCAATGCGCTGACCCGCAACGATGTGTTGGCAGCAAACTATCCGTTCGCGACCATCGAGCCCAACGAGGGCGTGGTGCCGCTGCCCGATCCCCGGCTGGCCAAGCTGGCGGAGATCTTCGGCTCCGAGCGCATCCTGGCCGCGCCGGTGACGTTCGTCGACATCGCCGGCATCGTCAAGGGCGCCTCGGAAGGGGCCGGGCTGGGCAACAAGTTCCTGGCCAACATCCGCGAGTGCGACGCCATCTGCCAGGTGGTCCGGGTCTTCGCCGACGACGACGTGGTGCACGTCGACGGCAAGGTCGATCCCGAGGCCGACATCGAGGTGATCGCCACCGAGCTGATCCTGGCCGACATGCAGACGCTGGAGAAGGCGGTGCCGCGGCTGGAGAAGGAAGCCCGCAACAACAAGGACCGCAAGCCCATGCACGAGGCCGCGGTGGCCGCCGCAGCCATCCTCGACACCGGCAAGACCTTGTTCGCCGCGGGGGTGGACACCGCGCCACTGCGCGAGCTGAACCTGCTGACCACCAAGCCGTTCCTGTACGTGTTCAACGCCGACGAGGCGGTGCTCACCGATGAGGCGCGGGTCGCTTCGTTGCGGGAGCTGGTGGCCCCGGCCGACGCAGTGTTCCTCGACGCCAAGATCGAATCCGAGCTCGCCGAGCTGGACGAGGAGTCGGCGATGGAGTTGCTGGAGTCGATCGGGCAGAGCGAGCGTGGCCTGGATGCCTTGGCGCGGGCCGGTTTTCACACCCTGAAGCTGCAGACCTACCTGACCGCCGGGCCCAAGGAGGCGCGGGCCTGGACGATTCACGCCGGCGACACCGCACCCAAGGCCGCCGGGGTGATCCACACCGACTTCGAGAAGGGCTTCATCAAGGCCGAGGTGGTCTCCTACGACGACCTGGTCGAGGCCGGGTCGATGGCTGCGGCCAAGGCCGCCGGCAAGGTGCGCATGGAGGGCAAGGACTACGTGATGGCCGACGGGGACGTGGTGGAGTTCCGCTTCAACGTGTAGCGCGTGCCGCTTCGTGTGGACAGACGCCGGGCCAGAGGACGTGGAGATCCATCCGGGCGGTCTCGATCGGGGCGGCCGACGAGGTGTGCGCCATAATTCTGTACATGACAACGCTGCCCCTTGCTGAGGTTCGAGCGAATCTTTCCAAGCTGGTCGACGAGGCTGTCCGCACCCACTTGCGTATTGAAGTCACCCGACAGGGCCGGCGAGCAGCCGTGATTCTCAGTGCTGATGACTATGACTCGATCATGGAGACGCTCGATATCTTGAGCGACTCGGATCTGATGCAGGAGCTCCGTCAGGGGCAGGCGGACGTCGCGCGCGGGGACTTCCACGCCCTTGACAACGTGGCCAACGAGATGCGGGCCAAAGGGCGATTGCCCAAGTGACCTATGAAGTCATCCTCTCGCCGGCGGCGCGTAGGCCTCTGTCGGAAGAACTTCCAGAGACGGTTGCTGCGGCCTGTTTCGAGTTCATTGCCGGACGGCTGGCCGAGAATCCCCGCCGGGTCGGCAAGCCGCTGGGCAATGAACTGGCCGGATCGTATTCGGCGAGGAGAGGAGAATTTCGCGTCATCTACGACATTGATGACGACAGGATCCGTGTCGAGGTCATTTCGATTCGGCACCGGCGTGACGCGTATCGCGGATGAGGCCACCGCAGAGAAGTCGCCGACGTGTGTCTTGCCGGTGACCTGACCGCGACGGAGGCAGGGGAGGCTCGTCGTCATGGCAGTTGTCGAGGTGATTTATCTGGTGGCGGCGCTGCTGTGGATTTTCGTGGTGGTGGCAGCGCTGTGCGTCGGAGGCCGCTACATGCTTAGGCTTCGTGCCAGGCGGCGCCGCGTGAACGGGCTGATCGACAATGTGCGGCTGACCATCGAGCGCTTGGTTGTCCCGTACCGGGCGGTGGCAGCCGGTGGCGCGGCTGTTCTTCAGCGGGTCGTCAATGGACTCAGTTGATGATCTCGTCTAGCCCGTCCGCCCGCAGGGCGGCCAGCCGGTCGCGCCACTCCTGGAGTATCTCGGGGGACAGCCGCGGCCAGTCGTCGACTTCTGCGACGACCCGCAGCGGCTCGCTGCTGCGGTAGGAGCGGGTCGGGTTGCCCGGGAACTTTTTATCGGTGACGTTCGGATCGTTTTCGAACTCTCCGGTCGGTTCGACGCGATACACCCGCGGTTCCCCGTCGCCGGCCGCGAGCTCGGCCGCCAGCCCGGCACCGTCGCGCAGGGCGGTGAAGTAGATGTGGTTCATGATGATTTCGGGCCGGTAGTTGGAGCGGAAGCCCGCGGTGAGCAGCTCTCCGGCCCCCAGATCGGCTTTGGTTCCGTGGAAGAACGGACCTTCGTCCAGCGTCGAGGCCATCGCCTCAGGGTAGCGAGCGTCGCCGGGATCTTCTCGCTGAACAGCAGGAATACCGATAGGTATACTCATGTGATGGCCACGACGATCAAGGTGCCGGTCGAGCTACGCGACCGGATCAACCGCGGAGCGCAGGAGCGGGGCGTGACGGCGGCCGGCTTCATCGAAGGACTGATTGATGGCTACGAACGGCGCCGGCGCATGGAGCTATTCGGGCGCGCATTCCGCGGGGCGGATAGGGCCTACTGGGACGAGTTCCGGGAGTGGGACGTCGCGCTGAGCGACGGATCTGATGGCGAATGAACTGCGGCGCGGGATGGTGGTTTGGGCCGAACTCGATCCCGTGCGCGGGCGTGAGCAGGCCGGCCGTCGGCCCGCACTCGTGATCGCCAGTGATCTCTACCTCGAGCAGGCCGACGCGCTGGCGATCATCGTCCCTGCGACGACGACAGAGCGCGGCTGGCCCAACCACGTGCTGCTGCGCGGGCCTGACCTGAGCTTCGGTCAGTCGACATTCGCCATGACCGAACAACCGCGAACAGTTACCCGTGAGCGATTGTTCGACGTCATCGGTGTCGTTGACGCCGAGACGATGCGCGAGGTCGACGGTTGGCTCGGCGACTTCCTCGGGTTGCCCGCTACCAGATGACGGCGAGTCCCGCGGCGGTGAGAACGAGTGCGGCGGCGGCGTAGAACAGGGCACGCGGGGCTTCGCCGCCCGAGCGACGCTGCCGCGCCCGGCCGATGCCCAGGACGGCACCCAGGGCGATCAGGATCACCAGCTTGGTGCCGATCTTGGGGTAGTTGAGCACCACGCCGGCGGGCCACGGGGCGGCCAGGGCCAGTCCGGTCACCAGCGACAGCACCACGCCGTAGTCCATGACCGGGGTGAGCTGGAAGCGCCGTGCCGCGGCTTCGGAGACCAGGGCCCCGAAGATCACCGCGAAACCGATGATGTGCAGCAGAACTATTACGTGCCGTAGTACCTCCACGTCGCTCAGGCTAGCCCGTGCCCATGGCATTGGCCATTCGAGTGCGACGCATCTGGTGGCGAGGTGTCACTACGCTTGACCGGCATGACCTCATCGACAACCCGCCTGGCCGCCGTCGTCGCCGCGACCAGCGACCCGGCCGCCGCCGACCCGGCCGCCTCGCAAGTCGTGTTCCGTGCCTCGGCCGTCGCCCATGACGCCGTGGCGAGCACGGTCACCATGGGGCGCTACAGCGTCGAAGTCGACGAGCCGCCGACGCTCGGCGGCGAGAACACCGCCCCCAACCCCGTCGAGTACTACCTGGGGTCCTTGCTGTCCTGCCAAATCGTCACCTGGCGGTATTGGGCGCAGAAGCTGGGCATCACCGTCGACGAGATCACCGGGCGAGCCGAGGGGGACCTGGACGTGCGCGGTTTCTTCGGCCTGGACGATGCGGTTCGCCCCGGCTTCAGCGAGGTGCGGGTGGCCGTCACGGTGACCGGGCCGGAGACCGAGGAACGCTACACCGAGCTGCACCGGGTCGTCGAATCCCATTGCCCGGTACTGGATTTGACCACCAATGTCACGCCGGTGCGCAGCACCCTGGAGATCGGGCCGCGGCAGTGATCTTCATCGTGGTCAAGTTCGCGACCAAACCCGAGTGGGCAGAGCGCTGGCCGCAACTGGTGGCCGGCTTCACCGAGGCCACCCGCGCCGAACCGGGCAACCTGTGGTTCGACTGGTCGCGCAGCCTCGACGATCCGTGCGAGTACGTGCTGGTCGAGGCGTTCCGCGACGGCGACGCCGGCGGCAAGCACGTCAACAGCGACCACTTCGCCAAGGCCATGGCCGACATGCCGCAGGCGCTGGCGTCGACGCCGAAGATCATCAGTCAGTCCATCGAGGCCTCGGGCTGGTCGCCGATGGGCGAGTTAACGATCCCCTGAGCGATTTCGGCGCGATATTCACCGCTGAGCGGGCAGAATTGCGCCGAAATCGCAATCAGGGCACCACGACGATCTCGCGACCCAGCTGATACCCGGGCGTCAACGGCAGGATGTCGCCGCTCCAGAACGAGCCGGGGTCGAACCAGTTCGCACTCTTGTCGGTCGATAGCAGGCCCATCTCCTCGTAGGTGATCGCGACGGTCTCAGCGCAGTACGCGGTCTGCAGCGCAACCTTGCCGCGGCGTGCCTTGCGGCGCTGGGTGACTTCGCGAACCTTGCGGTCCAGGAAGGGGATTCCGCGGGTCCAGTCGGCCGCGGTCGGCAGCCGGCCGCGCAGCCAGCGGCCGGTGAGCCGCGCCGTGGTGGGAAACGCGGTGCCGTCCATCCGGGCGATCGCCCGCAACAGCCGGTCTTCCTGTTCACGGGTGACAGTCCCGCTGAGCTGGCGAAACCAGCAGCGCTGCTCGTAGCGGCCCAGCCACTGCTCGACGGCGGCCCGGGCGTCGTTGAGCTGGACGCCGCGGTGGTTGGTGCCGGTCCAGAAGTCGAGCAGCTTGTCGCCGAGTTCGGCATGCCAGATCAGCGGGGGCAGGTCTTCGAGGGCCACCGTCATGCCGACGTGGTTCACCGGGGCGTTGGACAGCGTCTGAATGGCCCGGTCCGGGCCGGAGCGGCCACGGAACAGCCAGATGTCGCCGGTGCGGGTCTCGCGCAGCGCCTGGTCCAACGTCACCGTGTGTTCGTCCACGACAGGCACCTTATGGTGTGTTGGTGCGCAGCATCTGGAAATGGATCGGCCTGGCGGGCGTGGTCGGTGTCGCGGCCGGGGGAGTGCTGGTGGCGCGGGATCAGCGCCGACGTCGGGCCTACACCCCCGATGAGGTCCGTGCCCGGCTGCATCAACGGCTGGCCGAAGCCGACGGCGCAGACTAGCCGGCTTCGACCGCATACAGCCGGTGGGTGCCGGCGAAGCCCTTCAACTCGACATCCCGGCCGGCGCCGACGCTGATGCCGTCGCAGTCCTTGACGGCGTCGCGCACCGGCCCGCTGATCAGGATCTGCCCGCCGTCGGCGGCCGCTGCCACCCGCGCGGCCATCGCCACATTGCGGCCGAACAGGTCGTCGCCGCGGCGCACCGAGCGGCCCATGTGCGCCCCGATGCGCACCCGGATCGGGTGCTGCGGCTTGCGGCCCCGCGGGTGTTGCAGGCCCCGCTGGATGTCGATGGCGCAGCGCACCGCCTGTTCGGGTTGGGCGAAGGCGATCATGTATCCGTCGCCCTGGTTCTTGACGACGTGGCCGGAGTGGGCACGCACCGAGCGTTGCACCGTCTCGTCATGCCGGGCGAGCAGCTTCACCCAGGCGCGGTCGCCGATCCGCTCGTTGAGCGCGGTGGACTCCTCGATGTCGGTGAACAGGATCACCACGTGGCCGTCGAGGGTGAGGCGGGCCAGATCGGGGCGCTCCACCGCTGCCCAGTCGGCGAGGTCTTCGATCGAACTGCGCACGGCCGCGCCGAATCCCTGCTTGCGCACCAGGTTTGCGGTCTGCCACATCGTCTTGACGGCCTCCCGCCCGCCCTCCAGAAGCAGGTTGCGGGTGTCGACGCGGCTGCGCAGCTCTTCGGCCTCCGCGCTGACCTGCCGCAGCCGCGCGGTCAAGACCATCAGCGCGACCGCTTCGCCGACCGACACCGCGGCCAGCAGGTAGGCCGCGATCATCGGCGGCGCGAGCCATCCGGTCAAGGCGCCGACACGAACTCGACAACAGCAGAGCTGAAGGCGTCGTTGTCGTCGCCTGCCGCGGTGTGCCCCGCGTCGGACAGTTCGACCAGCCGGGCGCTCGGCACCTTGGCCAGGAAGTCCGCGACGCCCTCGGTGCTGACCACATCGGACAGCTTGCCGCGGATCAGCAGGATCGGGATCTGCAGGTCGATCGCGGCCGCCTCGAGTTTCTCGGTGCGCAGGGCCGGATCGTCGCTGGGTTTGGTCAATAACGCCGGATCCCAATGCCAGTACCAGCGGCCATCGCGCTGGCGCAGGTTCTTCTTCAGGCCCTCGGGGCTGCGGGGCTTGGCCCGGTGCGGCAGGTAGGCGGCCACCGCGTCGGCCGCCTGCTCCAGCGAGTCGAAACCGTCGATGTTGCTGAACATGAAGTCGCGGATCCGGGCGCTGCCGTCCTTCTCGTAACGCGGCACCACGTCGACGAGCACCAGCTTTCTCACCCGCTGCGGGCCGGCCTGTTCGGCGACCAGGATTCCGGTCAGACCGCCCATGCTTGCCCCGATCAGCACCACCGGGCGGTCGATCGTGTCGATCACCGCGATCGCATCGTCAGCCAGGGTCTCAATGGCGTAGTCGGCGCCGGGGGCACGGTCGCTGTCACCGTGCCCGCGGGTGTCGAGCGCGACGACGTGGTAGCCCTGGTCGGCCAGGATCTGGCCGGTCTTGTGCCAGGAGAACCGATTCTGGCCGCCCCCGTGCAGCATCACGATCGTCGGACGGGCGTCTGCGGCGGAGTCCCGGTTCCATTCGTCGGCCACCAGTCGGACGCCCCGGGCGCCTTGGAAGGCGACGGTCTGGGCTGTGCTCATCACCAGATGGTAGATAGGTAGCACGACAAGGCGGACGGAAACGGTGGGCGATGAGCGAACCGCGATGGATCGACGTGGCCGCGCCCGAGGTGGCGCTCAAGGCGCTGAGCTGGGGCACGCCGGGCAATCCGGTGGCCTTGTGCCTGCACGGTTTTCCCGACACCGCCTACGGCTGGCGGCGGTTGGCGCCCCGGTTGGTGGCGGCGGGCTGGCACGTGGTGGCCCCGTTCATGCGCGGCTATGCGCCGTCGTCGATCCCGGCCGACGGGAGCTACCACATCGGTGCGCTGATGGACGACGCGTTGCGGGTGCTCGACGCTGTGGGCCGCACCGGCGGCGACGCGGTGATCGGTCACGACTGGGGTGCCATGGCGGCCACCGGGATCGCCGCACTGCCGGACACCCCGTTCACCAAGGCGGTGATCATGTCGGTTCCCCCGCCCGCGGCACTGCGCCAGGCCGGGCTCGCCGTGGCGGGTCAGCTGCCGGCGCAGATGGTACGCAGCTGGTACATCGGCTATTTCCAGCTGCCGGGTCTGCCGGAGCGGTCCGCCTCCTGGGTGTTGCCGAGGCTGTGGCGGCGCTGGTCGCCGGGCTATGACGCCGAGGAGGACCTGCGCCACATCGATGCCGCCATCGGGACGCCGGAGAGCTGGCGGGCCGCCCTTGGGCCCTACCGGGCGCTGCGCAGCGTCCGGGCGCCGGCCCGCTACGCCGATCTGCACCAGCACTGGCTGCAATTGCCGAAACTGCCGAGCCTGTACCTGCACGGGCGCACCGACGGCTGCATGTCGGCGGAGTTGGCGCGGTGGGTGGCCCCGGCGCTGCCCGACGGCAGTGCGGTGGCCGTGGTTGAGAATGCCGGGCACTTCCTGCAACTCGAGCAGCCCGACGAGGTGGCTGATCAGGTGCTGCACTTTCTTGCCTGATAAGCGGGGCCTGAGTTGAGGTCGGCGATGCGCGGAAACCCGATGACCGCGATCGACGCGCAGTTCTACTGGATGTCGGAGAAGATTCCCAGCGACCAGTTCCTGGTGTACGCCTTCGCCGGGGTGCCCGATCTCGGCGCCGCTGCCGCCGAGGTGCTCGGCCGCGCCCGGCTGAGCCCCGAGCTGACCATGCGGGTCGACGACGCCGGCGGGCTGCGCTACCCGCGCTGGGTGCCGTCGTCGGATCACCTCGGCGTCACCGCGCACCGGGTGCCCGGTGACAGCTGGGCGGGCTGCCTGGACGTCGTCGTGCGCCTCGCCGACGGCCAGGTCGACGCCTCCGTGGCGCCGTGGAAACTGCACCTGTTCGCCCCGGTGGACGGCATTCCCGGGCACCGCGGCCGCGGCACGGTGGTGGTGCTTCAGGTCGCGCACGCACTTGCCGACGGCGCGCGGGCCTCGGCGCTGGCTGCCTGGCTGTTCGGCCGGCCGGCACCGGTGCCGGCGGTGCAGTGGCCACACCGTGGATGTCTGCCGTTGCGCGCCGTGGTTGCCGCCCGCGAGCACCGCAGCCGGGTCGCCGACACCGGCGCCGGGGTACTCCCGGCGCCGGTGGGTGACCGGCCGCTCCTGTCCACCAACAATCGGCCGGCCGGGGTCCGCGCGCTGCGCACCCTGGTGCGCCGACGCGCCGAAATGAGTGGGCCCACCGTCACCGTGGCGGTGCTCTGCGCGGTGTCGGAGGCGCTGGCGCAATACCTCGACGAGCCATGCGATGAGCTGGGCGCCGAGGTTCCGATGGCCAAATCCGGTGGCCGGCAAGCCAATAACCATTTCGGAAACATTCCGGTGGGGCTCTACCCGCGGTATGACCGGGATACCCGCATCGAGGCGATCGCCGCCGACGTCGCCAACGGCCGGCTTCGTGCGGACCACCCCGCGACGGTGGCAGCCGACCGGGCGTTCGCGGCCACACCGGCGGTGCTGCTGCGCTGGGGCGTGCAGAACTTCGACACGCAGGCCCGGCCAGCGCGAGTCACCGGCAACACCGTGGTGTCCAGCGTGTACCGCGGCGCAGCCGACCTGAGCTTCGGGGCGGCGCCGGTGGTGCTGACGACGGGGTTCCCGGCACTGTCGCCGGTCATGGGCCTGACCCATGGCGTGCACGGCATCGGCGACACCGTGGCGATCAGCGTGCACGCGGCTGCCTCGGCCATCACCGATATCGACGTCTATCTGCGTCTGCTGGACGCCGCACTGTAGGTTGGGGCGCATGGTCACTGCTGCTGATGTCGCATTGCTGATCCTGCGTCTGGTGCTGGGCGTGTCGCTGGCGGCACATGGTTTCAACAAGTTCTTCGGAGGGGGACGCATCCCGGGCACCGCGAGGTGGTTCGAGAGCATCGGGATGAAGTACGGCAAGTTCCAGGCGGTGACGGCGGCTGTCGCCGAGATCGCCGCCGGACTGGGCTTGGCCGTCGGGTTGCTCACCCCGATCACCGCCGCGGGCTTCGTGGCGCTGATGGCGGTGGCGGTGTGGACCGTGCACCGCAAGAACGGCTTCTTCATCATCAAGGAGGGCTGGGAGTACAACCTGGTGCTGGCCACCGGTGCCGTCACGGTCGCCATGCTCGGGCCCGGCCGGCTCAGCCTGGATCACCAGATCTTCTGCCACTGCTGGGCCACCGGCTGGACCGGTCTGGCGATCTCGCTCGGCCTCGGGCTGGTCGGTGCCATTGGCCAGCTGGCGCTGTTCTACCGTCCGCCGGCCAAGCCGGACGCGCCGGCGGCGACCGGCGAGTAGGGCAGTCCGCTGCCGGCGTTCTCGTCGACGACGACCTGCCGGCCCAGGTAGGGGAACGCCCGCTGCGGGCAGGCTTCCCGGTCACAGATCTTGCAGCCCGCCCCGATCGGCACCACGGTGGCCTCGTCGTCGAGGGCGACCCCGGTGGAGTAGACGAGTTTTTCGGCGTGCGCCAGGTCGCAGCCCAGTCCGACGGCGAAGGTCTTGTGCCGGCCCAGGTAGCCGCGTCCCTCCGGTGGGGTGGTGGTGGCGATCCAGAAGTATTTGCGCCCGTCGGGCATCTGCGCGACCTGGGTGATGATCCGGCCGGGCTGGCTGAACGCGTCGTGCACCACCCACAGCGGACAGCTTCCGCCGACCCGGCTGAAGTGAAATGCGGTGGCCGACTGCCGTTTCGAGATGTTGCCGGCCTTGTCGGTGCGCACGAAGATGAACGGCACCCCGCGCTGGCCCGGTCGCTGCAGTGTCGAGAGCCGGTGACACACGGTCTCGAACCCGACCTCGAAACGGCGTCCCAGCAGGTCGATGTCGTAGCGCAGCTCGGTCGCGGAACGCTGAAACTGCCGATACGGCAACAGGAACGCACCGGCGAAGTAGTTGGCCAACCCGATCTTGGCGACGCCGCGGGACTCCGGACTCAACGACTGGTCTTGCGCCACGATGTCGCTCAGCAGCTCGGCCTGGGTCAACAGTGCCAGTTGGGTGGCGAGCTGGAAGGCGCGCTGGCCCGCCAGCAGCCAGTGCGCGATGCGCAGCACTCGGGTCGCCGGATCGAAGACCCGTTTGGTCCCGGCCGGTAGGTCGTCGACGACCGCCACGGTGATGTCGAGCCGCTCGCTCATCAGTGTCGACAGCTGAATGTCCAAGCCGCCGAACCGCATCCCGCTGTCGATGAACAGTCTCTCGGCGGCATCGTCGAGCTCGCCGATGTAGTTGTTGCGGTCGTAGAAGAAGTCCCGGACCTCCTCGAACGGCATCGGGCGCGCCACGGTCTGCGCGGCGTCGCCGGAGACCCGTGACCGATAGGACTCCAATTCGTCTGTGGCGCCGCGTAGTTGGCGGTGCATGGTCAGCAGACTGTTTCCGATCTCGGGCATCCGCGCGACGAGTTCTTCGAGCTGGCTGTCGCTGGCGACGTGTTCGCCGGCGGTGGCGGTGAACATGTCGCGCAGGTCGGCCACCAGTCGGGCGTCGGCGTCGCCGGAGAAGTACTGCGCCGGCAGGCCGAACCGCTCGGTGAGCACCAACAGCACCGACACGGTGATCGGTCGTTGATCGTTCTCGAGCTGGTTGACGTAGCTGGTCGACAGGTTCAGCGTCCGTGCCAGTGCCACCTGGGTCAGGCCGCGCTCCTCACGCAGGCGTCGCAGCCGGGCCCCGGCGAAGGTCCGGGTGGTCGTGGGTGCCATGTGAGGCAGCTTAGTCGTTCATCGCATTCGCAAGGTTTGCAATTCCACCGGACTTAGGACGCATTAATACGCATTTCCAGTGTATACCGGGGTAGGACTCTCGTGCGTAGGGTGTGGATTATGCAGCTACATGACGTGAAGACCCACCGCAGCGCCGAAGACTTCCCCCGCTCCGAGCACCTCGCTTGGAAGATCGCGGAGGTGGCTGCGGACCCGGTGGCCGTCCCCGACGACACCGCGGCGATGGTGATCAACCGGATCATCGACAACGCCGCCGTCAGTGCGGCCTCGGTGCTGCGCCGGCCGGTGACCGTGGCCCGCCGGCAGGCTCAGGCACACCCGTCCGAGCCGGGTGCTGCGGTATTCGGCATCGAGGGCACCTACTCGGCGGAGTGGGCGGCCTGGGCCAACGGCACCGCGGTGCGCGAACTGGACTTCCACGACACCTTCTTGGCTGCCGAGTACTCGCACCCCGGCGACAACATCCCGCCGCTGGTGGCGGTCGCGCAACAGCTGGGGCTCTCCGGCGCAGACCTGATCCGCGGTCTGGCCACCGCCTATGAGATCCAGGTCGACCTGGTCAAGGGAATCTGCCTGCACGAACACAAGATCGACCACGTCGCCCACCTGGGCCCGTCGGTGGCCGCCGGAATCGGCACCATGCTGAAGCTGGACCCCGAGATCATCTACCAGGCAGTCGGGCAGGCGCTGCACCTGACCACCGCTACCCGCCAGTCCCGCAAAGGCCTGATCTCCAGCTGGAAGGCCTTCGCGCCGGCGTGGGCCGCAAAGGTGGGCATCGAGGCCGTGGACCGGGCGATGCGCGGCGAGGGTGCCCCGGCCCCCATCTGGGAGGGCGAAGACGGGGTGATCGCCTGGCTGCTGTCCGGACCTGAGCACACCTACCAGGTGCCGCTGCCCGGCCCCGGCGAGGCCAAGCGCGGAATCCTGGACACCTACACCAAGGAGTACTCCGCGGAATATCAGAGCCAGGCTCTGATCGATCTGGCCCGCCGGCTCCGGGGGCGGATCGGTGACCTGAACCAGGTGGCCACGATCGTCCTGCACACCAGCCACCACACCCACTACGTGATCGGGACCGGCTCGGGCGACCCGCAGAAGTTCGATCCGGACGCCTCGAGGGAGACCCTGGACCACTCGGTGATGTACATCTTCGCGGTCGCCCTGCAGGACGGCAGCTGGCACCACGTCCGGTCGTACTCCCCGGAGCGCGCCCACCGCCCGGACACCATCGATCTGTGGCGCAAGATCTCCACCGTCGAGGACCCGGAGTGGACCCGGCGCTACCACTCCACCGACCCGAATGAGAAGGCCTTCGGTGCCCGCGCCGAAGTCACGCTGGCCGGCGGCGAAGTCATCACCGACGAGCTGGCGATCGCCGACGCCCACCCGCTGGGCGCGCGGCCGTTCGAACGCAAGCAGTACATCGGCAAGTTCACCGAACTCGCCGAGGGGATTGTGACCGTGGGGGAGCAGGAGCGGTTCCTGGCCGCAGCAGAGGGGTTGGCGCGCCTCGCCGGTTCGGATCTCCGCGGACTGAACATCGTCGTCGAGCCCGCGGTGTTGGGCCAGGCGCCCGCCACGCCCGACGGGATCTTCCGGTGAGTGGGCTGCTCGGAGCGACCGCGGCCCCGTCGGACAAGCGGGCAGCATTTCGGGCCGGACTGCAATCCGGTCGGCTGCAACGGTTCCCGGGGGCGTTCTCGCCGCTGGTGGCCAAGCTGGTGGCCGAGATCGGATTCGAGGGCGTCTATGTCTCCGGCGCGGCGCTCTCGGCCGACCTGGGGCTACCGGACATCGGGCTGACCACGCTGACCGAGGTCGCCGGGCGCGGCGCGCAGATCGCCGCGGTCACCGACCTGCCCACCCTGATCGACGCCGACACCGGCTTCGGCGAGCCGATGAACGCCGCGCGCACCATCGCGGTGCTCGAAGACGCCGGGCTGGCGGGCTGTCACCTCGAAGACCAGGTCAACCCGAAACGCTGCGGACACCTTGACGGCAAGGCGGTGGTGCCGACGGCCGAGATGGTCAAGCGGCTGCGGGCCGCGGTCGCCGCGCGCCGGGACCCGAACTTCGTCATCTGCGCCCGCACCGATGCCGCCGGCGTCGAAGGGCTCTCCGCCGCGACCGATCGGGCGAAGGCCTACGCCGACGCCGGAGCGGACCTGATCTTCACCGAAGCGCTTTCCGGGCCAAGCGAATTCGAGCGGTTCCGGGCCGCCGTGGACATCCCGCTGCTGGCCAACATGACCGAGTTCGGCAAATCAGAGCTGCTCACCGTTGCTCAACTGACGGACCTCGGCTATAACGCCGTCATCTACCCGGTCACCACGCTGCGGCTGGCGATGTTCGCCGTCGAGGCCGGTATCCGGGAAATCGACACGGCCGGAACGCAATCCGGGTTACTGGAGAAGATGCAGCACCGCAGCCGGCTGTACGAGCTGCTGCGCTACGCCGACTACAACCAGTTCGATTCGGAGATTTTCAACTTCACTACTGAGGGAGGCCGGAGATGACCACCGCGGACATTCACAAGGGACTCGCCGGGGTCGTCGTCGACACCACCGCCATCTCCAAGGTGGTGCCCGAGACCAACTCGTTGACCTACCGCGGTTACCCGGTTCAGGACTTGGCCGCGCGTGTGAGCTTTGAGCAGGTCGCCTACCTGCTCTGGCACGGTGAACTGCCCACCGACGCCGAGCTGGCACAGTTCTGCCAGCGCGAGCGCGCCGCCCGGCGGGTGGACCGGTCGCTGCTGTCGCTGGTGGACAGGCTTCCGGAGAACTGCCATCCGATGGATGTGGTGCGCACCGCGATCAGCTACCTGGGCGCCGAGGACCCGTCCGAGGATGACCCGGCCGAGTCGGCGAACTTCGCCAAGGCACTGAGGATGTTCGCGGTGTTGCCGACGATCGTCGCGGCCGACATGCGCCGCCGCCGCGGCTTGGACCCGATCGCACCGCACAGCCACCTTGGCTACGCCGAGAACTTCCTGCGGATGTGCTTCGGCGAGGTTCCCGAGCCGGTCATCGTGGAGGCCTTCGAGCAGTCCATGATCCTCTACGCCGAGCACAGCTTCAACGCGTCCACCTTCGCCGCGCGGGTGGTCACCTCCACGCAGTCCGACATCTACAGTGCTGTCACCGCGGCCATCGGCGCACTCAAGGGTTCGCTGCATGGCGGGGCCAACGAGGCGGTCATGCACGACATGATCGATATCGGTGAGCCGGCCAAGGCCGCGGAGCGGCTGCACGGCAAGCTGTCTCGCAAGGACAAGGTGATGGGCTTCGGCCACCGGGTGTACAAGCACGGTGACTCCCGGGTGCCGACGATGAAGGCCGCTCTGGAACGGGTCGCGGCGGCCCGCGACGGACAGCGCTGGTTGGACATCTACCGCATCCTGGAGACCGAGATGTTCGCCGCCACCGGCATCAAACCCAACCTGGACTTCCCAACCGGGCCGGCCTACTACCTGATGGGCTTCGACATCCCGATGTTCACCCCGCTGTTCGTGATGAGCCGCATCACCGGGTGGACCGCCCACATCATGGAGCAGACCGCGGCCAACGCGCTGATACGTCCGCTCAGTGCCTATTCGGGCCAGGCGCAGCGCGCACTCGACGCGGGCTGAGGCCCGGCGGGGGCTACCATCCGGGAATGTCGCAACTGTTCCCCGATTACCGCCCGCTCTGGGAGACCGACCAGCACCGCGAACTGCGTAAGCACACCGCGGATTTCCTGCGCAAGGAGTCGACGCCGCACCAGGAACGCTGGGTCGCCCAGCACGGGGTGGACCGTGAGTTCTGGAACAAGGCCGGCGACGCCGGGCTGCTGGGCCTGGATCTGCCCGAGGAGTTCGGCGGCGCCGCCGGCGATTACGCCATGCACTGCGTGGTGCAGGAAGAACTGGTCTACGCCCACGACCAGTGCTTCGGATTCTCGGTGCACTCGCCGATCGTCGCGCACTACCTGTACGCCTACGGCAACGACGAACAACGCAAACGCTGGCTGCCCGAGGTCATCAGTGGCGAGGCGGTGCTGGCCATCGCGATGACCGAGCCGGGTACCGGATCGGATCTGCAGTCGGTGCGCACCACCGCAGTGCGCGACGGCGACGACTACGTGATCAACGGATCGAAGACGTTCATCTCCAACGGAACTCACTGCGATCTGCTGGTGATCGTCGCCAAGACCGACCCGTCCCAGGGGGCGGCCGGGGTGTCGCTGATCGTCGCCGAGACAGATGGCCTGCCCGGCTTCGAGCGGGGCCGGGTGCTGGCCAAGATCGGCCAGCACGGCCAGGACACCCGGGAGCTGTTCTTCACCGACATGCGGGTGCCGGTCGCCAACCTGCTCGGCGAGAAGGAGGGGCTGGGCTTTTACCAGCTCATGGACCAGCTGGCCCGCGAACGGCTGATCATCGCGACGCTGTGCGCGGCGCTGGCCGAGTCCGCGGTGCTGGAGGCCATCCGGTACTCCAAGGAACGTGAGGCGTTCGGCCGGCCGATCGGTAACTTTCAGCACACCAAATTCGTGCTGGCCGAATGCAAGACGGAGACGCTGGCGATCAAGACGCTGGTCGACTACGCGATCAGCCAGTACGTCGGCGGCAAGAACGACCCGATGACCGCGTCGATGGCCAAACTGTTCGCCGCCGAGAAATCCGACCAGGTGGTCGACAAGTGCCTGCAGATCTTCGGTGGCTACGGTTACATGGCCGAGTATCCGATCGCCAACATGTACACCGGGTCACGCGTGAACCGGATCTACGGCGGCACCAGCGAGATCATGAAGGAGATCATCAGTCGCTCGCTGTGAGCTCCAGGCGCTCGAGTCGTCGCACCAGCAGGCTGGGCAGCCAGCGGCTCTCCGGCGCGATCCCGATATGCGAGGTGCGCGTCAGCAGTTCGCCGATAACGATCTTCGCTTCGAGGCGCGCCAGGGCGGCGCCGACGCAGAAGTGCGCGCCCTTGCCGAAGGCCAGGTGACTTGTTGTGCGGTCCAGCCGAAATTGGTCGGGCTCGGCGAAACGTGCCGGGTCCCGATTCGCCGCACCCCACAGCAACAGCAGACGGGACCCGGCCGGCAGATCGACCCCGCCAAGGCTGGTGTCGCGGCGGACGTGCCGGTAGTGACCGCGGAACGGAGACTCGCACCGCAGCACTTCTTCGAGGAAGGGGCCGATCAGCTCCGGTGACTCGCGGACCCTGCGCTGGATCTCCGGGCGCGTCGCTAACGTCCAGGCGGCCGAACCGATCAGCGACGCGGTCGATTCGCCGCCGGCGCTGAACAGGGTGATCATCATGACCTGGGCGGTAACGGTGTCGAGTGCGCCGGAGGCGCATGCGGTGGCCAGCTCGCCGAGCAGGTTGTCTTGCGGGTCGGCGGCCGCCCGCTGGAAGTGGTCGGCGATGTAGCCGCTGAGTTCCATCACGGCCACACCCGAGGCGGCCAGATCCTCGGCGCTGACCAGCCCCTCCAACAGCTGGGTGCCCGCATAACCCCAGTGCACCAACTGGTCGACGTCCGCGTCGGGAACCCCGATCAGCCGCGCCACGATCGTCATCGGCAGCCGGTTGGCGACGGTGCCCATCCACTCGATGTGTCCGTCGCGGAATCCGCCATGCCAACACCGGTCCATCGTCTCGCCGATGAACGGCTCCAAAGCGCGGATGCGCTTGGCCGCCAGCTGCGGTACCAGCATCTTGCGGTGCGCGGCGTGCGCCGGGTCGTCGGCGGTGGCCAGCACCTGGGTGGGCTCGTCGAGTCCGGGCATCGGGAAGGTGGCCACCGTGCCGTCGGCTTGATACAGCATCGTGCCGGTCAGGTTCGAGGAGAAATCCGCAGGCCGGTCGAGCGCCTCGACGATGGCGTCCCAGCTGCACACCGCATAGAACCCGGACTCGCCGACGGCGTGCACCGGCCCGTCGTCCAGCATCCGCTCATAGAGCGGGTACGGGTCCTGGATACTTGCGTCGTTGAACAGTTCAAGGCCGATCGCGCCCATTCTGACCGTCATTGCTCCAGGTTGAGCGGTGGTTTCTCCCGGGTCAACGGGGTCAGCGGAAGTTGAAAATCTCCAGTTGGCATCCGCGTGGCCGGCCGTCTCAGCGGGGGTGACCGACCGGCATCATCGATGAGAACTTGGGTGGAATTTGTCTCATCATGAGACGCAGGTTCCAGCGAGGTGAGAGGCTGGGCCGGTGGCGCGACATGACTGGCTGGTGGGCACCGACCGTCCCGCCGCAGCCGCCGAACGGATCTACGCCGCCGCCATCGACCTCATCGCGTCCGACGGTCTGGATGCACTGGACATTGACGTTCTGGCCGCCCGCGTCCACTGCTCGCGGGCCACCATCTACCGACATGCGGGCGGCAAATCCGAGATCCGCGACGCCGTGGTGGCCCGCGCCGCGCAGCACATTATCGAGACCGTGCGGGATACGGTCGCCGGCCAAACCGGCGCCGAGCGGGTGGTCACCGCGATCTCGACCGCCCTGCAGCGAATCCGCACGGACCCGTTGCGGAAGGTGATCATCGGCCCGCTGCGGGGCACGCAGGAGATGACCTGGATGGCGGCGTCCCCGATGCTGGCCGGATTCGCCCGTGATCTGAGCGGCCTGACCGGGGAAGACCCGCTGGCAGCCCAGTGGGTCGTGCGGGTGGTGCTGTCGCTGTTGTGCTGGCCGGTCGAGGACGCCGAGGCAGAGCGGCAGATTCTGGAGCGCTTCGTGGCCCCGGCGTTCGACACGAAAAGTTGATCGCGACCCGAACTTCTAGAACGCGTTCTAATCTGACCGGCATGGGATTTCTCAAGCAGGACACCCCGCAGATCGACTTTGAGGAATGGAGCAAGGGCACCCGCGCCGAGAGGATCAAGCCGATGGCGCGGCACTGGGCCGAGGTCGGTTTCGGTACCCCGGTTTTGCTGCACCTGTTCTACGTCGTCAAGATCGCGCTCTACGTCCTGGGCGCGTGGCTGATCTGCCTGACTACTGCCGGTATCGGAGATCTTGCTGGCTTCGCCAGCGTCGCGCACTGGTACGCCGAGCCCATCGTGTTCGAGAAGGTCGTGCTGTACACGATGTTGTTCGAGGTGGTCGGCCTCGGTTGCGGGTTCGGCCCGCTGAACAACCGGTTCTTCCCGCCGATGGGCTCGATCCTGTACTGGTTGCGGCCCAACACCATCCGGCTGCCACCCTGGCCGCGCCGGATACCGCTGACCGCGGGCGACCGGCGCACGCCGTTCGATGCTCTGCTGTACGGGGCGTTGCTGGTGCTGTTGGTGGTCGCGCTGTTCTCCGACGGCACCGGGCCGGTCCCCGGGCTGGCGACGACGATCGGGGTGTTACCGGTCTGGCAGATCTGGGCGGTACTGGGCGTGCTGGCGGTGCTGGGGCTGCGCGACAAGGTCATCTTCCTGGCTGCCCGCGGAGAGGTGTACGGATCCTTCACGGTCGCATTCCTGTTCGCCGGCTACGGCGTGGACATGATCGTGGCTGCCAAGCTGGTATGCCTGGTCATCTGGATGGGTGCGGCGACGTCCAAGCTCAATAAGCACTTCCCATTCGTCATCTCGACGATGATGAGCAACAACCCGCTGTTTCGGTCACGGGCCATCAAGCGCAAGTTCTTCGAACATTTCCCGGACGACCTGCGCCCGGGCCGAGCGTCACGCTGGCTGGCACACTTTTCCACGGTGATCGAGATGGGTGTTCCGCTGGTGCTGTTCTTCAGCCACGGCGGGTGGCCCACGGCGATGGGCGCTTTCGTGATGCTGTGCTTCCACTTCGGCATCCTGTCGGCGATTCCGATGGGGGTGCCGCTGGAGTGGAACGTCTTCATGATGTTCTCCGTGCTGGCGTTGTTCGTCGGCCACTCCGGAGTGGGGCTGGGAGATCTGACGACGCCACTGCCGATCGCGCTGTTCGTCGTCGTCGCCGGAACCGTCGCACTCGGAAACCTGTTCCCGCGCAAGGTGTCCTTCCTGCCGGGGATGCGCTACTACGCCGGCAACTGGGACACCACGCTGTGGTGTATCAAGCCGTCCGCCGACGCCAAGATCGCCCGCAACATCGTGGCGATCGCCAGCATGCCCGCCGCTCAACTGGAGAAGTTCTACGGCAGCAAGGAAGCCGCGCAGATCCCGATGTACATGGGATATGCGTTCCGCGCCTTCAACACTCACGGCCGGGCGCTGTTCACCTTGGCACACCGGGCGATGGCCGATCGCAATGAGGACGACTACGTCCTGACCGACGGTGAACGGATCACCAGCACGGCGATCGGCTGGAATTTCGGTGACGGGCACTTCAGCAACGAGCAGTTGATCGCCGCCCTGCAGCGGCGCTGCGGATTCGAGCCGGGGGAGGTGCGGGTGGTGATCCTCGACGCGCAGCCGATCCACCGGCAGACCCAGAGCTACCGGTTGGTGGACGCCGCCACCGGTGAGTTCGAGCGCGGCTACGTCAACGTGGCCGACATGGCCTCCCGCCAGCCGTGGGACGACGACCTGCCGGTACATCCGCAGGTGTGACCCAGATAACTGGTCCAACCAGTTGACCAGTGGGGTTCGGTGCCCGATCATATAGCCCATGGATCTTGCGCCCATCGCCCGCACCGCAGTCTCCGACACGATCTTCGGGCGCCTTGTCGAAGAGATCCTGACCGGACGCCTGCCGGCCGGTGAGCCACTCCCGTCGGAGCGCGAACTGTCGCTGACGCTGCAGGTCAACCGGCACGCGGTTCGCGAAGCGCTCAAGCGGCTGCAACAGGCCGGACTGGTGCGGATCAGCCACGGCGGCAAGACCCGGGTGTTGAACTGGCGAACCAGCGCCGGCCTGGATGCCCTGACCGGGCTGGCTGCCGCCGGGGTGATCCCGACACAGCAGATCATCGGCGATGTCGCGGTGATGCGGCGCTCGATCGCCGCGGATGCCGCACGCCTGTGCGCGCGGGGCGCCTCGCCCGAGCAGCGCGCCGCGATCACCACCGCCGCCGCGGCCTATCCGGCATCCGGGGAACTGGAGCTGGTGCTGGAGGCCGATCTGACGTTTTGGATCGCCGTCATCGACGGGTCGGGCAACATCGCCTACCGGCTGGCTCTGAACACCCTGACCGCCGCTTTCGAGGACATGGGACGCGAGGCGATCTACGCGCTGGGCGCCGCCGAATTCGCCGACCGCAGCGCGCACCTCGATCTCGCCGCCGCCATCGCAGCCGCCGACGAAGACACCGCCTACCGCCTCGCCGAAGAGTTGCTGACGCGATTCGTCAACGCATGCCAGAACTGGGAGAGGTAGCCGCCGTGTTCGACCTGATCCAGCACGCGATCCCGGTCTTCATCCTCTGCCTGGTCCTGGAAGCCGTCTCCTTCGCGGTGCTGCCCGACGACGACGAGCGCGGCTACGAATTGCGCGACACCCGCACCAGCCTGGCGATGGGCATCGGCAACGTGATCATCAACGTCGGCTGGAAACTGGCGGCGCTGGCCGCCTACGGTGCGGCCTACCTGCTGGCGCCGGTTCACCTGCCGGCGAGCAATCCGCTGACCTGGATCGCGCTGTTCTTCGCCGACGACTTGGCCTACTACTGGTATCACCGCACTCACCACACCATCCGGGTGTTCTGGGCCAGTCACGTGGTGCACCACTCCAGCCAGCACTACAACCTGTCCACCGCACTGCGTCAGACCTGGACGCCGTTCACCGCGGTCCCGTTCTGGATCCTGCTGGGCTTCGCCGGGTTCGCCCCGTGGATGATCCTGCTGCAGCAGTCCGTCAGCCTGCTCTACCAGTTCTTCATCCACACCGAGCGAGTCGGAAAGCTCTGGCGGCCCATCGAATTGATCTTCAACACCCCGTCGCACCACCGGGTGCATCACGGGTCCAACCCGCAGTATCTCGACACCAACTACGGCGGCATCCTCATCGTGTGGGACCGCTTGTTCGGAACCTTCGAGCCGGAGCGCGAGCGGGTCGTCTACGGGCTGACCAAGAACATCGAGACGTTCAATCCGGTGCGGGTGGCCACCCACGAGTACGTCTCGATCTGGCGAGACGTCAAGACCGCCCGCAGCCGACAAGCCGTGTGGGGCCACCTGTTTCGCGGCCCGGGGTGGGAACCGGCCGGTTAACTGCGCGGCACCCATTCGTCGTAGAACGGCGGCATCGCCGAAGCCCGCGAGGTGAACTGCGCCTCACGCTTCTCCAGGAACGCCCGCACCCCGTCGGCGCCGTCGCCGATGCTGGTGTAGAACATCGCCAGCGAATCCACCCGGTGCGCCTCGATCGGGTCGGGTTGGGCGGAGTTGCGGTAAAGCATCTGGCGGATCAGCGCGAACGACACCGGCGAGCGGCCCTTGGTCCAGGCGTCGGCGAGCACACGCGCCTCGCTCAGCAGCACCTCGGGTTGATAAACCGCCTGTGCCAGGCCGCAATTCCGTGCGGCCTCGGCGTCGAGGATGTCGGCGCGGTAGAGCAAGTCCAAAGCCGTTGGCATGCCGACGATGCGGGGCAGGAACCACGTCGAGCAGGCCTCCGGGGTGATACCCAGCTTGCCGAACACCAGCCCGAACCGCGCGTTGGTGGAGAACAGCCGGGCATCCATCGCCAGCGTCATGGTGGCGCCGATCCCGACCGCGGGGCCGTTGACCGCGGCGATCACCGGCTTGCGGCAGTTGTAGATCGCCAGCGTCACCCGCCCGCCGGTGTCGCGCACCCGGGCCAGCTCGGGATTGTCGAGGTCGGCCATGTCGGCCAGCGCCGGCGATTTGGACTCGTCGAGCCCGAAGACGTTGCCGTCACTCGACAGGTCCATCCCGGCACAGAACGCCCGCCCCGAGCCGGTGACGATCACCGCCCGGACCGCGTCGTCGTCATTGACCTCGACGAAGGTGCGTTCCAGCTCGTCGGCCATCTCCACGGTGAACGCGTTGAGATTGTCCGGCCGGTCCAGGTAGAGGGTGAGGATGCCGTCCTCGACGTCGTGGCGCAGCGCGTTGAAGGTCATCAGCCGAGGTTAGTTGTACCCATCCGATCAGTCCGCCTCGGGACGCGACAGGAAGCGCGGCGCGATGCCCGCCGCGGTGATCGCCACCGCGGCCGATCCCAGCGCCTGCGCCCAGCCGATCGGACCCAGCGGCGTGCATCCCATGAACTGGCTGACGCCGGGGATGCTGATCAGCAGGGTCATCGCCGCGAAAGACCCGCCCGCGGTAGCCACCAGCACCGGCGAACGCGACTCCAACAGGGTCTGGCCCAACTGGGTGGTCACCAGCGCAACCAGCGCCACCGTCGAGGCGCGCCGGGGAAAGCCGGTGGCTCGGGCCATCAACCACGCCGCCAGGGTCGCCGCGGCCGTCGTCGTGCCGCGCAGCGCCACCGCGCGCAGCAGCGCCTGCTCGTCGGGCCCGCGCCCCCCGAAGGGCATGGGGCGACGGGGTTGGCTGATCGCCAGCGCGGTGGCCGGGAACGCATCGGTCACGATGTTGACCAGCAGCAGCTGCCGGGTGCTCAACGGTGCCTGCCCGGTCAGCGCGCTGCCGATGATCGCAAACAGGGCGCCGCTGGCGTTGCCGCCGAGCAGCACCGCCACCGCTGCCTGCACCCGCTGCCACAGTTGGCTGCCCTCGTTGAGGGCGTCCAACAGGGTCTCGATACGGCCGTCGAGCAGCACCACGTCGGCGGCGGTGTGGGCGGCGTCGCTGCCCTGGGCGACGATCCCGATCCCGACGGTGGCGGCCCGGATGGCGGCGGCGTCGTTGGCGCCGTCGCCGACCATTGCCGATACCCTGCCGCTGCGCTCCAGCGCCTGCACCACCTGCACCTTGTTCGCCGGTGACATCCGGGCGAACACCACCCGCTCGGCCACGGCGCGCTCCTGCTCCTTACCCGACAGCGTCTCCCACTCCGAGCCGGTGATGACCTGCTCGGCGGTGATATTCAAGCCCATATTGCGCGCGATCGCACGGCCGGTGGTCGGGTGATCGCCGGTGATCATCCGAACCGGTACCTGCCGGCGATCCAGCTCGGCCAGCAGGCCGGCCGACCCGGCGCGCGGGGTGTCGGAGATGCCGACGAATCCGACCAGGGTCAAACCGTCGGCGCACTGCTGGGCCATGGCTGCAAGCTGGGCCTCGGGATCGTCGGGATCGGCCGAAAGCGAGTGCAGTTCAGCGGGGCTCAGCTCACGGCGTGCCACCGCGAGCACCCGCAGGCCTTCGTCGGCCAGCTGCTCCACCACGTCGTCGATGTCGGCCGGGACGTCCGCGCAGGCGGAGAGCACCACCTCCGGTGCCCCCTTGATGGTCAGTTCGGTGCCGAACACCGATGCCGCGAACGGCCGCCCGGAGCGGAACGGCAGATGGGCATCGGCGGCCGCCGATACGACGGCGTGGGGCACCGCTTCTGCGGCCGCTACGATCGCCGCATCGGTGGCGTCGACATGGCTCTGCCCCGTGGCCGACGCTGTCGCGCGCCGCGCGCAACGCAGCACCTCGTCGCGGGAATGACCGGATGCCGTCCGCACCTCGGTGACCCGCAACCGGTTCTCGCTCAGCGTGCCGGTCTTGTCGAAGCACACCACGTCGACCCGGCCCAGGGCCTCCACGGAGCGGGGCACCCGCACCAGCACACCGGATTTGGTGAGACGCTGCGCCGAGGCGTGCTGAGCCAGCGTCGCCACCACCGGCATGCCTTCGGGGACGGCGGCGACGGCCACCGAAACACCGTTGGCCACCGCCTGCTGCAGCCGGGTGGCTCGCAACACCCCGAGCACGCTGACCAGACCGCCGGCCATCAGACTCAGCGGCCAGGTCCGGGTGGTGATCTGTCCGAGCTGATGGGTCAGGCCGATATCGCCGTGCCGGCTGGTGACCAGGTCGGCGGCGCGCCGCACCTCGGTGTCGGGGCCCACCGCGGTCACCAACGCCAGACCGGTCCCGGACGCCACTGTGGTGCCCGCGAACAGCATGCAGCGACGCTCGGCCAGCTCTGCGCCCGGGGTGGCGTCAACCTGCTTGGCCACTGGCAGTGACTCACCGGTCAGCGACGCCTCGTCGACCTCCAGCTTCTCCTGCTCGATCACGCGGGCGTCGGCCGGCACCACGTCGTCGGGTCCCACCTCGATCAGATCGCCACGCTGCAACTGGTCGGGGAGCACCTGAACACGTTCGCGGGTGCCGTCGGGCCGGATCGTCACCTTCCAGGCGGGCGGGATCTGCTCGGCCAGTAGCCGATCCAGTCGCAGCTCGGCACTCAACCGTTGACCGGCCGCCAGGACGGCGTTGCTGGCCAGGACAGAGCCGACCATGAGCGCGTCGATTGGTGCGCCCAGCAGCGCGGTGGCGGTGGCACCCAGTCCGAGGACGGGCGTCAGCGGGTCGGACAGTTCGTCACGCACCGCGTCGAGGAACTGCCAGATCACGTGCCGCTGGGCGGTGCGGGCGTCCGGTGCGAAGTCGGGCTGCGACGGCGAGGCCAAGGCGGAACGCACCTGTTCGACCGACATGGCATGCCATTCGTCGACGGGCACCGGCCGGGGCAGCGGCGCCGCGATCACTTGGCGGGCCGACCAGTAGCCGGACACCAGACCCACGGCCGCGCCCAGCGCGACCGGTTCGGGACCGCGTCCTCGCACCGTGGGAATGAGCAGCATCGAACCCAATGCCGAAGCGCCGGTGGATAATGCGATACCAAGGCGGGTGGCCGCCTGGGCTGCGGGCAGGGCATGCAGTACCCGCCATACCCCGGACAGGTCATCGACGATCAGGTCGGCATCCAGCGGCTGCTGCTCGCTGTCGTCGGGCAGGATGCCGACCCCGAGGTCGGCCGCCGACAGTGCCTGGGCGGCCGTCGAGGAGATCACCGCGACGGTGTGGCCTTCCTGTTGGTAGTCGCGCACCGCGTCGAGCAGCGCGTCGTCGATCGAATCGCCTGTCATTGAAGCGATTTCGTCGAATGCGGGCCGCAGCACTCCCAGGCCGGTGGAGTCGTCCACGGTCACTGTTCGCACCTGGGCGCGCTGTGTCTCAGCGAGTGTCGCGGCCGCCAGCGGATGCGGCGCCGGAGCAAACAGTGCCTCGGTGCCGGGGCGGCCGGTGACGCGATGCCAACCCGGCCGCAGGTCGCCTTCCGCGAGCATCGCCCGGGCGCTCTCCCAGGCGGTCAGATCCTTCTCGTCGGTGCCGCGAAGCCGCGCCAAGCGCAACGAGTCGGTCCGCAGCACCCGCGGATCGAGGATCACCACATCGATCCGGTCCAGCCGGCGCAGGCTGCCAGGGTCGACCTGCAGCGCCTCATCGTTATTGGCCAGCCCGCGGCCCAGCGTCGCCGCGAACGATTCGTGAGTGGCTCGGGTCGCTTTGGGCACCGCGACCAATGCGGCATTGCCGGCCAGCTCGGGGTCGCGACTGGTCGCGGCGACGACGGCTGCACCGATCGCTTGAATCCAGGTCCCGCGTTGTAGGTGTTGGTCGACCGGGCTCTCCGGGGAGTCCGCCGTGCGCTGGGCCGATCGGGCACCCGGGCGGGCCAGCTCCGGCTCGCGACGCGCCCAGGACCGGGCGTCAGCGCGCGCTTCGATGGCCCTGATGGTGTTGATCGCCAGGTCCACCGCCAGCATCGACGGCGCCGCACCGAGTGCGTTGACGGCGGTGGTCGCCATTCCCAATGCAGTGGCGGTGGCGCGCTCGCCGATTCGTTCCTCCAGCAGGCGGCGCAGTTGTGGCTGGTGGTCCAGGGTGATTACAGCGCCCTGGAGAGTGGAGGGCAACCGGCGAAAACGCAGAACGCGACTGGCAACTGCGATACCCAGGCCGACGGCGTTGATGCCGGCCATCGCGGCACTGCTGACCGCTATCAAACCATCGCCGGGTTCGGGGGCCGGGCGAAGGTGCCGCCGTGAGCGGTCAGCTTCCGCCGGTGGGTCGGCAACCACGTCATAGCCCGGTTCGGCATCGTCGATCAGGGCGGGTATCGAGGGGGGCATCGGTCTCCTTCGTTCGGCGACCGAAGTTGCGGAGAATGCCTGCGAGACCTTCGGTCGACATGGCCAATCGTCCGAAGGTCTCGCTCGCGGAATGTCCTGGGTCCGCTGAATGACCGGGCGGGTCGGGCCCGCCGTACTGACGACCATTCACATCCGCCACCTGGCGGTTAGGAACTACTCCCCTTCGCCACCGAAGCTAGCCGCGCATTGCGGCGGGCGGCTGAACGCCGACGAGACCCCACTTGAAATATGGGTGAACTCAATCGATTTCATCCGACCGGCGGTACCGGTTACCGCTCGCGCACCCACTCATCGTAGAACGGCGGCATCGCTGAGGCCCGCGAGGTGAACTTCTGGATTCGTCAAGCCCGAACACGTTGCCGGTACTGGACAGGTCCATCCGCGCGCAGAACGCGCGACCGGATCCGGTGACGATCACCGCGCGGACCGCATCGTCGTCATTGACCTCGACGAAGGTGCGACAATGCAAGCGGTGAGAGTTGGAAGGATGGGATTTGAGAAACGAAAGGTGGATCAGGTGACCGAAACGTTGCGCGCCTTGGCCGGACTGCCCGCCGAACCGCCGAGTCTTCGAGATTCCGCGCTCATCCTGGTTGATTGCCAGGTCACCTATACCCGAGGGGTGATGGAACTCGACGGTGTGCAGGCCGCACTCGACGAAGCAGCGTCGCTGCTGGACCGCGCTCGCACCGCGGGCATCCCGGTGATCCACATTCAGCACGATATGGGTCCGGGGTCGGCCTACGACATCACCGGCGAGTCCGGCGCCATCGTTGATCGGGTGGCGCCGCGCGGCGATGAACCCGTCGTGGTCAAGGGCTATCCGAATTCATTCGTCGAGACTGATCTAGATCAGCGGCTCAAGGGGTTGCGCGCAAAGAACCTGATCTTGGCCGGCTTCATGACCCACATGTGTATCAATTCGACGGCACGCGGGGCGTTCAACCTCGGCTACGCTCCGACCATCGTTGCGTCCACTACGGCTACCCGGTCGCTGCCCGGGGTGGACGGCACCGTGTCGTCGGCGACGCTTCAAGCCGGCAGCCTGGCTGCTGTCGCCGACCTCTTCGCCGTCGTCGTCCCGGGAGTCGCGTCAGTGCCGGATTGATGCCGCCCAGTCGGCGGAGCGCGACGTGCTGCCGATGAGGTGCTGAGGATCTGTGAGGACCTAAAGGGAGAAGCGCTATGACCTATCAGGACTACCGCCAGTTGACGTTCACCCGTCGGGACAACGGCGTTCTGCTCATCACGATCGACCGGCCGGAGAAGTACAACGCCGCCGACGAACAGATGCACGGCGAGTTGGCCCGGGTGTGGAATGACGTCTCTGCTGACCCCGAGACCCGCGTCGCCGTCATCACCGGTGCCGGCAAGGCTTTCTCCGCCGGCGGCGATCTGGCCATGGTGGAACGGATGGCCGGCGACTACGACCGGGTCTCGCACATGCTCAAAGAGATGAGCGACATGGTGTACGGAATCATCAACTGCGAGAAGCCGATCGTGTCGGCGATCAACGGTGTGGCCGTCGGCGCCGGCACGGTTGCCGCGCTGCTCGCCGACGTCGCGATCGTCGCCGAGGACGCCAAGATCGGTGACGGGCATGTCAAGCTCGGTGTGGCCGCGGGTGATCATGCGGCGATCATCTGGCCGCTGCTGGCCGGCATGGCCAAGGCCCGCTACTACCTGCTCACCGGCGAGATGATCACCGGCGCCGAAGCCGAGCGGATCGGCATGGTCGCCAAAGCCCTTCCCCGCGAACAGGTCCTCGACGAGGCGTTGCGGGTTGCCGACGTTCTGGCTACCGGGGCCCAGCAGGCCATCCGGCTGACCAAGCGCACCTTGAACAACTGGCTGCGCAGCGCCGGGCCCACCTTCGACCAGTCGGCCGCCTACGAGATGCTCACCTTCATGGGCCCGGATGTCGTGGAGGGCTACAGCGCGCTTCGGGAGAAGCGTCCGCCGCGGTTCCCGTCGGCCCAGAACTGAAGGACGACGCGATGAAAATCGGGCTCGTAGTCGTCGATGAGAACCCCGCGCAGGCACTGAAGATCGTCCGGGCGGCCGACCGCGCGGGCGTGCACTCGCTGTGGACGATCGACTACTACAACCGCAGCAGTCTGACCCGGGCGGCGGCGTTCGCGGCGGCTTCGGAGCGGGCGATCATCGGCACCAACGTGACCCCGCTCTTCGCGCGCTCGGCCTTGGCACTCGCATCGTCGGCATCCGACATCCAGGCGATCGCCGATGGCCGATTCGTGTTGGGTGTCGGCAGCAGCACCCGCCGAATGAACCAGGACTGGTATGGGGCCACCATGGATCATCCCGCCCCGCAGGTCCGGGAGCGGATCGATCTGATCCGCCGGTTGATCGCCCACCGCGAGGGCTCGTTCCACTTCGAGGGCAGGTTCGACCGGGTCGCGATGGCGCACTATGAGCGCACCGCGCTGCCTGACACGATGCCGATTCTCGCGGCCGGGGTGGGCGAGCACATGGTCGGCGTGGTGGGGGAGTGTGCGGACGGATTCGTCGGGCACACCATCGCCTCCGCGGACTACCTGCGCGACATCGCGCCCCCGCTGCTGGCCAGGGGTGCACTGCGGTCGGGCCGCGATCTTGGGCAGCTGTTGATGACGACACAGATCGTGGCGTCGGCCGGCACGGACCGGTCCGCGGCCCGCCGGGATGCGGCGTCCCAGGTCGGGTTCTATTCGACGCCAAAGGGGTACGACGCCCTGTTCCCGGGCGGCCAGTTCGCCGCCGAGCGGTTCGCCGCCCGCGAGGCCGTCATGCGCGGCGACGCGGCCGGCGTGATCGCGGCGGGCGAGGCAATGGTCGAGGAGCGGGCGGTGTTCGGCACCCAAGAAGAGGTCGCCGAGCAGTTGCGCCGCTACGACGGTGTCGTCGACTGGGCGATCCTGTACCCGCCGAACTTCAGTGTCGATCCGGATGCTTTGCACGCCAACGAGTTACAGCTGATCGAGGTGGCCGCAAACTGGTCCTCGTGACCGCGGGTTGATCAACCCGCGGTCACGAGGCCACGTCTACACCCCGGCGCGGGCCTGCTTCGCCGCGGCCACCAGGTTGGCCAGCGACGCGGTCACCTCGTCGGTCTTGCGGGTCTTCAAGCCGCAGTCCGGGTTGACCCAGAGGCGCTGTGCCGGAACGGCCTCCAGTGCCTCTCGCAGCGACGCGGCCATCTCATCGGTGCTCGGGACGCGCGGTGAGTGGATGTCGTAGACGCCCGGGCCGACTCCGTTGGAGAACCCGATCGCATTGAGGTCGTCGAGCACCTCCATGTGCGAGCGCGCCGCCTCGATCGAGGTGACGTCGGCGTCCAGATCGGCGATCGCACCGATGACCTCGCCGAATTCGGAGTAGCACAGGTGGGTGTGGATCTGGGTTGCATCGGTCACCCCCGAGGTGGACAGCCGGAACGCTCCGACGGCCCAGTCCAGGTAGCTCTGCTGGTCGGCTTTGCGCAGTGGCAGTAACTCCCGCAGCGCGGGCTCGTCGACCTGGATCACCGCGATGCCCGCGGCCTCCAGATCCACCGTCTCGTCCCGGATCGCCAGAGCCACCTGGTCGGCGGTGTCGGCCAGCGGCTGGTCGTCGCGGACGAACGACCAGGCAAGGATGGTCACCGGGCCGGTGAGCATGCCCTTGACCGGCTTGTCGGTCAGCGACTGGGCGTAGGTGGCCCAGTCGACCGTCATCGGGCGTGGCCGGAAGACGTCACCGAACAGCACCGGCGGACGCACGCAGCGGCTGCCGTAGGACTGCACCCAACCGTTGGCGGTGGCGAAGAAACCGTCCAACTGCTCGGCGAAGTACTGCACCATGTCGTTGCGCTCCGGCTCGCCGTGCACCAGCACGTCCAGGCCGAGGCCCTCCTGCAGTGTGATGACGTCGGCGATCTCCGCCTTCATCCGGCGGGTGTACTCGGTCTCGTCGATCTCCCCGGCGACCAGCGCGGCGCGGGCCTTGCGGATGTCGACGGTCTGCGGGAACGAGCCGATGGTGGTGGTCGGCAGCGGCGGCAGGTGCAGTCGCTCGTCCTGGGCGGCGCGGCGTTCGGCGGCGCTGCCCCGGTGTGACCCGGCGGTGGTGATCGCCGCGATCCGGCTGCGGACATCGGCGTTGTTCAGCCGCGGATCCGATTTGCGGGACGCCACGGCGGCATCGGATGCAGCGATCGCGCCGGCCACCGCCTCGCGGCCCTCGGTCAGGGCGCGGGCCAGGACGGCCACCTCGGTCACCTTCTCGGCGCCGAACGCCAGCCAACTGCGCAGGCCGTCGTCCAGGGCCGGGTCGGTCTCCGGCTCCAGCGAGTAGGGCACGTGCAGCAGCGAGCACGACGTGCCCACGGCCAGCGTGCCGACCGAGCCGAGCAGGCGTTCCAGCTTGGCCAGGGCGGACTGGAGGTCGGTGCGCCAGATGTTGTGACCGTCGACGATGCCGGCGACCAGCGTCTTGGACGTCAGCTCAGGCTCGGCGACAACCGAATCCACCGACCCGTAGACCAGGTCGACACCGATCGCCTCGACCGGGGTGCGGGCCAGTGCCGCCAGCCCGGCGCCGGGGTCGCCGAAGTAGGTGGCCACGAACAGCGACGGCCGGTCGCGCAGCGCGCCGAGGCGGTGGTAGACCTGCTCGGCCAGGGCGGGGGCGTCGGCGGCGATGTCGGTGACCAGCACCGGCTCGTCGATCTGCACCCACTGCGCGCCGGCGCCGGCCAGCGTGGACAGCAGCTCGGCGTAGATGTCGGTCAGCTCATCCAGGCGCAGGATCGGCGTGGTGGCCCCGTCGACGGCCTTGCTCAGCAGCAGGAACGTGAGCGGTCCGATGATCACCGGGCGAGCCGGAATGCCTTGCTCTTGAGCCTCTTTGAGCTCAGCGAGTACCTTGGCCGGGTTGAGCGCGAACTTTGTGTCCGGGCCGATCTCCGGGACGATGTAGTGGTAGTTGGTGTCGAACCACTTCGTCATCTCCAGCGGTGCGATGTCGGCGTTGCCGCGGGCTGCGGCGAAGTAGCGGTCCAACTCGTCGGCCACACCGGCCACCCGCTCCGGCAGTGCGCCGAGCAGCACCGCGGTGTCGAGCATCTGGTCGTAGTAGGAGAACGTGTTGACCGGCACCGAGTCCAGGCCGGCGGCGGCCAGCTGCGCCCAGGTGTCGCGGCGCAGGCCGGCGGCCACCTTCTTGAGCTCGTCTTGGCCGATCCGGCCGGCCCAGTAGCTCTCGGTCGCGCGCTTGAGTTCGCGGCGGGGCCCGATTCTGGGTGAACCGAGAACGGTGGCGCTGAACGGTTGAGCGGTCATAGTGCAATCCTTCGATTCGGAGAGGTGGGTCACCGCCTGGTGGGTGTCCAGCCAATCCGGTCTGTGCAATTTAACGCACTATAACCATCAAAACCAGACGCCCATTCCGCGAGGCGTTGATCCGCCGGGCGCGGCGCGCCCGGCACAACAGGCAGGTCTTCGGACTCGCAGGCGCGCACCTCACGGTGCTCCTAATGGCCGTCGCTTCCCAGTCACGGACCCGTGACCAGTGCCTATGACGGCGGTCGTTCCTGCATACCGCTGCGGGACAGTCCCGGATTCTCACCGGGTTCCCTCTCGCGCTCCACGGAAAACCGCGTTGCGCTCGATGCCGAGACCGCGGGGGTATCGGCAAACCAGTTGCGTGATCGAGATTACCCGGCCGCGAGCGCCTCGGAGATGGGCATCGTGCCGTCGTTGAACTCGATGGTGCGGCGAATTGTCGACGCGTCGGTCAGGCAGGCAGCGATCACCAGCGCGACGTTGCCGCGCGACACCTGCCCTTTGCCGGTGTCCGGTCCGACAGCGATCTCTCCGGTGGCGGGCTCGAGGGTGAGCCGGCTCGGCCCCAGCACCGTCCAGTCCAGGTCGGTGGCCCGCAGGTGGGCGTCGGCGGCGGCCTTGGCCTCGGCGTACGGGTAGAACGGGTCGTCTTCGGGGACGTCGTGGTCGGGGCCGGCGCCGAAGTAGGACACCATGACGAACCGCCGGACTCCTGCCTTCGCCGCGGCATCGATGGTGCGGATCGCGGCGTCGCGGTCGACGGCATAGGTGCGTGCCGGGTTCCCGCCGCCGGCGCCGGCGGAGAACACCACCGCGTCGTGGCCGGTCAACAGTTCGGCCAGCGCGTCGGTGTCGAGCTGCTCGATGTCGGCCACCACCGGAACCGCCCCGGTGACGGCGACCTCCTCGGAGTGGTCGGGGTTGCGGAAGATCGACGTCACCTCCTCACCGGCGTCGGCAAGGATGGGACTGAGCAGCAGGGCGACGTTGCCGTGGCCCCCGATGATCACAATGCGTGCCATGGCTTCGACGCTACCCGTCGATCGTCAGAAGCTGGGTCGCGAGCGAAACCCAACGATGTGAACAAATATTAGGTTATAGTCGTGCGGATGTTCACGCTGCGCTTCGACATGCGGGCGCCCGCCACGGGTGCGCCCAGTGGCGAGTTGTACGCCGCGGCACTGGAAATGTGCGCGTGGGCCGAATCCCGCGGCGCGATGGCCGCCGTTGTCTCCGAGCATCACGGCACCGAGGACGGGCACCTGCCGTCTCCGTTGCTGCTGGCTTCGGCGATCGCCGCCCGAACGCAGGTGCTGCCGATTCTGCTTGCCGCGGTGGTCCTTCCGTTCTGGGATCCGGTGCGGCTGGCCGAAGACATGAGCGTGCTCGACATCATCAGCAACGGCCGCGTCGCCTACGCCTTCGGTATCGGTCACCGCGCACCGGAGTACGAACACTTCGGCGCGGACATGAGCCGGCGTGGGCGGCTGGCCGACGAGAAACTGGCGCTGCTGCTGCAGCTGTTACGGGGCGAGCCGGTCATCCATCAGGGGCGCCGTATTCACATCACGCCGCCGTGCGTGACGCCAGGCGGCCCGCACATCATGGTGGCCGGCGGAAGTGCGGCGGCGGCGAAGCGGGCCGCCCGCCACGGTCTGGGGTTCATCGCTCAGACGAACTCGGCTGCTTTGAGGGAAGCCTACGAATCGCAGTGCCGAAACCACGGACGTGAACCGGGCCCCCTGCGGCTCCCGGACGTCGATGCGCCGACGACGGTATTCGTCGCCGACGACGTGGACAAGGCCTGGGACGAGCTGGGCCCGTACCTGTTGCACGACGCCGTGACCGCCGCGGCCTACCGGCACGGGGATCGCACGGTGGCGAGCATTTCACCGGCCGCCAGTGTGGCCGAGCTGCGGGCGACGCCGGGCCCCTACCGCGTCTTCACCGTGGCCGAGGCGGCCGCGCAGTTGCGGTCCGGTGGCAGCCTGCCGCTGCTGCCGTTGTGTGGCGGGCTGCCGCCCGCTCTCGCGTGGCCGTACCTGGAACGCGCGGTGTCGGCCCGCAACGAAGGGAAACCATGACTGACCCGACTCGTATCGTCGTGTGGTCGACCGGGGGTGTCGGCTCCATCGCCATCGAGGCGATCCGGCATCGGCCTGATCTGGAACTCGTTGGCGTCTGGGTTCATTCGCCGCACAAGGCGGGGCGAGACGCCGGTGAACTCGCCGGTGGGAAGCCCCTGGGGGTAGCGGCGACCGGTGACGCCGATGCGCTGATCGCGCTGCGGCCCGACTGCGTGGTGTATGCCGCGAGCGGTCCCGAACGCGACGCCGGCGCGGTGCCCGACTATCTGCGGCTGCTGGCGGCCGGCATCAACGTCGTCTCGACGTCATCGACCAGCCTGGTATATCCGCCGAGCTATTTCCACCCGCAGTGGCGCCGGCAGCTTCAGGAGGCGGCCGTTGCCGGTGCAGCGTCGTTCTATGTGTCGGGCATCTTTCCCGGGTTCGGGTCCGATCAGCTGGCGCTGCTGTTGGCGACCCAGTCCAAGACGATCCGCTCGGTGACGGTGCGTGAGATCGCACTCAATGACCACTACCCGGTCGCCGAGGTGATGATGAACGGGATGGGATTCGCCCGGCCGCTGGACTTCGAGCCGATGCTGAGCACCCCGGGGTTCATCGAAATGGCCTGGGGGGCACCGATTCATCTGATGGCGCAGGGATTGGGGGTTCAGATCCAGCAGATCCGCGGCTCGCTGGACCGCCGAGTGACCCACCGCGATATCGAGGTCGCGTTCGGAACCATCCCGGCGGGAACATGTGGTGCGGTGTGCACCCGGGCGGCCGGAGTCGTCGACGGCCGGGAGGCCCTGGTGGTCGAGCACATCATCCGGATGGCACGCGACGTCGCCCCGGACTGGCCGGCCTCGGACTGCGACGCCACCTACCGGGTGGACATCGACGGCGATCCGGACATCTCCTGCGCGATGACGCTGGGTGATGCGCGAGGCCACGGGGCCGGCCGGGGCGCGATGGCGGCCACCGCGATGCGCGTCGTCAACGCGGTGCCCTATGTGGTGGACGCCGCGCCGGGACTGCTCAGCTCGCTGGATCTGCCGATCACGTTGCCGCGAAACGTGATCTGAGGCTATCCGCCCGGACCGTTGGGCCACTTGAGCAGCGAACCGGCATCGACGCGGATGTGCTGTCCGGTGATGTAGCGGGCGTCCTCGCTGGCCAGGAACACCCCGAGGTTCGCCATGTCTTCGGGCTCCACGTAGGGGATCGGCATGGCCTGGAAGAGGGTGAACAGCGGCTCGGCGTCCTCGCGGGTGGCCTTCTTGCCTGCGTTGGTCAGGTCCGGGCGGAACATGGAATACATCCCGTCGTTCTGCAGCAGATGGGTGTTGCAGTTGGTCGGATGGATGGCGTTGACGCGGATCATCCTGGGTGCCAGGTGCAGTGACATCTCGTCGACGTACTCCATCACGATGCGCTTGCTCCACCCGTACCCGGCGCCGCCGGGCCCCATGTTCGGGTTGTCGGTGGTCCCGCGGATCATGCCGGCTGTCGAGCCGGTGACGATGATGGATGCGCCGTCGGGCAGATGGGGGATGGCCACCGCGACGGTGTTCATCACCCCGACCAGATCGACGTCGGAGGCGTCGACGAACTGCATCGGGTCCGGCTTGCCCATCGCCATCGGCAGGATGCCGGCGTTGGCGACGACGATGTCGATCTTGCCCAGGTCCGCCAGACCCGCCTCGACCGCGTCACGCAACTCGTGGCGTTCGCGCACATCGGCGATGCGGGCGACCACCCGGCGGCCCAGTTCCTTGACCGCCCGTTCGGTCTCGGCGAGGTCATCGGGGGTGGCCAGGGGATAGGGATTGGACTCGATTTGGCGGCAGATGTCGATGGCGATGATGTCTGCGCCTTCTTTGGCCATCGCGATGGCGTGCGCACGACCCTGACCGCGGGCGGCGCCGGTGATGAATGCGACCTTGCCACTGAGCTTTCCGGACATGGATCGAACCTATGTGACCGGCCGGGCATCCGCAATAGACTTCGGAACAAAACTTTGGTAGCGAAGGGGAGCGGTCTTAAGTTATCCGGCGGGGTCGCGTTCTGCGGCCCCGCGGACCAGGGTGTCGCGGGCCAGGAGCAGCCCCGCGCGGGTTCCCTGAGCCCGCACGATGTTCTCCGGAATCCACAGCAGGTCCATGACGCACCGCGAGAGCATCTCCATCGAGGGAGCCTCGATCCGGACGTCACCGGACCGCGTGCCTTCCGACAGCAGTGATTTGAGTTGCCGAAGGCGCATGGTGAAGGCCAGGCCGGGGTTGGGAGTGTCCGGTGGAGAGTGGCGCATCCAGGCCAACTGGATCTTCCACTCATCGGGGAACCGGTCCAAGGCGTTGATGTTGATCCAGCTCAGTGCGTCGAACTTCTCGACGGGGGTGGCGTCGGCGCGCAGGACGGCCGCGAATCCGCCACCGGCCTTGGCGCCGAACGACGCCATGATCGACGCCAGCAGTTCGTCCTTCGAGCCGATCAGCCGGTAGACGGTCCCGGTCCCCATCCCCGCTGCCGAGGCGATGTCGCGAATGGTGGTGACCTCGTAGCCTTTGCGCCCGAACTCGGCGCGGGCCACCGCGCGGATGTGGGTGGCCTTGTCGTCGGCCCCCTCGTCGTCGGCCCACGTCTTGATGGCCTCTTCCGCCGCGGCGAACGCGGGGGAGCGGTCCAGCTCGTCATCGCCGGGTGGCTGACTGGCCAGCCCTTGCAACATGATTCGGCAGAGTACTTCGGCGGTCCGGTCGGCGGCTGACTTGTTCCGGATCACGTCGAGCCCCACGTGCATCATCGACTGGCACATCCGGTCGGCCAGCGTCGGCAGATCGAGATCGGGCCGGATGTAGCCGCTCCACCGGCCGGCTCGCAGGGCCTGCAGCATGGCTCGCTGGACGGTGGTCGGCGGTTCCTCGAGCAGTCCGACCAGTTCCGGGTTCGCACTGGGCGCCTCGTAGAAGGACATCTGCAGCGCGGCCCGGTGTGCGACCGCGCACCGGGCGATCGCCGTGCCGAGCCTGACGATGACCTGGCCGGCCGGTTCGGAGCCGGGTGTGTCGAGCATGTCGTTGGCGGCCTCGCCGATGCGTTCCAGGTCGGCGTGATACCGGCGGACCAGTTCGACCAGGATCGCTTCCTTGGACTCGAAATGGTGGTACAGACTGCCCGGCAGGATGCCGGCGGCATCGGCGATCTCCTGCAGGGAGGTTCGCAATCCCGAGGAGGCGATCAGTGTCGCGGCGGTCTGGAGGATCTCGGTGCGGCGGGTGCCGTCGTCGTAGGAACCTCCGATGGAGGTTGCCGCCCCGGAACGCATTTGGCGCCCCACATCACCTCCACTGCGCCCGTGATCGGCCGGTATCGGCGCGAGTGCCGATACCCAATATTTGGTTGAACGCTACCAGAACCTGGCTTCGTGACCGGGCAGTCGGGGCCGGGGGCGGATCAGGCTCCGGTGGGCAGTTTGGCCGCGAGATCCAAGACGGTGACGGTGTCGGTGCCGGTCTTCTTCAGCCGCTCCGAGGAGCGGTAGCCGAGGTCTACGTCGCCGGCCTGCGCGCGCAGCGCCCCGACCGTGACCTGTTCCCTGGGCAGTTTGGCGAACATGTCAAAGGAGAACAGTCGCAGCGCGTTCTGGTGGGTGATCTTGTCGATCTCGTCGTCGGGCACCCCGGCCAGGTATCCCGCGATCGACTCGGGCGCCAGCGGCCACGTCGAATCCGAGTGCGGATAGTCGCACTCCCAGGTGATCATGTCGATGTTGAGCTTGTCCCGGTTCTCGATGCCGAAGCCGTCGTCGATGAAGCAGGTGACGATCCGCTCCAGGAACACCTCGCTGGGGAGCCTGCCGCCGAAGTCCTGATGGGTCCAGGCGCGGTGCATCTTGTAGACCCGGTCCACCCGCTCCAGGAAGTAGGGAATCCAGCCGATCCCGCCCTCGGACAGCGCGAAGGTCAGGTCGGGGAACCTGCGCAACGTCGGCGACCAGACCAGGTCCGCGGCCGCATTGACGATGCTCATCGGCTGCAGGGTGATCATCGTGTCGACCGGGGCATCGATGGAGGTGATCACCACCGACGACGACGAGCCGATGTGCAGACAGACGACGGTGTTCTCGTCACTGCAGGCCTGCCAGAACGGATCCCAATGCGGGTCGTGCAGTGACGGGTACTCCAGCTTGGTGGGGTTCTCGGAGAAGGTGACGGCGTGGCAGCCCTTCTTGGCCACCCGTCGCACCTCGTCGGCCATCAGATTCGGGTCCCAGATCGGCGGGAGTGCCAGCGGGATCATCCGGCCGGGGTAGCCGCCGCACCACTCGTCGATATGCCAGTCGTTATATGCCCGCAGCACTGCGAGGGCCAGGTCCTTGTCCTTGGCGCGCGCGAAGTACTGACCGCAGAACTGCGGGTACGACGGGAAGTTCATCGCTGCGGCAACGCCGTTGGCGTTCATGTCGCGGATCCGCTCGTCGATGTTGTAGCAGCCTTCGCGGATCTCGTTGAGCTTGGTCGGCTCGGCGCCGTACTCGTCGGGCGGGCGTCCGGCGACCGCGTTGAGGCCGACGTTGGTCGCTTCCTGCCCCTCGAACACCCAGGCGTCGGTGCCGTCGGCCCGCTGGATCAACTTGGGCACATCGTCTTTGTACTTCGCCGCGATGTGGCCGTCGAACATGTCGGGCGGCTCGACGAGGTGATCGTCGACGGAGACGAGGACGAAGTCGTCCATTTTCATTCCGGGCTCCTTGTGCTTGAGCGCATTCGGCGTAACGTCCCCGACTCTACGTGCGGAACAGATATTTGGTCAACCTTCGGTGATCGAAAGATACCGGGGCACGATCTGATCGTGGATCGCCGACCACGGGACGGTCACGATCTTGACTCCGGGCCCGAATTGGCCCGGCGGAAAGTGAAACTCGATGCCCTGATCGGTGGGGATCCAGTGCTTGAAGTTGACATCGACGGGAGCGAACTGGCCGGCGCGCCGCCAGTCGCGCAGTTGTGTCGGCGAAACCACCTTGGACACCTGCACCTCGACCTGTTCGCCGAGCCGGATCAGCCCGGCGGTCTTGTCGCCGAACAGGTTGTCCCACGTGATGATGTCGCCGCTTCCGGCATCGCAGACCACGCTGCCCACGCTTTGCATCGGCATGTGCGGTTCGGCGGTGTTATATGAGCCGACGAATACCTCGGACACCGTCGTGGCGCGGATACTCACGGTCCCGGCCGCGTCGAACGTCCAGGGCCGTCTCGTCGAGCCGTCCCACACCGCTTGGGTGACTTCGCGGTTCGCTTCGGCATCGATGTGATCGTTGATGATCCCGGCCGTCGCATCGTCGGTGCCCAGGCGCTGATAGTGCACCGCCCACGTTCCCAGTCCGTCCGGACTCGATCCCGAGATCACCGCTGCGGTGGGATCGGCTCGCGTCACACCGGCCAGCACGGTGCCGCTCAGCGCGAGCAGCACCAGAATCGCCGCGCTTCTAACCGCGGCGGCCGGTATTTCAGCTCGGCCCGACCGGCCGGACATCCGTTCCCTGGTAGCCACTTTCGTCAGCCCGGAGGGTCCGGTGGGAGTGGTGTGTTCATCGGGACCCCGCCGAACGGCGTGAGCAGGGTTTGCGGGCCGGGAGGAACCGGGTCGGTCTGCGCCACCGGGTCGTAGCCCGGCGGCGGGCCCGCCGTGTCGTCCCCGGGCGGGCGCGGTGCGTTACGGGCGCCACGGACCAGCACCGCGGGATCGGTGTTCTGGCAGTAGGTGTGCAGATACGGTTCGGGGTAGTTCGGGATGGTCGGTGGCAGCGCCGGCAGCCCGTAGTCGCAGCTGTAGCGGGGCCACAGATCCGCGAGGACCCAGACCGCGCCGTCGCGCACCACACCGCTCAGCGCCTCGACCGCCGAGCCGCCGCGAGAGGAGTTGACGATCTCGTTGAGGGCGGGCAGCCGGGCGTTCGACATCTGTGCGGTCGAGGCCAGGTTGCCCAACAGCTTGACCATCGTTTCGGAGTTGTCGTCGATGATCTTGTCCAGCACCGTCAATGGACGGCTGCCGCTGTCGACCAGGGTGCGAAATCCGCCGTCCATGGACCGGGCGCCGGCCATGATGGAGTTCAGGTTCTGCGAGGATTGCGTCAGCCCCGCGCTGCTGTCGACCAGGGTGGTCAGGACGGTGCGGCTGGTCCGCAGCACGCCCACCGTCTGGGGCAGTACCGAGTCCAGCGTCGAGAGGAGGAACGCCCCGCCGTCGAGCAGCGCCGCGAGCTTGGCCGGCCCCTGGCCGGACACCCGAAGCTCGGTGGTGATGGCGGCCAGCTGCTGCGGATCCGCCTGGGCCAGCAGCCCGTTGGCATCGGCCAGCAGCTGCGCCAGCGATACCGGAATGGCGGTGTGGTCTTCGTCGATCACGGCGCCGTCGGTCAGGCCCGGTCCGCCGGGCTGCTCGGGCCGGAAGTCCAGGTACTGTTCGCCCGCCGCCGACAGCGCCGAGACCCGCACAGAACTGTTGCGCGGCACCCGGCTTCGGCTGTCGATCGCGACGGTGGCGATCACGCCGGTGTCGCCGAGTTCCACCGCATCGACTTTGCCGATCCGCACGCCGCGCAGCGTGACGTCCTGACCGGGCAGTAGCCCCCCTGATTCATGCAGGCGCACCTGTACGGAGATGGTGGACCGGAATGGGCTGATGCCCAGCGTTCCACCGACGATGTAGACCAGTACGGCGATCAGCGTCACGACGATACCGGTCGCCGACGTCGCCACCCGGTGGCGATGGAGCGCTCTGACGGAGTCGACCAGCATCCGGGTCGGCGTCTCCAGCAGTTGTACGGAGCTGTTCATCATCGGGGCTGGTGCTCGGGGCCGTATATCCGGCCCAACAGCACGTTCCACTCGTAGCGGAGGCTGCCGATCATGGCATGCCAGTCGGTACCGTCAGGACCGTGTGTTCCGGGGTCGCCGGGATAGTTCTTGTCGGGTAGTGCGCCGATCGCCAGTTGCGTGACCGTCCCGACGGCGTGAATGTCGGGGCCGCTGGTGATGTGGGTGATGCCGGTGATCATCCGATTCCAGATGTTCAGATTGAGCTCGGGGTCGGTGGAGATCTGGTTGAAGACGTCCGAGAGCCGGTTGAGATCGCTGATGGTGCTGCGCGTGTCGGTGCCCTGCATGGAGGGAAAGCGGTTGAGCTGCGTCGTGATCCGGCCGGCGCCAGCGGCCAGGTCGGCGAGATCGGTGGTGCTGTCGGCGAGTGTCCCGGTAGCCGGTGTGGCGGCTGCCAGCACCGTGTCGAGGGTGTCCCGGCGGGCTGACAGGGTGGCGGCCAGGTCGGAGGTGTTGCGCAGTGCGGTGTCGATCTGCGTGGAGCGGTCGGTAAGCCGCGACAGCAGCGCGTTGGAGTTGTGCAGCAGCGCGGCGACTTTCGTCCCGCGCCCACCGACCGCGTCGCCGGCTCCGTTGACTGTCGAGACCAGGCGGCGGATCGCGCCGCCGTTGACCAGAAGTGCGGCCGAGCCCAGTACGTCTTCGATGGTCGCGGCCGAAGTCGTGTGATCCAGCGCGATGGTGTCGCCGTCGCGCAGCCGCGCAGCGTCGGCAGTGCCATCCGGCCCGCGGCGCACCGCGACGAAGATGTCGCCGAGCGGGGTGGCCGAGCGCAGCTCGGCGACCGTGTCGGTATACAGCGGTGCGCCGGCACTGATCTTCATCGTCACGTGGGCGGCGAACGCCTCGGCGCGAATGGCTGCGACTTCACCGATATCGGCGCCGTTGAGCTTCACCTTCGCCTTCAGGGGCAGGTTCAGCGCATTGGCGAACACGGCGGTGAGGGTGATGTCTCCGTCGACCCGTCCCGGTGCCGGCAGTGGAATGGCGGCCAGCCCGCCCGCACAACCGGAGAGCATCATCGCCGTTGCGGCCGCGATCACGGTCCTCATCATTTGTCGGCTCCCGCCATGCGTTCGAGTAGTCCCGTCATTCCTTCCACGAAGAAGGTGGTGCCGAATTCGGGCGCGTTGTCGGCGACCGTCCCGGTGGCACAGCCCAGATCCTTGATGCCCGCGAGATTGCAGACCTCCTTGGCCATCTGGCCGTTGAGCATGAGTTTGTCGAGCGTGGGGTGGATCCGCAATGTGTGGCCGCTGGGATCGACCGCGTTGTAGATGTTGTTGCCCACCAGCGGTAGTACGTCGAGGATCTCTTCGAGCTGGCGTCGGTTGTCGACGAGTACATCGGTGAGTTTGCCGAAGTCCCCGACGGTCCCTTTGAGAGTCGCCCGGTTGCGCTCCAGCAGTGCCGCCGCCTGGTCGAGGATCTGGTTGGCCTTCGCCCCGGTGCGGCCTGCGCCGAGGTTCTCGGCCGCGACGAGGTCGCTGAGCGCGCGGACGTTGGACCCGAATTCCCTGATCGCGGTGTCGTTGTCGGCGGCCGCTTGGGCCAGGTCCGCCAGGCTGGTGGAGATCGACGCGACGGTTTTCCCGGTGGCGGCGCCGTTGTCGGCTCCCAGGCGCAGCGCCTGGGAGAGTTGATCGAGGGCGGCTTTGATGTCGGGTCCACTGCCGGAGGAGATCTTGGCTCCGATCCCGATCAGGTTGGCCAGCGCCCCGTGGCCCTGGCCGTCTCCTTCGAGAGCGCGAGACAGCTTGTCGGCCATGGCCAAGGTGCGGTCGAACTCTACCGGGGTCCTGGTGCGGGGCAGAGTCAGGACGTCGCCGTCGCGCAGTTTGGGGCCGCCGGTGTAGGGCGGAGTCAGTTCGACGTGCCGATCGGTCAGGATGGACGTGGCGACGGTGACCGCTGAAACGTCGGCGGGCATGTCGATGGGCTTGTCGATGACGAGCTTGACTTCGACGTAGTCGTCCTTGGGAGTGATCTCGGTGACCTTGCCGATCGGCATGCCCAGTACCGACACCGCATTGCCCTCGTAGAGCCCGACGGCCTCTTCGAACTGTGCCGTAACGGTCAGTGCGTGGTGCCTCTCGCCGGATATGACCTTCCAGAACAGGATTCCGGCGAGCGCCGCAACGGCCAGCCCGATCGCCATCGACTTGTTGCGAATCAGGTGGCGGCTCATCGGGGCAGCCTCGCCGGGTCCGGTGGCGGCCAACCCGGAAACGGATCGCCGGAGGGTTGACAGTCGGTGAAGTACTGCGCCAGTCCGAATTGCTTCCCGCGCTCGCTGAGTGCGCACATCCACGAGTCCATCAGCACTCCCGACGGCAGGTTGATGTCCAGGGCGGTACCGCTGCCGCTGGCATTGGCCAGATTGCGGAAGGCTACCGGCATCACCTGCAGTGTGTTGCGGATCAGCTCGTCGTGCGTCGCAGCCATCTGTGCGAATTGCCCCATGTTGACCAGAAGTTCGTTGAGCGACGGCTCGTCCTCGAAGAGGATCTTCAAGGTGTCGACCAGTGCCGCGGTGCCGGTGAGCAACCGGTGTACCGCGGCTTGCCGGGCATTGATCGTCTGCAGCAGATCGCGGCCCTGTATCACCAGCGCGCCGAGGTCGGCCTTCTGGTCTCGGATCACCCCGGTGACGGTGTCGACGTTCTTCAGCAGTGACCCGAGCTGATCTCGACGCGAGGCCACCACGGCCGCCAGGGTTTTCACGTTCGCCAACGCCTCCGGCAGTGCCTCGGGCATACCGGCGAGGCCGTTGCCCATCTCGGCCATCGATGCGGCGATGCGGTCGGCGTCGACCTGTTCGAAGGTGGTGGTCGCGTCGGCCAGCGTGGCCTGGAGATTGTAGGGGACCGCCGTGTTGGCCAATGTGATGGTGCGGGAGGGGAGTTCACCCTCGCCGGCGGGGGTCAGCTCGAGGTAACGGCGGCCCAGCAGGGTGGTCAGCTTGATGGCTGCGCGTGACGCACCGCCCACCGGCACCCCTTTGCGGACGGTGAATTTCACCGTCACGTGGTCGCCGGTGAGGGCGACGTCGCGTACCGTGCCGACTTCGATTCCGGCGACGGTGACCTGATCTCCGGGACTGATCTGGGCGGCTTGGGCGAACTCGGCGGAGTAGCCGCGATGCCCCAGCGACAACTTGCCGGTACCGACGAGTGCGGTGATGAACAGGGCCAGCACCGCCACCGTGACGGTTCCCAGCCGGATCGTGTTGTATTCCTCGATCGGGCGTCTGGGTCGTTGTGACATCGTTTCCCTACCTGCAGATCGGTGAGTGTTCGACGACATTGCCCGGTGATGCGAGTTTGACGGTGCCGGGGATCACCCGGCCCAGGAACGCGAACACCGTGACGTTGATGTCGCAGATGTAGCCGTCGATGTAGCTGCCGCTCTGGGTCGCCCGGGCCAGGCCCTTGAGCACCAGCACCAGGTTCCCGCCGTAGTGGGCGAATCGTTGCCGTCCCTCTCCGGTGAGGTGACCGACGAATCCTGGTTCGCGCCGGAGGAATTCGTCAAGCTGGGGATAGACGGCATCCAATAGGACTGACAGCCGATCCGCCGCCTGGGTGATCGACCCCGCTGATGTCACCAACTCGTCACGCCGCCCGGCCAGGATCGACAGTGCGGTGCGGGAGTGTTCGATCACCGATTTCAGGTCGCGGTCCTGCCGCGCCAGCACGGCGGTGACCTCGTCCAGGTTGGCGATCACGTCACCGAGGACCTGATCGGGTCCGGCCAGGGATTCGGCGAGCGCCGAGGTCTGGCTGACCAGTGTCACCACCGACGCGGAGTCGCCCTGCAATGCGGCGATGATTCCCCCGGTGAGGTTGTCCACCTGTCGCGGGCTCAGCAGGGTGAACAGCGGTTCGAATCCGTTGAGCAGACCGGAGATGTCGAACGAGGGATTGGTGCGCTCGACCGGGATGTCACCGTGATCCGGCAACCGGTTGTGGGATTCGGCGGTTCCGGGGGACAGTCCGAGGTAACGCTGGCCGATGATGTTCTGGTAGGTGACCGATGCGGTGGTGTCGTCGTAGAGGGCGTAGGACTTGGGCACCCGGAACGTGACTCGCGCCAGGGTCCCGTCCAGTTCGACCGTGTCGACGCGTCCCACCCGAACACCGGCGGTGCGTACGTCGTCGCCGCTGTGCAGACCGGAGACGTCGGTGAACACGGCGGTGTAGGTGGCTGTCGGACCGCCGACTTCGCGGCGAAGGGTGACGAAGACCAGCCATGTCCCCGTGGTGGCGACCACCAGGAACAGGCTCAGTCCGGCCAACGCTTTGCGGTATCTCACCGGCCACCTCCCGGTTCGGCGGTGAATCGGACCTTGTTGCCGCGCAGCACCGGCGCGAGCAGGATCTCGCTGGCGCTGTTGGCGTGATCGCCCATGATGACCTCCAGCTGGTGCTTCTCCCTGCTGCTGCCGACCGGACCGACATTGCCGCCGATCACCGCGGCCTGCGGTTCGACATGCGGTGCGGGATCGGGTGGCCCGGGCGGTTCGTCTTCGGGCCCTGCCGCCGGCGGCAACACCGAGAATCGGGGCGGCGCGTAGTTGGGGCGGTTCTCGGTGATGCCCGGCGGCAGCGGAAAGCCGCGCGATTCCAGCGACGGTGTCAGTGCCGGTGCCGTCGGGACCTCGGGGGCGGTGAAGCAACTGGGCCCGAGCATGTCGCCGTAGCGCGGGCAGTCCGATCGCACATAGGTCCGCGTCGGGTTCAACGAGATGACCGCTTTGGCCTGCAGCTGGCTCGTCTCGTAATTCCACGCGACGTCCATCACCCGCCCGACCAGTGTCGTCAGCCGGGCCGAGATGTCATGAGTCGTCTCGGCGTGATCGCCCAGCACGCCCAGCACCGGTGTCAGCTTCGTGGAGATCTCGATCATCCGATCGGTGTTGTTGTCGAACGCCTCCCCGAGCGTCCCGGTCGTTCCCAGCCCGACGGACAGCAGGTCCATGAGCTCCGAACGCTTTTCGACGAGTGTGCGCATCGGTTGGACCGCGCCGTCGAGCGCGTCGAGGAGCTCGGGAGCCGCCTGGCCCAGTGCGGCGGTGGCCTCGGTCAGCGCGGACATCGTCGATGGGCCGACCTTGTCTCCGGTGACGATGGTGTTGAGCTGGTCGACGATCTGATTCAGGTCGCGACCGGCATGCTGCAGCCGATCGCCGCGGCCGCTGGTGGCATCGCCCAGGGCGGTGAGCCAACCGACGCTGTCGGCGGTGGGCTGGCGGCCGACGGCGGCGAGCAACTGGCGAAACTTGTTCAGGGTGGTCTGGAACAGCACGGTCGGCAGGGTCTGGTCTTCGTTGATCACCGCCCCGGATCGGACCGGCCCGGAGTGTGTTCCGTTCTCGACCAACTGCACCGATGACACCGCGAAGACGTTGGACGGCACCACGCGGGCGGTGACCGAGTCGGGAATACCGGCGGCGTAGGCGGGGCGCAGGTCGATGCGCACGATGTTGGGGCGGCCGGCTGCAGCCGGAACGACGCCCGATACGAACCCGACGAGCACACCCCGGAACTTGACGTCGGATTTCACCGGCAGGCCGTCGCCGACGTTGGTCAGTTCCGCGCTGACCCGCACGGAGTGCTCCAGAACCCCCTGGGACTGCGCGATCATCATGGTGACGGCGATCGCCACGATCGCCAGCAACCCCAGCCCGTCGAGGAACAACCGGGCGTTGGATGGGCCGGAGTCATTGGCGTCGAAGGAGTTCGGCATCCTCAGCCCCCGAACCTCGCGCCGGCGTTGACGCCCCACATCGCCATGGTCAGCAGTGCGTTCAAGATGATCACCACCGTGATGGTGGCCCGCATCGCGTGACCGGCGGCCACCCCGACGCCCTGCGGGCCACCCGAGGCGAAATAGCCGTAGTAGCACTGAATCACGGAGGCGAAGAAGATGAAGATGACCCCCTTGATCGTCGCGTAGAACACGTCACGCCCACTGCTGAACAGCGAGAAGTAGTGCCCGTAGGTACCGGCCGACGTGCCGGCGATGACACCGACCACGACTTGCGCAGACAGATATGCAGCCGCCAGGCATACCAGGAACAGTGGGATGGCGGCCAGCACCGACGCCGCGACTCGGGTCGTCACCAGATACGGAATCGGTTTGATGGCAAGGGCATCCATCGCGTCGATCTCTTCGGCGATGCGCATGGCGCCCAGCTGAGCGGTGAAACGGCAGCCGGCCTGGGTGGTGAAGGCGATTGCGATCATCACCGGTACCAGCTCGCGGGTCGATCCCCATGACGACAACAATCCGGTGGCCGGCCCCAGTCCGAGTAGATTCAGTGCGTTGTAGCCCTCGATGGCCAGCAGCGCCCCGGCGGTGATGCCCAGCACCACCGATACGCCCATCGTGCCGCCGCCCACCACGAGTGCGCCGTTGCCCCAGGCGATGTCGGAAAGGTTGCGGACGAATTCCCGGCGGTAGCGGGCCAGCATGACCGGGATCGACAACAGCACCCGACAGATGAAGTTCAGCATGTGGCCGCCCTTGGCCACCGGCAACCACACGACTTCGGCGGCGTGCAGGATGTGCGCGAACACCCGGGGGCGGTAGACGGCGACGGTCATCGTGGGTTACAGGCTCGCCTTGGGGAAGAGCAGCAGATAAAGCTGGCTCATACCGACGTTGACGATCATCAGTAGCAGAATCGACTCGACCACGGCGGCGTTCACCGAGTTCGCCACACCGGCCGGCCCGCCGCGGGTGTCCAGCCCCTTGTGGCAGGCCACCACCGCGACGATGGCGCCGAAGGCGATCGCCTTGGCCAGCGCCAGGACGAGGTCGTCGACGGTGGCGAACGAGGCGAAGGTCGCGACGAACGATCCCGGGGTGCCGTTCTGCACGTACACGTTGAACAGGTAGCCGACGAAGAAACCGGCGCACGTCGCCAGCCCGGTCAGCGCGACACCGACCAGGATGAGTGCGGCGAAACGCGGAACCACCAACCGGCGTATCACCGAGACCCCCATCACCTCCATCGCGTCGACTTCTTCGCGCATCGTCCGCGAGCCCAGATCGGCGCTCACCGCCGAACCCACCGCCGCCGCCAGCAGGATGGCGGCCACCAGGGGAGCGCCCTGACGGATCACCACCAGCCCGTTGGCGGCGCCGGACAGCGACTCGGCGCCGACCTGGCCGGCCAGCACGGCGAACTGAATCGACAACGTGACCCCGACGGGAATGGTCACCAGCAGGGTGGGCAGCAGGGCGGTGCCCGCCATGAACGCGGCCTGTTTGACGAACTCCGCGATCGGGAACCGGCCGGTGAACAGGTCGATGAACAGGTACTGGACGGTGCGTAGGCCCAGGGCCGTCTGGCCGCCGACTGTTCCCAGTGACCGAAGCGGATGCGCCCGGGTGTAGGACTGGACCCACGCGCCGACTTCGGCAACCGACGATCGCGCGCCGACGTCGTCTTCGCGCTCCGATGAGACAGTCAGCGGACCCTCCCCATTCTGCTTGGCGACTGCGACCCTGATGTCACCATCGGACGCCGAGCTTCGACCCGCCCGGTCGGCAGTGGCCGCTGCGCCACTGCCCCGGCACAGGCGGACCCAATGTTTGTTTTCGTCAGCGGAGCTTATCGCGCACCGCCGGAGCGGTCAACGCTTAAACGAGAAGCGTCGCGGAGTCGGTCAACGGCCCACCAGCGGCTGGTTCGGTACGCCGGGAAACAGCGGTTCGCTGGGGCCCGCGGTCACCCAACCGCCGAGTTTGGTGACGAGATGCGGGGCGAAGACCGCCCCGTACAGACCGTTGCCGATCACGACGACCGCGATGACGGACAGCATCGATGACCGCAGCCGACTCGTCGAGTGCCGGTCGGCCCACGCTTCGATGACGTTTCGCCCCTGCGGATCCGTTCGCCCGAGCAGGTAGGTGAAGACCATCATCTGCACGCCCATGGCCAGCGAGTCGTACAGCGGGTACTGGTGTGCTGTGCCCTCCGACAATGCCAGGCCGGGGATCACGTAGCCGTAGTGGAAGATGCCCAGCCGGGCCCCCAGGAAGGCGTTGAACATCAAAGCCCAGCAGAAGCCGACGACCAGGCCCGCGCTTAGGAGTGTGATCGGCCTGTTCCAGGCGAATCTGGCCGCAAGCCATCGGCCGACCGCCGCGCCCAGCACGGCGGGCAGTACGAAGTAGGAGATGTAGCCGACCGGAACGGACGACGGCAGGCCGCCCCACGTCATGTTCAGCGGCCACCAGGACGGCATGCGCGGCAGTGCCGGTGGAAACTGCGCGTACATCGCCCAGTCGTAGGGCGCCTCGATCCAGGAGAACGAGATCGCCGAGATGCACAGCAGCAGCAGGGGATGCAGGCGGCCACGGCGAATGCTCAAGTACACCCCGGCGGCCGTGAAGCCGATTCCGCCGAGGTAGGCGAAGGTGATACCCGCGATCAGCAGGGGTGAAAGCCCGGTGTTCATCGCAGGGCCTCCTGCTCGTGGCCGCCGCGGGCCTCCGGGTCGAAATACAGCACGGCGCCGTAGATCAGCGCGATCAATCCGAACAGCGTGCCCAGCATGATGACGGCGCCCACGTCCGCCCCTCCTTCGATCGGAAATCCAATGAGATAGTGTTCACTATCCGAAGTAGATAGTGGGCGGTATCTTAAAAGCCGTCAAGGTCTGAAAATGCTCAGCGGGAGGAGGTAGCGCATCGTGCCCCAGTCCGATGCTGGCGCGGCGGCGCGGCGGCCCCGTGGCGAGCCGCGCCGGTTGTTGCTCGATGCCGCCCGGGATCTGTTCGCCCGCCAGGACTATCGCGGTACGACCACACGCGAGATCGCCCAGGCCGCCGGTGTCACCGAAGCGCTGCTGTTTCGACACTTCGGCTCCAAGGCGGCGCTGTTCCGTGAGGCGCTGGTGTTGCCGTTCACCGGTTTCATCGATGAGTTCGGGCAGACCTGGCAGGCGATCGATCCGGACCACACCAGTGAGGAAGAGCTCGCCCGGTCCTTTGTCGGGCGGCTCTATGACGTGTTCGTGCGTCATCAGGGTCTGCTGGTGACGCTGATGGCCTCGGACTCGCTGGGTGAGGAGGAACTGGTCGAGGCCGGCATCGCCGACGTGCGGCGCGCGATCGCGCTGCTCGGCCAGATCAGCGCGGAGGGAATGAACCTGCGGTCGATCGGGTCGGCGCACCCGAATCTGCCGGCACACTCCACCGTGGCGATGATCGCCGGAATGGCGGCGCTGCGTTCGACCTACTTCGGATCCCGGCCGCCGTCACGGAAGGTGATCGTCGAAGAACTCACCCAGGCGACCCTGCACGGCTTCCTACACCGCGGCAACCAAGGGATGTGAGACATGACAGGTGCCAGCGCCGTCGGGCTGTACTACGACCCGTTCGACCGCGATATCGACGATGATCCCTATCCGGTGTGGAAGCGGATGCGCGAAGAAGAACCGTTGTACTACAACGAGAAATACAACTTCTATGCGCTCAGTCGCTACCAGGACGTGCTGCGTGAGCTGCCGAACTGGCAGACCTATCGCTCCGGCCGCGGGACCACCGCGGACATCCTGTTCAACAACCTCGAGGTGCCGCCGGGCATCCTGCTGTTCGAGGACCCCCCACTGCACGATCTGCACCGCGGCCTGCTGTCGCGGGTGTTCACCCCGCGGCGGATGCTGGCCGTGGAACCGCTGGTGCGGGAATTCTGCGTCAGGGAGCTCGATCCGCTCGTCGGCGCCGGCGGCTTCGACTTCATCGCCGATCTCGGGGCGATGATGCCGATGCGGACCATCGGCTACCTCTTGGGCATACCCGAGAAGGACCAGGAAGCGATCCGGGACCGCAACGGCTCCTTCATCGAGATGGCCGACGGCCGCGAGCCCGGCGACATCACCCAGCAGGTCTTCGCGGACACCATCGTCATGTTCGCCGAATACATCGAGTGGCGGGCCGCCCACCCCTCGGACGATCTGATGACCGACCTGTTGACCGCGGAGATCGAGGAGGCCGACGGGACGCGGCGTCCGCTGTCGCGCACCGAGGTGCTCGCCTACACCGCCATGATCGCCGGTGCCGGGAACGAGACCACGGCCCGGCTGATCGGCTTCATGGCGCAACTGCTCTCCGACCATCCCGATCAACGCCGCGAGCTGGTGGCCACCCCGGCCCTGATCCCCGGTGCGGTCGAAGAGACGCTGCGCTACGAACCTCCCTCGCCGGTGCAGGCACGCTATGTCGCCCGCGACGCCGAGCACTACGGCCGTCTCGTTCCGGAGGGATCGTTCATGTTGCTGCTCAACGGTTCCGCGAACCGGGACCACCGGCACTTCTCCGATCCGGATCGCTTCGACATTCACCGCGAGGGTGCCCACCTCAGCTTCGGCAAGGGGGTGCACTTCTGCCTCGGTTCGGCACTGGCCCGGATGGAGGCCAGGGTCGCGTTCGAAGAGGTCCTCAAGCGCTGGCCCGACTGGGAAGTCGACTACGCCCACGCCGAGCGTGCACACACCGCGAGTGTGCGGGGGTGGGCGAGGCTGCCCGTGACCATCGGGTGAGTCACATGGCGATGCCGAGGCGGTGACACACCTCGAACACCTCGTCGAAGATCGAGTCCGGGACGGTGCACGGATCGGTCGCCGACACCTGGGCCAGATGCGTGGCGACGTCGTCGGCGGTGGGATCGGCGCCGGGTTCGGCGATCCATCCGGCGCCGAGTCCGACGAAGACCCGCGCGAACCGGCCGGCGCAGGCCGAATAGTTGCGGTGGGTGAAATCGCAGTCGCGACTGGCCAGGTAGACCACGATCGGCACCACCAGCTCGGGCCGGATCGCCTTGAGGAAAGCGACGTCATCGATCGCTTTGGGGTCGTCGACGGTATCGGTGACCATCCGGGAGAAGCCGAACGGCAGGACGGTATTGGACCGGATGCCATGCGGCGCACCCTCGATCGCGATGACGTTCGACAGCCCGACCAGGCCCGCCTTGGCCGCGGCGTAGTGAGCCTCCAGGGGCTGGCCGAACATTCCGGCCGATGAGGAGGTGAACACGAACCGGCCGTAACCCTGCTCCTTCATCACCCGGTAGGCGGGCTGGCTCAGATAAAAACCGCCGTCCAGGTGTACCCGCAGCATGCGCCGCCAGTCGTCGGGGGAGATCTCCTCGAACGCAATGCTGCTGAAGATGCCCGCGTTGCTGACGACCGCATCGAGGCGGCCGAAGCGCTCGACGGCGGCGGCGATGATCGCCTCCCCACCCGCGGGGGTGTCCACCGAGTCGTACGACGCGACGGCGACACCGCCGGCAGCGGTGATCTCGTCGACCACGAGGTCGGCCACACCACTGTCGGCGCCGTCGCCGTGCATCGACCCACCCAGGTCGTTGACCATCACCGAGGCGCCGCGCCGGGCCAGCTCCAGCGCGTAGTGCCGGCCCAGACCCCGCCCTGCCCCGGTGACGACGGCCACCTGGCCGGTGAAGTCGATCATTGTGCGGCGCCTACCCCTCGATCCATTGACTGCGGTCGTGGCGGACTCTACGGTGGAACAGATATTTGGTCAAGAATTCGGGCGAGGGGCCGTGACGAACCACCACGAAGCCGGTGAATCCCTGATGCGCTGGAACCTGTTGGCGTCCGCGCTGTCCGGGCGTGCGCTGCAGGTGGTGGCGGCCGATACCGGCGAACCCGCGTGGACCGACGGCAAGACCGTTCACCTCGACCCGGGCATCGGCGCGGACCGTCAACGGGAGGCGGTTGCGGTTCAGGCGAGCCTGCTCGCGGCCGGAAGCCTGGAGCCCGGCCTGGTGCACAGGCTGGTGCGGCGCCGTGCGCTGACGGCCCGATACCTCGCCGTGGAGGGGCATCGGGCACTGGCGGCCAACGTCGAGCTGCTGCCGCCGTCGGTCGCGTCGCTGCTCGACTACGAACTGGCCGCCCGCACCGATTCGCCCGCTGCCTCACTGGCGCTGGCGAGCACGGCCGACGACACACCGCCGCCCGCCTTCGGTGTCATCCGTCCGGGAAAGCTGCTGGCCCAACCCGACAATGCCGGCAAATCGGATGCCGGGCAGGCGCATCGGCCACGTCAGCGCAGCAGGCCGCTGGCCGAACTGAACGAGGACGACGACGCCGAGGACGTGATGGATGTCTTCTCCAGTCCGGTCGGCGGCAGCGGGGCGCTGGGCCGGATGGTCGCCAAGATGCTCGAGGTGACCCGGCGGCTCGGCGGCAACGGCCCGCCGGGGGCGGATGCCCCCACGCATCGGACCCGATCCGGGCGACCGGGAGGTAGGGCGGTGTCCAGCGTCGGCCTCGGCGGTCTCGACGACGACACCGCCGCGGGCGGCACCGCGGGCACGACATATCCCGAATGGGATGTTCATCGCCGGTGCTACCGGCAGAACTGGTGCACCGTAACCGAAGTCGTGCCGAGCCCCGGCACCGATCCGGGGCCGGCGGCGGCCGACCACGGATTGCGCCGGCCCCTGGCCCGGCTCGGCGTCGGTTTGGATCGCTACCACCGGCAACCGCAGGGCGACGATATCGATCTGGATGCGGCGGTCGAGGGCCGAGTCGAAGTGCTGGCCGGATCCGCGCCCGATGAAGCGGTCTACCTGGACAGCCTGCGACGGCGCCGCGATCTTTCGGTGCTCATTCTGCTGGACGTCTCGGGATCGGCGGCCGAGCCCGGCACCGCCGGCCAGACCGTGCACGCCCAGCAGCGCGCGGCGGCCGCGGCGCTGGCCACCGCCCTACATGACCTGGGGGATCGGCTCGCGCTGTATGCGTTTGCCTCCCAGGGCCGCTCGGCGGTACACCTCACGCCGGTCAAGCGCTTCGATGACGCCCTCGATGTCCTCGCGATGAGGCGGCTACACGGCCTCAAACCCGGTGCCTACTCGCGGCTTGGCGCCGCGATCCGGCATGGCTCGAGTGTTCTGGAGCATCGTGGCGGCACCCCGCGGCGACTGCTGGTCGTGCTCTCCGACGGCCTGGCCTACGACCACGGCTACGAGCGCGTCTACGGCGCTGCCGACGCCCGCCGCGCCCTCGGCGAGGCGCGCCGGCGCGGCATCGGCTGTCTGTGCCTGACGGTCGGCGCGGCCACCGATGTCGAGGAGCTGCGCCGGGTATTCGGCAGCGCGGCACACGCGACCATTCCGCGGCTCGACCAACTCAGCCGGCTGATCGGACCACTGTTCCGTTCGGCGCTGTACTCAGCCGATCTGCGACGACGTGTTGCGTGACGAGAAAGGGATGAACACCATGGCAACTGCGGCCGGAGGTCCGCGACCCTACTACGTGTCGGTCGGAAACGAGGAGCAGGTTTTCAAAGCCGCGTACCGGCAAGGGCTATCGGTGGTCCTCAAGGGTCCCACCGGATGCGGCAAGACCCGCTTCGTCGAGGCGATGGCCCACGATCTGAACCGGCCGCTCATCACCGTCGCGTGCCACGACGACCTGACCACCGCCGATCTGGTCGGCCGGTACCTGTTGCGGGGCGGGGAGACCGAATGGTCGGACGGGCCGCTGACCCGGGCTGTGCGTGAAGGTGCGATCTGTTACCTCGACGAGGTGGTGGAAGCCCGCCAGGACACGACCGTGGTGCTGCATCCGCTGGCCGACCACCGCCGCCAGCTGCCGATCGAGCGACTGGGCCTGACATTGGATGCCGCACCGGGATTCGGTCTGGTGGTGTCCTACAACCCGGGCTATCAAAGTGTGCTCAAGGACCTCAAGGACTCGACCCGTCAGCGCATGGTCGCCATCGAATTCGGATTCCCCGCAGCCGATGTCGAGGAGAAGATCGTCGCCTCCGAAGCCGGACTCGACCACGAGGGCGCCGCGGAGCTGGTACGGCTCGGGCAGGCGATTCGGCGTGTGGAGACCGGCGGGCTGCGCGAAGTCGCCTCGACACGGGTGCTGATCGCCGCCGGGCGGTTGGTCGCCGAGGGGCTGAGCCCGCGTGCGGCGGCCCGGGCCGCGATCGCGGGCCCGCTCACCGACGACTCCCTGGTGGCGGCCGGCCTGAACGAGATGATCGACGGGTATCTCGCCGACAGGTGATTGACGGTCAACCATTGCCACGCTAAGGTCTGAACAAATATTAGGTTCCAGTTGGGAGTCGAATGTCCTACGAGAGCACCGCAGAGCCGATCAAGATCGGCTATCTGATGGATTTCCTTCTCCCGGAGGGCTTTCCGAAGACCTATTTCGAGGATCTGACGCAGCCGTTGGACCTGGTCTTCAAACAGGCAACCGAGCAGGGCCTGCTGGACCGGCCCATCGAGATCGTCTACCGCGAAGTCGAGGGCCTACCCAAGGGCTCGGTCAAGGCCGTCATCGACGCCTACGGGGAACTGTGCGACGAAGGCTGCCTGGCGGTGTTCGGCCCGCACATCACCGACAACTGCGTGCCGACCCGAGAGGCGATCGAGGAACGCTTCAAAGTGCCGTGCCTGTCCGTCACCGGCTCCGATGAGGCGCTGGGGGAGTGGTTCTTCGCGTTTCCGCAGGGTTCGCTGACCGACGAGCCGATCTTCTGGACCGACCTACTGGCCAAGGGCGGCCATAGCCAGGTCGGGGTGCTCAAGGAACAGTCGCTGGTGGGCGAGACCTACCTGAAGAATTTCCGCGAGGCGTGCCGGCGCAAAGGCATCCAGATCGTGGCCGAAGCGACGATCGCCCAAACCGCGCAAGACGTTTCGGAGGCGGTGCGGACGCTGCACGAGGCCAAGGTTCCGGCGATCGTGCACTGCGGCTTCGGCTTCGGCATCGTCTTCATCAACCCGGCCCTGGAGGCGCTGGGCTGGGATCCGCCGCGGTTCACCAGCACCGCGTTCCAGAACGCCTGGATCAACCCGGTGATGTGGAACGCGTTCATGGGCTGGATCGGCATCGACCAGTACGACGAGGGCAATCCGGTCGGCCAGGCGTTCCTCGACGACTACCAGCAGGCCTACGGCCGCCGCACCGAGTGGTGCGTGTCGGTGGTCAACCGTGATGTCGCGATGACCCTGGTGCGGGCATTGAGCGATGCCCATCCGCTCAGCCCGCGTGGCGTCAAGGAAGCCCTGGAGCGGGTGAAGATGATGCCCGCAGCCTCCGGTGCGCCGGGAACCCGGGTGTCGTTCGGGAATTGGACCCGCCGGGCCTGGATGGGTGCCGGCTACCTGGTGGCCCGCAAGCTCGACGCCGACGGCGTCAACTCTCATCTCGTCGACCGTTTCGGAGAGGAATAACCGATGACCGCGGAACAGACAGCGCCGGCCTCGAAACATCAGGCCGCCGCACCGGCGCAACAGCGAAAGGGCTCGCCCTGGGTGTGGGCGTGGGCAGCAGCCGGGTTCGGCTTCGTGGCGTTCCTGCTCGCCAATGCCCGAACCGGTCTGGAGTCCGATCGGGTTCGTGACGCGGCGTACACGCAGACACCGCCGGAGCGGCCGGTGCCGGTGCTGTTCGGGTTCGACCACTGGCTGGGCGTCTTGGAGGCGTTCACCGTCGTCGTGATGATCGGCATCATCGTCACCTACGTGATCGCGTGGCGCCGCCATCCCTATCACCCGGTGCTGCTGATGGGCATCGTCACGACGCTGATCGTCTGGCAGGACCCGATCATGAACTGGGCGCCGTTCGCGGTGTACAACCCGGAGTTGCATCACCTGCCCGAAGACTGGCCGCTGGTCTCGCTGTCGCCCACCGTGGAGCCATTCGTGGTGCTGGGCTACATCATGTTCTACCTGGCGCCTTACTTCCCGGGGATCTGGCTGCTGCGCCGCATCCAGGCGCGCCGGCCCGTCGACTCCTTCGTGTGGCGCCACCCGCTGATCAGCCTGGCGATCTGCATCCTGCCGTTCGGGATGGTGATCGACGCGGCTCTGGAGATCACGCTGGTGCAGACCGGAATGTACATCTATTCCCAGGTCCCGTTCGGGTCGATCTTCATGGGCCAGACACACCAATTCCCGTTCATCTTCGAGATATTTGCGGTGAACTTCGTGATGGTGCCCGCCGGGGTGCTGCTGTACCGCGACGACACCGGCCGCACCGTGGCCGAGAAGCTGGCGCAGCGGGCGAAGATCTTCGCCGGGCGCCCGACGCTCGGCATGTTCACGGTGATGCTGGTGTTGATCAACCTCGGCTACTTCTGCTACGGCAGCACCTTCGCCCTGGTCAAGGCGACACACCTGTCCCGGACGGTGGCCTGCGCGTGGCCGTATCCCGAAGCGAAGATCTATGACCCGCAAGGCTTTTACGAGAAGCAGGGCCAGCCCGGCCCGTACTCGGTGGGCATCTGGTCGACCTGGCTCAGCGGCCAACCGAGTGGGCGGCCCGATGTCGAGCTCGGCGCCGACGGCGACCGCTGCGGACCCGGCAATGGGTGAACGCCGCAGCGTCGTGGTCACCGGCGCTTCGCGCGGACTCGGGCTGGCGTCGGCGGTGCACCTGTACCGCAGCGGCTGGCAGGTGATTGCCGCGATGCGATCACCGGAGACCGGGATGGCGGAGCTGCATCGGGCCACCGGTGCATCCGGCGATGACCCTCGGCTGGTCGGAATCCAGTTGGACCTGACCGACCTGGCGTCGGTGGCCGCCGCCGCCAAGGCCGTCGAGGAAGCCGTCGGCGCCCCGTACGCGCTGGTGCACAACGCCGGGATCTCGGCGGCCGGGATGGCCGAGGAGACACCGGTGGACCTGTGGGAGCGGATGTTTCAGACCACCGTGTTCGGGCCGGTGGCGTTGACCAACGCGCTGCTGCCGGCGATGCGCGCCGCGGGCCGGGGGCGCATCGTGGTGGTGTCCAGTGCGGGTGGTGTCCGGGGGATGCCGGCCACCGCGCCGTACTCCGCGGCAAAGGGGGCCTCCGAGCGCTGGGCCGAATCCCTGGCGAACGAGATCGCGCCGTTCGGACTGGGGGTGACCATTCTGGTGACCGGCACCTACGACACCGAGATCATCACCGACGCGGGCACCACCGACTGCCGGGACCTCCAGGGCCCCTACGCGCGTCACCACAGCACCATGGACCGGAGGGGACGAGCTGCGGTCAAACGCGCCGCCCGCTCTCCGGAGCGCTTCGCCGCCGGACTCGCTACCGCGCTGGAATCCCGCAAACCGTTCGTCCGGCAGCCGGTCGGCCCCGACGCCCGAATGTTGTTGATCGCCAACCGAATGCTCCCCGGCGCGGGCTTCCATCATGCGATTCGCCTGATGATGGGACTGCCGCGGTTCGGGGCCATGGCAGACAGGGGCCGCAATGGCTGACCTTCCCCACCTCGAGTCACAGATGATGATCGACGGCAAGCTCGTCGGCGGCCGCAACGGCACCTTCGTCAACCTCAATCCGGCCACCGAGGAAGCGATCGGCGAGGTCGCCGATGCCTCGGCAGCCGACATGCACCGCGCCATCGACGCCGCGCGACGGGCATTCGACGACACCGACTGGTCGACCAATCATGGTTTCCGGCAACGTTGTCTGCTGCAACTTCAGGACGCACTGGAAGCCGAGCAGGAGGAGCTGCGCGAAGAGCTGATCCTCGAAGCCGGCTGCCCACGGGCCATCACCGCGGGACCGCAGCTCGACGCGCCGCTGTCGGACGGCCTGAGATACCCGGCGCAGCTGATCGACAGCTATCCGTGGGAGACGTCGCTGGGGGACGCGTTCGTCTCGGTGACCGGGGTCAACACCACTCGCAAGGTCTGGCGGGAACCCGTCGGGGTGGTCGGGGCGATCGTGCCCTGGAACTTCCCATTCGAAGTCGCCATCCACAAGATCGGTCAATCACTGGCGACCGGCAACACACTCGTGCTCAAACCCGCGCCCGACACCCCGTTCAACGCGACCCGGCTGGGGCGGCTGATCGCGGAGAACACCGATATCCCACCGGGTGTGGCGAATGTGGTCACCTCCTCGGATCACCTGGTCGGCGAGCAGCTGACCTGCTCGCCCAAGGTCGACCTGATCTCGTTCACCGGCTCCACCGCGGTCGGGCAGCGCATCATGGAAAAGGGCGCCGCGACCATGAAGCGCCTCTTCCTGGAACTCGGCGGCAAGTCGGCGACCATCGTGCTGGACGACGCTGACCTCGGGCTGGGCTGCATGATGGGCATCGCGCCGTGCATGCACGCCGGCCAGGGCTGCGCCAACCCGACGCGGCTGCTGCTGCCGCGGTCGCGCTACGACGAAGGCGTCGCCATGCTGCAGGCGATGTACGCCGGTATCGCGCCGGGCGACCCGCAGGACGCCTCGACGCTGTGCGGTCCGGTGATCTCGGCCAAGCAGCGCAGCCGGATTCGCGGCTACATCGAGAAGGGGATCGCCGAAGGCGCCACCATGCTCGTCGGGGGAGCCGAGGCGCCGGACGGGTTTGACCGCGGGTTCTTCGTCAAGCCAACCCTTTTCGTCGACGTCGACAACTCGATGACCATCGCCCAGGAGGAGATCTTCGGGCCGGTGCTGTCCGTGATTCCCTACACCGACGAAGACGACGCGGTGCGCATCGCCAACGACAGTCCGTACGGCCTGGCCGGCAACGTCATGTCGGGCAGCCTGGATCACGCACTGGCCGTGGCCAAGCGGCTGCGCGCCGGATTCATCGGCCTCAACGGGGCGGCCGGTTACGGAGCCGACACGCCCTTCGGCGGCTACAAGGCCAGCGGCGTCGGCCGCCAGAACGGCATGGCCGGGTTCGACCAGTACACCGAGATCAAATCCGTTGCCTACCCCGCTCTTTAGAGGAGATGTCATGCAATTGTTCGACGACCTGGAGGATTTCGGCGCCTTCGACGACGTGGTCTCCGGCGACGTCCGAGACCCCTACACCGAACTGGCACGGTTGCGCCGCGAGGATCCGGTGCAGCGCATCGACATGTCAGGGATGCCGCACGAGGAGTCCAAGCCGGTGTTCATGGTGTACCGGCATGAGGACGTGATCGCGATGTTGCGCGACAACGAGACATTCTCGTCGTCGATCGTGATCGACACCTTCGGCGATGTGCTCGGCAGGACCGTGATGCTGGGCATGGACGAGCCGGTGCACGGCCGGCAGCGCGCGCTGGTGTCCAAGGCGTTCTCGCCGCGGGCGGTCGCGGGCTGGGAACACGAGCTGGTGATACCGGTGGCCAATCTGCTGATCGACCGGTTCGCCGACCGGGGCCATGCCGACCTGGTCAAGGAGTTCAACTTCGAGTACCCGACCCGGATCATCTCCCGGATACTGGGCCTGCCCGAACAGGATTACGAGCAATTCCAGCGCTGGTCGATCTCGCTGCTGTCCTTCACCATCAACCCCGAGCGCGGGCGCGCCGCGTCGGAGGCGTTGCGCGACTACTTCGCCCCGATCCTGGCCGCCCGCCGGGTCGAGCCGCGTCAGGATCTGATCAGCCGGCTGGCCGACGCCGAGATCGACGGCGAGAAGCTGTCCGACGAGGAGATCTTCTCGTTTCTGCGGCTGCTGTTGCCGGCGGGCATCGAGACCACCTACCGGTCGCTGGGAAACCTGCTGTTCGCGCTGCTCACCCACACCGATCAGCTCGACGCGGTGCGCACCGACCGGGCACTGCTGCCGCAGGCCATCGAAGAGGGGGTGCGCTGGGACGCACCGCTGCTGACCATCACCCGGGTGGCCACTTGCGACACCGAGTTGGGCGGGGTGGCCATTCCCGCCGGCTCCGCGGTGATGCCGATGCTGGGGGCCGCCAACCGCCAGGACGACCGCTACCCCAGCCCGAACGCGTTCGACATCTTCCGCGAGTCCAAGGTTCACGCGTCCTGGGGCCACGGCGCCCACGTCTGCCTCGGTAGTCACCTGGCCCGGATGGAGATGCGCGACGCGCTCGGTGCGATGTTCGACCGGCTGCCGAACCTTCGGCTGGACCCCGACGGAGGCGATCCGCACATCCGCGGGCAGGTGTTCCGGTCACCGACGTCGCTGCCCGTGCTGTTCGATGCGCCATGACCGGGCTACGGTTCGACGGGCGCGTTGCCGTCGTCACCGGGGCTGGGCGCGGGGTGGGTCGCAGTCACGCGATGCTGTTGGCGGACAAGGGCGCCCGGGTGGTCGTGGCCGACTACGGGGTCGGCATCGACGGCGACGGCTGCTCTCCGGCACCGGCCGAGGACGTGGTGCGCGAGATCGCCGACGGCGGAGGGCAGGCGGTGGCATGCTACGCCTCGGTCAGTGAACCCCAAGGCGCACAAGCGATCATCGACACCGCCATCGAGGCCTTCGGGGGGATCGATGTGGTGGTCAACAACGCCGGCATCCACGACCCCGGTCTGTTCGACGCGCTGTCGATCGAGCAGTTCCGCCGCATGCTCGACGTGCACTATCTGGGCACCGTGGCCGTCTGCCGTGCCGCGTGGCCGCATTTCGTCGCGGCGGGCTACGGCCGGATCGTCAACACCGTCTCGGAAGCCATGCTGGGCGGCATCTCCGAGCTGACCAGCTACGGCGCCGCCAAGGGGGCGGTGTTCGGCCTGACCCGCAATCTGGCGACCGAGGGAATCGGGCACGGCATCCGGGTGAACGCCATCTCGCCGCGCGCCAACACCCGGATGTCGGCGTCGCACTCGGACTCCGTGGCCGCTCAATTGTCCATCCCCGCAGACGTCATGGACACCATCAACGCCAGCATGCCGCCGGAATTGTGCGCGCCCGCAGCGGCTTTCCTGGCACATCAGGACTGCCCGCTCAACGGCGAAGTCCTGCAGGTCGGCATGGGCAATATCGCACGCATCGCCGTGGTGCGTACCGCGGGAATCACCAGAACGCCTCTGACAGCAGAGGACATCGCCGAGAACCTCCCGGCGATCATGAACATTTCGGACGCCCAGGTGACCGCCGTCACCGAGATGGTGCAGTGACCAGAGCAGGAGGCCTCGCTATGAATGACTACGATTCCGTCGACTTCTTCACCGACCAGTCGCTGATCCCCGACCCGTACCCGTACTTCGACCACCTGCGGGCCAAGTGCCCGATCGTGCACGAACCGCACCAGGGGGTGCTGGCCGTCACCGGGCACGCCGAAGCCCTTGCGGTGTACAAGGATCCGGCGTTCTCCGCGTGTGTCTCGGTCGCGGGCCCGTTCTCCGGCCTGACGTTCGAACCCACCGGTGACGATGTCAGCGAGCTGATCGAGGCCCACCGCGACCAGATCCCGATGAGTGAGCACATCGTCACCCAGGACCCGCCCGAGCACACCCGCACGCGGGGCCTGTTGAGCCGGCTGCTGACTCCCAAGCGGCTCAAGGAGAACGAGGACTTCATGTGGCGGCTGGCCGACGAGCAGCTGGACAAGTTCGTCGCCCGCGGCAGCACCGAATTCATCGAGGACTACGCCAAACCGTTCTCGATGCTGGTGATCGCCGACCTGCTCGGGGTGCCCGAAGACGATCACCGCGAATTCCGGCGGGTGATGGCCGGCGAGCAGGTGGGATCGCTGGACGACGACCCGGTCTCCCACAACCCGCTGCAGTGGCTGGACGACATGTTCTCCGCCTACGTCGAAGACCGGCGCAAGCAACCGCGCGGCGACGTGCTGACCGAACTGGCCCAGGCCAAATACGAGGACGGCTCGACACCGGAGGTCATCGACGTGGTGCGGGTCGCCACGTTCCTGTTCGCCGCCGGCCAGGAGACCACGGTCAAGTTGCTCTCCGCCGGGCTGCGGGTGATCGCCGAACAGCCCGACATCCAGGCGTTGCTGCGCAGCGACCGCAGCCACATCCCGGTGTTCCTGGAGGAGACGCTGCGCACCGAAAGCCCGGTCAAGTCGCACTTCCGGATGGCGCGGACCACCACGACGGTCGGCGGCGTCACCGTTCCGGCCGGCACCACGGTGATGCTGCTGCCCGGCGCCAGCAACCGCGACCCCCGCAAGTTCGACGAACCCGAGAAATTCCGGGTCGATCGGGCCAACGTGCGCGAGCATGTGGCGTTCGGTCGCGGCGTGCACTCGTGCCCGGGCTCCCCGCTGGCGCGTGCCGAAGGACGCATCTCACTGAACCGCATCCTGGACCGGATGGCCGACATCAGGATCTGCGAGGAGAGGCACGGTCCACCCGAGGCCCGCCGGTACAACTACGAGCCGACCTTCATCATGCGGGGGCTGCAGGATCTGCACCTGGAGTTCACGCCGGTCGGCTGACCCGGTACCTGCCCCCGCCCGTCGACACCCGGTGCGGCCTGGTCAACAATCGAGTCAAGATTCCTCGTTGACTAAGGAGAACACCATGGCTGAGGCCGTCATCGTAGAAGCGGTACGTTCGCCGATCGGCAAGCGCAACGGCGGACTGTCCGGGGTGCACCCGGCGGAACTGTCCGCGCAGGTGCTCAACGGGCTGGTGACGCGGGCCGGGGTGGACCCCGCCCTGGTCGACGACGTGATCTGGGGTTGCGTCATGCAGGCCGGCGAGCAGGCGCTGGACATCGGGCGCACCGCCTTGCTGACCGCGGGCTGGCCGGAGAGCGTGCCCGGCGTGACGGTGGATCGCCAATGCGGATCCAGCCAGCAGTCGGTGCACTTCGCCGCCGCCGGTGTGGTCGCCGGGCACTACGACGTCGTCGTCGCCGGGGGCGTCGAGTCGATGTCACGCACCCCGATGGGCGCGTCGCTGGCCAACGGCGGGCACCCCTACCCGGAGGCGTTCCGGGCGCGTTACAGCCAGACCCCCAACCAGGGCACCGGTGCGGAGATGATGGCCGACAAGTGGGGCTTGAGCCGCACCGCGCTGGATGAGTTCGCCCTGGCGTCGCACGAGAAGGCGGCTGCCGCACAGGATTCCGGAGCGTTCGACGACGAGATCGTCGGAATCAAGGATGCCGAAGGCAACACCGTGGCGGCCGACGAGGGTATTCGGCGCGGCACCACGCTGGAGAAGATGGGCCAGCTCAAGCCCGCTTTCAAAGAAGACGGCGTGATTCATGCCGGTAACTCCAGCCAGATCTCCGACGGCTCGGCGGCGCTGCTGTTCATGTCGGCGGCCAAGGCGCGGGAGCTGGGCTGTACGCCGCTGGCTCGGGTGCACACCGCGACGCTGGCCGGCGCCGACCCGGTGATGATGCTGTCCGCACCGATCCCGGCCACGCAGAAGGCATTGCAGCGCTCCGGCCTCAGCGTCGACGACATCGGGGTGTTCGAGGTCAACGAGGCCTTCGCCCCGGTGCCGATGGCCTGGCTGGCCGACATCGGTGCCGACCCGAAGAAACTCAACCCCAACGGCGGGGCGATCGCGCTGGGCCACCCGCTGGGCGGTTCCGGCGCCCGCATCATGACCACCATGCTGTATCACATGCGCGCCAACGGGATTCGCTACGGCCTGCAGACCATGTGCGAGGGTGGCGGCCAGGCCAACGCCACCATCCTGGAACTGCTGTGAGCCAGGCCGTCGTCCTGGTGGAACGCCGCGGCAACGTCGCGCTGATCACGATCAACCGGCCTGAGGCGCGCAACGCCGTCAACGGCGCGGTCAGTACCGGCATCGGCGACGCACTCGCGCAGGCCCAGAACGACGACGACGTGCGCGCGGTGGTGATCACCGGGTCCGGGGACAAATCGTTCTGCGCCGGAGCCGATCTCAAGGCCGTTGCCAACCGCGAGAACATCTACCACCCCGACCATCCGGAGTGGGGGTTCGCCGGCTACGTGCAGCACTTCATCGACAAGCCGACCATCGCCGCGGTCAACGGCACTGCGCTCGGCGGCGGTACCGAGATCGCCTTGGCCAGCGACCTCGTGGTCGCCGAGCAGCGGGCCCAGTTCGGTCTCCCGGAGGTCAAGCGCGGCCTGATCGCCGGGGCCGGCGGGGTGTTCCGCATCGTCGACCAGCTGCCGCGCAAGGTCGCCCTGGAACTGCTCTACACCGGGGACCCGATCTCGGCCGATGACGCCGCCCGCTGGGGACTGGTCAACCGGGTGGTCCCGGACGGCTCCGTGCTGGATGCCGCGCTGGAGCTGGCGGCCAGCATCACCGGCAACGCGCCGCTGTCGGTGCGCGCCAGCAAGCGCATCGCCTACGGCGTCGACGACGGCGTCATCACCGGCGAGGTGGCGGACTGGGCCCGCAGCGGCCGGGAGTTCGCCACGCTGCTCCGCTCCGAGGACTCCAGGGAAGGCCCGCGGGCGTTCGCCGAGAAGCGGGCACCGGTGTGGAAGGCGCGGTGAGCCGGGTGCCCCAACCGCTGATCATCGCGATTGCCGGCCACACGCCGCAGGTGCACGCCGAGGCCTGGGTGGCGCCGAACGCCACCCTGATCGGCCAGGTCAGCCTGGCCGCCGGGGCCAGCGTCTGGTACTCGGCGACGCTGCGTGCCGAGGTGGAACCGATCGAGATCGGTGCCGGCTCCAACATTCAAGACGGTGTGACGGTCCACGTGGACAAGGACTTTCCGGCCCGGGTCGGGGCCCGGGTCAGTGTGGGGCACAACGCGGTGCTGCACGGCTGCACCGTCGGCGACGACTGCCTGATCGGCATGGGTGCGATCGTCCTCAACGGAGCCGTGGTGGGCGAAGGGTCCCTGGTCGCTGCCGGCGCGGTGATCCCGCAGGGCATGGTGGTGCCGCCCCGGTCGCTGGTGGCGGGGGTGCCGGGCAAGGTGCGGCGCGAGCTCAGCGAGGCCGAAGTCGCCAACAACCGGTTCAACGCCGAGGGGTATCGCGTGCTGACCGAAGTCCATCGGGCGAACTGACGCATTCGGGCCACCGACTGGGCTTGGGCCGCTACGTTTTAGGTCATGACCCAGATCAGTCCGGCCCGCCCCGGCCTGCTTCGCGAGTTCACCGACATCTTCACCAAGGTCTCCGCGCCCTACCACGAGCCGCGGGCCGTGGTGCGGCGTCGGCGCATCGTCGTCGCGGTGGTGGTGGTGCTCGGTGCGGCGGTGCTGGCATTCATGCACACCAAGAACCCTGGTGACGCCGCGTTCTACTGGCTCTCGCTGGCACTGGCCGCGATCTGGTCGGTGGGGGCGGCGGTGGCCGGGCCACTGCACCTGGGTGCGGTGCGTTTCCGGGGGCGCAACGAACGGCCGGTGTTCACCGGAACCGGCGTCGGCCTGGCGTTGGGCGCAGTGTTCCTGCTGGGCGGGCTGGCGGTGCAGCAGATCCCGTCACTGGCCGCCGACGTGACCGCCATCCTGGACTACACCGGTCAGGTGTCGTGGCGGCTGGTGGTGCTGATCGCGATCGTCAATGCGGTCGCTGAGGAGATGTTCTTCCGCGGTGCGCTGTTCAGTGCGTTCGGCCGCCGCTACCCGCTGGTGTTGTCGACACTGCTCTACGTCGCGGCGATGATGGCGGCCGGCAACCTGATGATCGGTGTCGCCGCGCTGGTGCTGGGCACGGTCTGCGCGGTCGAGCGCCGGGCCACCGGCGGGGTGTTGGCGCCGGTGCTGACGCACCTGGTGTGGGGGCTGGTGATGGTGCTCGCGCTGCCCGCGGTCTTCGGCAGGTAATCACTGCCTTCGCCTATGCCGTGTCTTCGGCAGGTAATCGCTGCCTTCGCCTCTGCCGTGAACGTGCACAAACGTCCGCCCTGTCCAGGCGTTTTGCCGGACATTTGTGCACGCTCGCGCAGAAGGGGGAGAAGCAGAAGGGGGAGAAGCAGAAGGGGCAGAAGGGGGAGGGGTCAGGAGTCGGTGAATTTCGGGGCGCGCTTGTCCTGAAACGCGCGGGTGCCCTCCCGAAAGTCGTGGGAGCTCAACAGAATCGACTGCCCGACGAACTCGCGGTCCAGTGCCGAGTCCAACTCGGCCAGCGTCGCGGAGTTGATCGCGTGCTTGGTCTTGGCGAAGGCGACCGCCGGCCCGGCCAGCAAGCCGGCCAGCACCTTGTCCACCTCGGCCTCGAACTCCTCGGCCGGGTAGACGGCGCTGATCAGCCCGGCTTCCAGCGCGTCGGCGGCGGGCAGTCGCTCGGCCAGCAGCGCCATCCGCATGGCGCGGGCCCGGCCGATCGCCGCGGCCACCAATGCCGAGGCGCCGCCATCGGGCATCAGCCCGATCTTGGTGAACGCCAACATGAAAAACGCCTTGTCCGAGGCCAGCACCAGGTCGCACGCCAGCGCCAGCGACACCCCGACACCGGCGGCCGGGCCCTGCACCACGGCCACCACCGGACGTGGCAGCGCCACGATCGCCCGGATCGCACGATTGGCCTCGACGATGATCTCCGTCGGCACCCCGTCGCCGGCGTCCTCGGCGCTGATCCCGGCACCGGAGCTGAATCCGCGCCCGGCGCCGCCGAGGCGCACCGCGCGCACCCTGGGATCGAGGGCGGCGCCCTCCATGGCGTCGGCGATTCCAGCGAGCACGCCGGTGGTCACCGAGTTCAGACTGTCGGGGCGGTCGATGGTCACCGAGAGCACGCCGTCGGCCAGGGAGACGGACAAGCCGTCCACCGGAGCCAGGGTGTCGATGCCGGAGTCGATTGCGGTCATAGCCCTCACCTTAGGATGCAGATCACATCCGGTTACGACGAGGAGGCACACATGGCGGGTCCACTGGCGGGGTTGCGGGTCATCGAGTTGGCCGGGATCGGTCCGGGGCCGCACGCGGCGATGATCCTCGGCGACCTGGGCGCGGAAGTCGTGCGCGTCGACCGTCCGCCGAAATTCGGTGGCGGAGCACCGGCGGACACCATGCTGCGCAACCGGCGTTCGGTGACCGCCGACCTGAAGTCGCCGGAGGGCCGCGACCTGGTACTCAAGCTCGTCGCCAAGGCCGATGTGCTCATCGAGGGCTTCCGGCCGGGTGTCACCGAGCGGCTCGGGCTGGGCCCGGAGGACTGCGCGAAGGTCAACGACAGGCTGGTCTACGGCCGCATGACCGGCTGGGGCCAGACCGGGCCGCGTGCGCTGCAGGCCGGCCACGACATCAACTACATCTCGCTCAACGGCACCCTGCACGCGATCGGCCGCAAGGGCGAGCGCCCGGTGCCGCCGCTGAACCTGGCCGGCGACTTCGGGGGTGGATCGATGTTCCTGCTGGTCGGCATCCTGTCGGCGCTGTGGGAGCGGCAGACCTCCGGCAAGGGGCAGGTGATCGACGCCGCCATGGTCGACGGCGCCAGCATGCTCGGGGCGATGATGTGGAGTTTCCGCGCCCAGGGCCTGTGGAGTGACGAGCGCGGGGTGAACATGCTCGACACCGGCGCGCCCTACTACGACACCTACGAGTGTTCCGACGGCCGCTACGTCTCGGTCGGCTCGATCGAGCCGCAGTTCTTCGCCGAACTGCTGGCCAAGCTGGGCCTGGACCCGGCCGAGGTACCCGCCCAGAACGACAAGAGCCGCTGGCCGGAGTTGCGCGAGGTGTTCACCAAGGCGTTCGCCGCCCACGACCGCGACCACTGGGCGACGGTGTTCGCCACCTCGGATGCCTGCGTGGCGCCGGTGCTGGCGTTCAACGAGGTGCAGACCGATTCGCACGTCGCCGAACGCGACACCTTCTACGACGTCGACGGATCTCTGCAGCCCATGCCGGCGCCGCGGTTCTCCCGCAGTGTTCCCGACGTTCCGACTCCGCCGTCGGTATTGGGGGCCGACAACGAGGCGATCCTGGCGGACTGGGTATAGTCCCGACCAACCAGGTGGTTGGTCGACGAGAGGGGTACGCGGTGCGGATCAAGGACGCGGTGGCGGTGGTCACCGGCGGCGCTTCGGGATTGGGCTTGGCGACCACCAAGCGCCTGCTGGATGCGGGTGCTTCGGTGGTGGTGATCGACCTGCGCGGTGCCGAGGCGGTCGCCGAGCTCGGTGACCGGGCGCGGTTCGTCGAGGCCAACGTCACCGACCCGGACGCGGTCAGCGCCGCATTGGATGTCGCCGAGTCGATGGGGCCGCTGCGGATCAACGTCAACTGCGCCGGCATCGGCAACGCGATCAAGACGCTGAGTAAGGACGGCGCGTTCCCGCTGGATGCGTTCACCAAGGTCGTGCAGGTCAACCTGATCGGCACCTTCAACGTGCTGCGGCTGGCCGCCGAGCGGATCGCGAAGACGGACCCCGTCGGCGAAGAGCGTGGCGTCATCATCAACACCGCGTCGGTGGCCGCGTTCGACGGCCAGATCGGCCAGGCCGCCTACTCGGCGTCCAAGGGCGGCGTGGTCGGCATGACGCTGCCGATCGCCCGGGATCTGTCCCGGGAGTTGATCCGGGTCTGCACCATCGCACCGGGCCTGTTCAAGACGCCGCTGCTGGGTTCGCTGCCCGAGGAGGCGCAGAAGTCACTGGGCGCGCAGGTGCCGCACCCGGCCCGGCTCGGCGACCCGGACGAGTACGGCGCGCTGGCGCAGCACATCGTCGAAAACCCCATGCTCAACGGCGAGGTGATCCGCCTCGACGGCGCGATCCGGATGGCCCCCAGGTAATCAAGGAGTCCACATGTCCCTGACAACGAAGTTCACCGAGGTCTTCGGGGTCGAGCACCCCATCGCCCAGGGCGGAATGCAGTGGGTCGGCCGCGCGGAACTGGTTGCGGCCGTAGCCAATGCGGGGGCCCTGGGGTTCCTCACGGCGTTGACGCAGCCCACCCCGGCCGACTTGGCTAACGAGATCGCCAAGACCCGCGACCTGACCGACAAGCCGTTCGGGGTGAACCTGACCATCCTGCCGGCGATCAACCCGCCGCCTTATGACGAATACCGGCAGGTGATCGTCGACGCCGGCATCAAGATCGTCGAGACCGCCGGATCCAACCCGGCACCGCACCTGCCGATGTTTCACGACAACGGGATCAAGGTGCTGCACAAATGCACCTCGGTGCGGCACGCGGTCAAGGCCCAGAGCCTGGGCGTGGACGGCATCAGCATCGACGGCTTCGAATGCGCCGGCCACCCCGGCGAGGACGACATCCCGGGCCTGGTGCTGATCCCGGCCGCGGCCGCCCAGATCGAGATCCCGATGATCGCCTCCGGCGGTTTCGCCGACGCCCGCGGCCTGGTGGCGGCACTGGCGCTGGGTGCCGACGGCATCAACATGGGATCGCGGTTCATGTGCACCGTCGAGTCGTGCATTCACCAGAACGTCAAGGAGGCCATCGTCGCCGGCGACGAGCGCGGCACCGAGCTGATCTTCCGGCCGCTGCGCAACACCGCCCGGGTGGCGTCCAACACCGTCTCGCGTGAGGTCGTCGACATCCTCGACAAGGGCGGGCAGTTCCCGGACGTGCAGGAGCTGGTGGCCGGGGTGCGCGGGCGCAAGGTATTCGAGAACGGCGACGTCGAGGCCGGGATCTGGTCGGTGGGCACATCGATGGGCCTGATCAACGACATCCCCACGTGCGGGGAGTTGGTGTCGCGGATCGTCGGCGAAGCCGAGGACATCATCACCGGCCGGCTCGGTGGCATGGTCGAAGACGACGACGAAGAGAACGTGGCTTAGCCGGTCACACCGCCGCGGCTGCCGAGCGAGAAATCCGGTCCCGCCGGGCGGTGACCACGCGTCGCGTCACGCCGACGATCGGCACCAGCAGCGCCAGCACCGGCATCGCGAACAGCAGCGCGCTGCCACCGGCATAGCTGCCGGCGACGATGACGAGTCCCCACACCAGGCTCGCCACGGCGGAACAGGCCACGAATGCGGCGAAGGGCCTGTGGGCGGCACCCAGTCGTGCAGGCACAAAACCCCGTGTCGGGGGAATCCAGCGTTGCACGAACAGCGCGCCCATCATGCCCCGACGTGGGGCAGCGGCGGCTTTACGGGTGATCCGCTTCGCGCGCCTGGCCAGGCGTGTTCGCAGCAATCTCAGGCCGAACCGCCTGCCGGCTGCGTAGCTCAGCGCGTCGCCGAGCACCGCCGCAGCGATCGTGACGATCACCAGCGCCACGACAGTCTCTCGGCCACGATATTCCCGGCCGCGAGCTTGCCGCGATCGAGGCAGCGCAGGCCACCGGTCACGTCGACGCGCATTGGAAGCCGCTGGACCTGTTGGTGATGCTGTTCGGTATCGGCACCGCCTGGGCGGACTGGCCCCATCAAGACGTCCTCGACGACGCCGATGTCGCCGCACATCGCGCCGCGGCCGTCGAAGCCGCCGCGCGGATCATCGCGCCGCGCCGGCACGAGTCGTGACGATCGCTTCCACGGCTACGCACTTGGAGCTACGGCGCGGACTGATCGTTCTGCTCAGTGCGGCGGCAGCGCCGGCAGGTCGGTGCTGCAGATCTGTTGGGCCTCAACGGATTCGATTCCCATCGCGCGCAGAATGAGTTCGGCCGCGGACGAGCCGGCCTCGCGCCAGGTCTGATGTCCTTCCAGCACCATCCACATCGCGCTGACAGTGGTGCCCACGATGAGGGAGGCGACGCTGTCGATGCTGGTGGCGCCGAGGTCGTATCGGCCGCCGGCGATTCCGGCGTCGATGTCATTCATGGCGGGCCCGGTCATCAGCGAGCGCAGCGTTTCCTGGTTGAGGCCGAATTTCACCGCGAAGCGGCCCATAGCGGGGTCGTCGTGGCTGTAGCGAATCCATAGTCGTACGCCGGTGGCCAAGCGGGCGGCTGGGTCATCGATGCCGGTGAAGGCGTGCGACACCCGTCGATGTAGATCGTCGGAGAGGTCGGCCACCACGCGGTGAAACAGGGTGTCGACCGAGCCGATATTGCGGTAAAGGGTGCCGCGGGCGACCTGCGCCTGCTGGGCCAGCTCGCTGATGGTGACCTGGGTGGTCCCTTTCTCCACGAAGAGGCGTACTGCGGCGGCGTTGATCCGCTGCTCGGTCGACGTCACGGTATTGATTAAACACTATTGATCTAAATTGAACAATAGTGTTCAATAGCTACCGTGACGACCGCCCACGGGGACCTGCACAGTGACCGGGGTGCCCGCAATGGCGAGCACTGCGGTCGCTCGCGCAATCCGGCCATCAAGGTCGCCGACCTGGCGTGGCTGGAATTCGCCAAGCCCGACCTGGCCCGGGCCGAATTGTTCGCGCACGCCTTCGGTTTCGCCACCGCGCTGCGCACCGACACCGAGTTGCAGCTGCGCGGCACCGATCCCGGCGCGCCGTGCGTGATCATCCGCCGCGGCGGCACCCGGTTCACCGGCATGGCCTTCACCGCGGCCGAGGACGCCGACCTGCTGCGGCTGGCCGACGCGGCCGGTTCGCGGGTACGCCCGCTCCCGGAGAGCATCGGCGGATCGGCAGTCGACCTCGTCGACCCCGGCGGCCTGCCGGTGCGCGTGGTGTCGGGCACCCATCCGCTGGCGCCGCTGCCCGCCCAGTCGCCACACGTCCTCAACGTCGGCCACGGCATCGACCGGGCCAACGCCACCCAACGCCCGCCGCGCGTGCCCGCCTCGGTGCAGCGGCTCGGTCATGTCGTTTTGCAGTCCGCCAAATACCGTGCCGCACTGGACTGGTACCTCGACACCCTGGGGATGATCGTCAGCGACTTCCAATACTTCGCCGGCCAACGCCAACGCGGGCCGACGATGAGCTTCATCCGCTGCGACCGCGGCGCCACCCCCAGCGATCACCACACCCTGGCGATGGCGCTCGGGCCCGTCAACCGCTACGTGCACTCGGCCTATCAAGTCTGCGACCTCGATGCGCTGGCCGCCGGCGGGGAGTACCTCAAAGACGTTGGCTATCAACGCTCCTGGGGGATCGGCCGCCACATCCAGGGCAGCCAGATCTTCGACTACTGGCGCGACCCCGACGGTTTCCTGGTCGAACACTTCACCGACGGCGACATGTTCGACAACACCGTCGCCCCCGGCTGGGCGCCGTTCACCGCCTCCGGCCTGGCGCAGTGGGGGCCGCCGGCCACCGCCGACTTCCTCGGCACCAGCCCACGGCAGCTGCGAACCGAAGCCATGGCGCTGGTGAACGGGCTTCGCGGCGACAACGACTTCGACCTCCATCGCCTTGTCGGCCTGCTGAAAGTAGCGAGATCATGACCACCGCAATCCTGCGCACCGCCGACGGATGGTGGGTGCGGACACCGACCGGCGCGGCCAAGATCGACACCAACGCCACCAGCACCGGAGAGCTGCTGGCGGATCGCGCCGCCATCGACGCCGCCGACGCGTCCGACCCGGTGCCGGTCGACACCCTGACATTGCTGTCCCCGGTGAGCAGACCGTGCCGGGTGATCGCCCAGATGACCAACTTCGCCTCGCACGTCAAGGATTCCGGCATGAACCCCGCCACCATCCCGTTGACGTTCTTCCGAAAGTCCTCGGCGTCGATCACCGGGCCGTTCGGCGACATCGTCAAACCCGGCCATGTCCGATTCCTGGACTACGAGGTCGAGATCGGTCTGGTTATCGGCCGCGACGTCCCGGTCGGCACCACGATCACCGAGGCGAACCTGTCGGAGGTCATCGCCGGTGTCGTGGTGACCAACGACGTGTCCGCCCGCGACGTCCAGTTACCGCAAACGCAGTTCTACGAAGCCAAGTCCTACCCGAGTTTCACCCCGGTCGGGCCGGCGCTGGTGCTGCTCGACGCCGACGAACTACGCAGGTTCGCCGAGCTGCGGCTGCGGTTGCGGGTGAACGGCGCTGTGCGCCAGGACATGCTGGTGGGCGGCGACATGATCTACCCGCCGCTGCAGGCCCTGCAGTCGTTGACCCGCTTCCAGGATCTGTCGGCCGGAGATCTGGTCATGACCGGCACCCCGGCCGGCACCGCACTGAGCGCGCCGCCCAAGCCGATCGAGATCATCGGCTCGTTGCTGCCGCCGGACCTGAAGTGGAAGGCGTTCTTCAAACGCCAAGCGGGCAACACCAAATACCTGCGCGACGGTGACGTGGTGGAGGCCGTGATCGCCACCGACGACGGGGCTATCGATCTCGGTACCCAACGCAACATCGTGCGCTACTCGCAACCGGGAGGAACCCCATGAGACTGTTACCGGCGGCCGCCGAGCCGTTCACGCCCTCGACCGAACGCGACATGCTCCCGTCCGAGCGCCGCGAATTCGTCCGAACCCACCGGACGTGCGTGTTCGGCTACCGTCGCCGCCATGACGGGCCCGCGATGTCGATCGTGTACTACGTTCCCACCGACGGCGACGAGCTCCTGGTGTCCACCATGGCAGGGCGCGCCAAGGCGAACGCCGTGGCACGGGACGGAAAAGTGAGCCTGTGCGTGCTCGACGAGCGCTGGCCCTTCGCGTTCCTGCAGGTCTACGCCGACGCGGTCATCGACCGCGACCCCGATCTCACCGTCGACGTGATGATGGCCGTCGGCTGGCGGATGTCCGGACAGCAGGCCCCCGAGGACGCCCGGCCCTTCGTCGCCGAGATGGCGGCACGCGAAGACCGGCTGGTCATCCGCTGCCGCCCCTACGCGACATTCGGTCAGCCGCCGCGTCACCTGTACGCCAATGAGCAGGCGGCCGAACTGACGCACTGGAAATCGGGATCGGTCGCCTGGGACGCGACGGATCCGGTAGCCCGATGAGTCATTCGGCCTGTTCGCGGAGCAAGCGCATCGCCGTGTCGTAGAGAACGCGGGCATGCAACTCGAACAGATCGATGAGATCCACGGCGTCACCGCCGATCTCCTTGGCGATGAACAGGCCGTCGGCCCCGGCCATGGCGTAGGTGACCAGCTGGTGGATCTGTGCCTCGGTGAGCCCGGCGGCGAGTTCGGCCAAGGTACTGATGAGCTCGGCGTACGTCTGCGCACGGACTTGGATGAACATCGCCCGGGCTCGCGCCTCGACCGGACGGCGTTCCAGCGCCAACATCAGCCCGAGGCGAATGAAGTCCGGCGAGTCCAGCAGGGCCTTGGCGATCTGCATCGCCAAACCCTGTAGGCGCTCCTGCGCGGCGCCGTCCTCGGGGAGCTGCCACGCGCGCCGCCAATCGGCGAAGCTGCGTTCGATCACCGCTGCGATCAGGTCGTCCTTGTTCTTGAAATGCCAATAGATCGAGCTGGCCGGCAACCCGCACTTGGCGCTGACCAGCGTGATGCTGGTGCCCTCGTAGCCGCGTTCGGCGGCGATCTCGGTGGCGGCGTCCAGGATTCTCGTCCGCGACACCTCGCCGTCGGCGCGCTTGCGCGGTCTCGGTCGGACCTCTTTCGCCATTCCGGCTCTCCTCGGGGTCTTGACTCTGTAGTGATCACTACATTACCGTAGCGATCACTACAGAACAAGCTCCCCGAGGATGCGAGTGCGATAGTGACTACACCTACCTACGACGTCGCGGTGATCGGCTACGGACCGACCGGTGCCACCGCCGCGAACCTGTTGGGTCAACTTGGCCTCAAAGTCCTTGTGGTGGAGCGTGATGCGGACGTCTACGGCCGAGCGCGGGCGATCTCCACCGATGAGGAGGTCATGCGGATCTGGCAGTCGGTTGGTCTGGCGGATCGGCTGCAGTGCGACATGCTGGCCGACCGGCCACTGAACTTCGTCGACGCCGGCGGGGTGCCGTTCATCGACCTGAAGATCACCTCCCGCGGGACCGGGCACCCACCGCAGCAGTTCCTGTATCAGCCCGCCGTGGATGACGTTCTGCGTGAAGGCGTACAGCGTTTCACCGGTGTCGACGTCCTGCTGGAGCATGAGTGCCTGCGGGTGTTGCCCGGCGACGACCAGGTCGAGCTGATGCTGGCCGACCTGCACTCCGACACGTTCACGAGAGTCCGCGCGTCCTATGTGATCGCTGCCGACGGCGGATCCTCACCGACTCGCGGCCAGTTGGGCATCGGCTACACCGGGCGCACCTACTCGCAGCGGTGGGTGGTCATCGACACCAAGGTGCTCAAGGAATGGGATGGCCACGACCGGTTGCGGTTTCACTGCAATCCCTCGCGTCCCACCGTCGACTGCCCGACGCCGCTGGGGCATCACCGCTGGGAATACCCGGCGCGTGCGGACGAGGACGAGCGCGAGTTGCTGCACGACGACGCGATCTGGAAGGTACTGGGGAATCAGGGCATCACCGGCGAACACGTCGAGATCCTGCGGGCGGTGATCTACAGCCACCACGTCCGGGTCGCCGACCGCTGGCGGGTGGGGCGGGTGTTTCTGGCCGGCGACGCCGCACACGCCATGCCGCCGTGGATCGGGCAGGGGATGTCTGCCGGCGTGCGTGATGTGGCCAACCTGTGCTGGAAACTGGCCGCGGTGATCAAGGGCCTCGCACCGGCCTCGCTGCTGGACTCCTATCAGGCCGAACGCAAACCGCACGTCATCGAAACCACTCGGCGGGCCTGCATGGTTGGGCGGATCATCACCGAACGCAACCGGATCATCGCCCGGCTGCGCAACCACGCCATGCGAGCGTTGGCCCGCGTACCCGGCGCGGAGGCCGCCGCGCAGAAGCGGATGTGGGTCCCAGATCCCCGCTACGCCGAGGGTTTCCTCGCCGGCCGCCACCATCGGGCCGTCGGCTGGCAGATCCCGCAACCGTGGGTGACGGACGGCGACGGAGCCAGGATTCGCCTCGACGACCTACTCGGGGGTCGCTGGTCGCTGCTGCACACCGGGGCGGCACCGGCCGGCGCGCAGGCCTGGACCGAGCTGGGCGTGCCCGCTGTCCGAGTCGACGAACCCTCCCTGCTGCGCTGGCTGCACCGCAAGAAGGCGTCCGCGGTGGTGCTGCGGCCGGACGGATTCATCTATGCCGCAGCCGCAACCGGTCAATCACTTCCGGCACCGCCCGCTGGATTCACGTGGAAGATTGGAGTCACCGCATGACCACGACGCTGACCGAGCAGACCGTCATCGTTGCCGGAAAACCGCTCTTCGTCGCCGAGGCCGGTGCCGGGCCCGCAGTGGTCATGCTGCACGGCGGGGGTCCCGGTGCTTCCGGAGTGTCCAACTACTCCCGCAACATCGACGCACTGGCGCAACACTTTCGGGTCATCGTGCCCGACATGCCGGGCTACGGTCGCTCGACCAAGTACGTCGACCAGGGCGATCCGTTCGGCTCTCTCGCCGACGCGATCCGTGGCCTGCTCGATGAACTCGGCATCGCCACCGCGCATCTGGTGGGCAACTCCTACGGCGGCGCGGCCGCGCTGCGACTGGCCCTGGACACTCCGGGCCGGGTCGGCAAACTGGTGCTGATGGGGCCCGGCGGGATCGGGACCACCCGCGGCCTGCCCACCGCCGGGCTCAATGCGTTGCTGGCCTACTACGGCGGCGACGGCCCCAGCCGCGACAAGCTGGAAGCCTTCATCCGTACCTACCTGGTCTACGACGGCGCTTCGGTTCCCGACGAACTGATCGACCTGCGATATTCGGCGTCGATCGCCCCGGAGGTGGTGGCCAATCCGCCGCTGCGCCGTCCGTCGGGCCCGATGGCGCTGCGCACGCTGTGGCGGATGGACCTCACCCGCGACAAGCGGCTCGCCACGCTCGACAACCCGACTCTGGTGTTGTGGGGCCGCGACGACAAGGTCAACAAGCCCGCCGGCGGCCCGCTGCTGCTCAACACCCTGCCCAACGCCGAGTTGGTGATGACCTCGCGCACCGGCCACTGGATGCAGTGGGAGCGCGCCGAGTTGTTCAACCGGCTCGTCACCGACTTTCTCGGCGCGTCCTCGGTTTTCGACCGATGAATGTGTTCGGCGCGGTGAGTCTCGGCTACATCGTCATACAGACCGACAAGTTCGCCGACTGGCGTCGCTTCGGGCGCGACGCCATCGGCATGCACGTCGACGACACCGAGTCGGGCGTGATGAGGTTTCGGCTCGATGAGCACCCGTGCCGTTTCCTGCTGCAGCGTGGTCCGGCCGAAGACGTCACCGCGCTGGGGTGGCAACTCGACGACCACGCGCTGTTCGACGAGGTCGTCTCCCGCGTCACCCGACACGGCGTACCCGTCGCCGAGGGCACCGGGGAGGAGGCGGCGCTGCGCGGTGTCGAACGACTGGCGCGGTTCTCCGGACCCAACGATCTGACCCAGGAGATCTTCACCCGCGCCGGCACCGGCGCCACGCCGCCCGACATGGCGGTGCGTGGCGGATTCGTCACCGGGGAGGACGGGATCGGGCACGTCGCTCTCACCACCACCAAGCCGCACCAGGTTCGCGGCTACTACAACGCCGTCTTCGACGCTCGACTGAGCGACTTCATCGACGAGACGATCAACGGTCTCAAACTCAAGATCCGGTTCCTGCGCGTGAACCGGCGCCATCACTCGGTGGCGATCGCCTCGGTGAACCGGTTGCCGATCAACCCGATCCGCACCCGCATCCAGCACCTCAACATCCAGGTCGCCGACCTCGACGACATGACCGCCTCCTACCAGCGGGTCACCGACCTCGGCTTCAGGATGGCGTTGGGGGTCGGCCAGCACACCAACGACCGGGAGCTGTCCTACTACGCGATGACGCCGTCGGGCTTCGAATGGGAAGTCGGCTGGAACCCGATTGTCGTCGACGAAAAGACCTGGGAGCCTGCGACCTATCAGGGCATCAGCACCTGGGGCCACACGCCGGCGGGGCAGACCATCATCGACAAGCTCACCCAGTTCAAGACCGCGGCCGCCTCGCTGCGGCACCGCGAAGACACCGTGCCCGCGCTGTCCGGCGCCGGCATCCCTGACTGAATCCAGGGGCAAACATGCAACGCATCGACACCCACCACCATCTGATCCCACCGGACTACCGAAAAGCCTTACAGCGAGACGGTATCGACGAAGCCGGCGGGCGGGCGCTGCCCGACTGGAGTCCGGAGGGATTGTTGCAGGCGATGGCCGACCTGGACGTCGGCACCGCGATCCTGTCGGTGTCGACGCCGGGCACCACCTTCCTGCCGGCCGCTGCCGACGCCGCGGCGCTGGCAGGCGATCTCAACGACTACACCGCACAACTGGTCGCGTCGCATCCCGACCGGTTCGGGTTCTTCGCCACCGTTCCTATGCCCCATGTCGATGCGGCCGTCGCAGAGTCGGTGCGCGCACTCGACGAACTGCACGCCGACGGCGTGGTGCTACTGGCCAACAGTGCCGGGGTGTACCTGGGCCAGGACGGGCAGGACGAACTGTTCGCTGCGCTGGACGCGCGCTCGGCGGTGGTGTTCATCCACCCCGCGGACCTACCCGGTCCCGTCGTTCCCGGCGTCGCGCCGTTCGCCGCGGACTTCCTGCTGGACACCACCCGAGCGGCCTATCTGTTGGTGCGCAACGGTATTCGGCGACGCTATCCGAACATTCGATTCCTGCTGAGTCACGCTGGGGGATTCGTGCCCTACGCCAGCCACCGGATGGCCGTCGCGATCATGGCCGACACCGGTGCGAGCCCGGCCGACTGCCTCGATGATTTCGCCGGCTTCTACTTCGACACCGCGCTGTCGTCCAGCGCCGCGGCCCTGCCCAGCCTGCTCGCGTTCGCGCGTCCCGGGCATGTCACGTTCGGATCGGATTGGCCGTTCGCGCCGCTTGCCGCCGGGAAACTGTTCGCCGCCGGGCTGGAGAACTACGCCGATGATTCCGTCCGGCAGGCGATCGAGCGGACCAATGCGCTCGCGCTCTTTCCGAGGTTGGGATCTGTGCAGCCGATGCGGCAGCCGGTGGTTCAGCGGATGCGGCACTCAGCCAGTCGTCGTGTGTTACGGGCGGTGTCGCGAATGATCAGCAGTAGCTGAGGACGCCCCTACTTAGGCGGCAGCCATCGCGCAACCAGCCGATATCGATGGACACCGCTGCTGCGGCGCCGCTCAATCAGCTGGCGATCGGGTGCCAGGAGTCGAGCTGCTCGGAGGTGTCGCCCTCGACCAGGACGTCGCCGTGGTACAGAGCCTCGAAGTCAACCTTGATCACGTCGGCACTTGAGTCGTCGATCCACATGACACTGAGAGTATTGGTCACCATTAAGGGATCTTTGAGTCACGATTCGGGAAATGATGGCAATTCTACTGACGGGTAGCCTTTGCCGGCCGCCCCAGTTGGGGCGCCGCCCCGGGCGCCCTTGCCCTACCCGATACGGTAGCGGTCATGGCCTCTCCGGTGACTCTCGACAACCCGCTGTTCGCCCGTATCTGGACCTTCATGTCCAGCCGCGAGACCGAGTGGCTGCGGGACCGCCGCCGGGAGAACCTGCAGGGTCTGTCCGGGCGGGTGCTGGAGGTCGGCGCCGGCACCGGGAGCAACTTCGCGTTCTACCCCGACACGGTCACCGAAGTGGTGGCCATCGAGCCCGAGTCGCAGTTGCGCCAGGTCGCCATCGAAGTCGCGGCCGGGGCGCCGGTTCCGGTCACCGTGTTGGCCAGCACGGTCGAGGCCCTCGATGCCGCGCAGCCGTTCGATGCGATTGTTTGCTCGCTGGTGCTGTGCTCGGTGAACGAACCAGAAGAGGTGCTGCGTGGTCTATTCGCGTTGCTTAAGCCCGGCGGGCAGCTGCGGTACTTCGAGCACGTCGCCAGCGCCGGGGCTCGAGGCGGGCTGCAGCGTCTGGCTGATGCCACCATCTGGCCGCGGCTGTTCGGCAACTGCCACACCCACCGCGACACCGAACGGATGATCACCGACGCCGGCTTCGTGGTGCAGGCATCCCGGCGCGGGCATCAGTTCCCGGCGTGGGCGCCGCTGCCGGTGTCGGAATTCGCCCTGGGCTCGGCCGCCCGCCCGGCCTGAGTCAGCTCAGTAGGAAGGGCAGCCGCTGCGCCATCCCGGGCAGCGCCGCCGACGCGGTGGTGCGCAGGAACAACGTTGCCCGCTCCGACAGCGGCGTCGGCTCGGGATTCACCTGGATGACGGCCTTGCCCAGCTCCAGCGCGCGCTCCGGCAGGCTGGCCGCCGGATAGACCAGCCCGGAGGTGCCCACCACCACCAGCACGTCGGCGTTCTCCACTGCTTCAACGGCTGCGTTCCAGGGCCCGGCGGGCAGGTCTTCGCCGAACCAGACGACGTCCGGGCGGACCAGGCCACCGCATTCGCAGACCGGCGGTGCCACCTCCAGGACGGGCTCGTCCAGCTCCGGCAGCTCGGGCTCATGCGGCTGCGCGCACGCCGCGCACCGGAAGGTGAACATGGTGCCGTGCAGATGATGGACCGTGGAACTGCCGCCGCGCTCATGCAGGTTGTCGACGTTCTGGGTGATCACCTGTACCTGCGCGTGCTGCTCCCAGTCCGCGATCGCACGGTGGCCGAGGTTCGGCTCGAAGCGGCGGGCCAGGTGATAGCGCCATACGTACCAGCCCCAGACCAACTCCGGGTGCCGGTTCCAGCCGTCGATGCTGGACACCTCGTAGGGGTCGTACTGCGCCCACAGGCCCTTCTCGTCGTCACGGAAGGTGGGTATCCCGCTCTCCGCGGAGATTCCCGCACCGCTGAACACCACCACCCGCACGTCTCCAACATAACGGGCGTGCTGAGCGGCGGGCGATACTGGGCGAATGGACTTCACCGAGTTGCTGAAGATCGACCCGAAGACCGACCTGGACCCGGACAAGCCGCTGTTCGCGCAGGTAAGGACCCGGATCATCGAAGCGGTGCGCGACGGGGCGCTGCCGGCAGGAACGCGGTTGCCGACGGTGCGCGAGCTGGCCGGCCAGCTGGGTCTGGCGGTCAACACCGTCGCTCGGGCCTACCGAGAGCTGGAGGCGGCCGGGATCGTCGACACCCGGGGCCGCTTCGGCAGTTTCGTGGCGAGCAGCGATCCGGTCGATGCGGCGATGTCGGCGGCCGCGGGTGCCTTCGTCGCGGCGGCCCGCAAGGTCGGTCTGGGCCGAGACGACGCGCTGCGCTACCTCGATGCGGCGTTCGGCGCGCCGTGACCGATCAGCCGAACTCCAGCAGCGTCAGCGACGGGCGCGCGTCGGCTAGGAACCGCATCCGGTAGGCGGCCGGCAGCACGGTGCCGAACAGCGGCCCGCGGCCGGCCGGCAGCGCCAGGTCGTGGACGGCCCGGACACCCGGCACGGTGTCCACCAGCTTGGCGGTGTCTGCGGCGGTCAGGGTGAACGGCATCGCGGGCGCCCGGTAGCGCAGCGAGGTCGGCACCCCGAGGCGCACCAGCCAGCCGATCACGGCCGGCGGCAGGTCGAAGATCATCCGGCCACCGGGGAACCGCCGGGCGCATTCGGCGATCAGACCCAGTGCCTGCTCGGGCTGCAGGTACATCAGCAGTCCCTCGGCACTGATGAACACCCCGTCGGTGGCGTCCACCTGATCCATCCAGCTGTAGTCCAGTGCCGACCCGGCGATGATCGACACTTGCGGGGCGGCCGGCAGCAGCCGCTCGCGGATCTCGATGATCGGCGGCAGATCGACGGTGAGCCAACGGAATTGCGGATCGGCAACGGCTTCGCTGAGCCGCCAGAAGCTGGTCTGCAGGCCCTCGGCCAAGGCCACCACGGTGCCCGTCGGGTGCTTGTCGAAGAAGCGCAGCGCCTCGGCGTCGATGCCCAGTGCTCGTACCGCGATGTCCTGGCGGGTCGAGCCGAACTTCGCGAAGTCGAAATCGATCGAGTCCGCCAGCCGGACTGCCATCGGATCGTCGATGATCCCATCGGGACGACGGGCTTCCCTGGCCCGCGCGTTCAGCGTCAGCAGGGCGGTCTCGGACACGCCGGTAAGGGCGACTTTTTCGGTCTGGCTCACTTGTCCGACCTTACCGGGGCGGCCTCAGCGCAGCACCTTGCTCAGAGTGCGCAGGTTGCGGGTGGTGGTGGACGGCGCATATCGCCTGTTGCCCATGGTTTTGCCGACGGTGCTGGTCAGGGTGTCGCCCTTGGGGATCTGCCAGTAGATCACCCCGTCGCCGAGTGTGATCTTCTCGTGGGTTTCTGCGGCCAGCGGCGCCAGCTCGGCCAGCACCGTCTCGTCGGCGACGAACGTGACGTAGGAATGCCACCCGTCGACCTCGGGCTCGAACGGGAAGCCCTCGACGATGCCGCGGACGGTGTCGATGTCGTAAACCAGCACCCACGCCTGGTAGCCGAAGCGTTCCCGCAACGCCGCCTCGGCCGTGGCGCGCACCGTCGCGGCGTCGTCGGGTGAATCCAGCAGTACGTTGCCGCTGGCGAGCAGGGTCCGTACGGCGGTGAACCCGGCACGGGTCAGCCCGTCGGCGACGTCGGCCATTTTGAGGTTGACTCCACCGACGTTGACTCCCCGCAGGAACGCCGCGAACCGGGTCATCTGCGCGATGGTAACCAGCGCGCACGCCCGCTTCAATCGGTACGCTTTCGGGCATGGGGCGCCAGGTGTTCGACGACAAGTTGCTGGCCTTGATCGGCGGGAACTCACTGGGTGTGCTGGCCACCGTCAAACGCGACGGGCGCCCCCAGCTGTCCAACGTGCGGTATTACTTCGACCCGCGCACCCTCGTCGTGCAGGTGTCGGTCACCGAGCCGCGGGCCAAGACCCGCAACCTGCGCCGTGACCCCCGCGCATCGCTGCTGGTCAGTTCCGATGACGGCTGGTCCTATGCCGTCGCCGAGGGTGAGGCCCAGCTGACCCCACCCGCCGCCGACCCTGCAGATGGCACCGTGGAGGCGCTGATCGCGTTGTACCGCAACCTCTCCGGGGAGCATCCGGATTGGGACGAGTATCGTGCGGCCATGGTCGCCGATCGCCGGGTGTTGCTGAGCCTGCCGATCACGCACCTGTACGGCATGCCGCCGGGCATGCGCTGAGCTAGGCTCCGGGCATGGCCGAATCAGATGCTGCCGCAGACGAGAACAAGCGCAAGTTCCGAGAGGCCCTGGACCGCAAGAACGCCAAGGCATCCGGTGGTTCCGACCACAAAGACGGCGGCGCCAAGCAGTCGCGGTCGCACGGATCGCTGGAGAACCGCCGGGAGTTCCGCCGCAAGAGCGGCTAGTTCCTACTGCACCGGGCACGCGTACTTGCGCGCCACTTCCATCAACCGCTGGTCCGCGCCCGGCCCGATGACGCCCTGGGCGGCGAGTTCCAACCCGATGTAGCCGGGCAGACCGCCCTCACACGCCTGGTGGGCCACCCGCCACGCGGTGTCCGGATTCAGGTTGAACCCGTTGCGCTCCAGGCCCTGCATGTAGGTGTCGAACTCCGGGGTGCCTTGATCCGGGATGGCGCCGGCCGCGGGGGCCAGGGCCAGGGTTGTGGCGCCGGCGGTCACCACCGCCGCGAAAAGAGCTTTCACTGCACGCCTCACGCCTGCCTCCTTGCCGGGTGTTGTGGATACACGGTTGCACACTCCACTGACATTCACACGCGGTCATAGACTGTGCGCCATGGCGAAGCTGCAGTTGGTGGGGGACCCGGCCGCTGATGCCCTGTTGGGCGCCGACCCGTTCGCGTTGCTGGTGGGGATGCTGCTCGATCAGCAGATTCCGATGGAGGTCGCCTTCGCCGGGCCGAAGAAGCTCGCCGACCGGATGGGCGGCCTGGACCCGCACGACATCGCCGGTCGCGACCTCGAAGAGTTCGCCGCCCTGTGCGCGGAAAAGCCTGCCATACACCGTTTTCCGGGCTCGATGGCCGGCCGCATCCAGGCTCTGGCGCGAGCGCTGGTCGATCAGTACGGCGGCGACGCGACGGCGCTGTGGACGGTCGGTGAACCCGATGGCGCCGAGGTGTTGAAGCGCCTCAAGGCGCTCCCCGGGTACGGCGAGCAGAAGGCGCGGATCTTTCTGGCGCTGCTCGGCAAGCAGTACGCCGTGACCCCGAACGGCTGGCGTGAGGCGGCCGGTGCCTACGGTGGCCCCGGCACCTACCTTTCTATTGCCGACGTCGTGGATGCCGCCTCGCTGCAACAGGTACGGTCCACCAAGAAGGCGAACAAACAGGCTGCGAAGCAGGCCCGTCAGGGCTGATCAGCGCGACAGAAAGGCGTCTGACATGAAGACCCACCTCAACTGCCCGTGCGGCGAGGCCATCGTCGGCAAGGACGAAGACGAATTGGTCGACCTGACCCAGAAGCATCTCGCGGATGCGCACCCCGGCATGAGCTACGGCCGGGACGAAATCCTGTTCATGGCCTACTGACGCTGTCCGTGCGGTCTCGGCGCCGGGGGTAAACCCCTTGGCTCAGGGCACCACCGTCGAACCGATGGTGGGCAGGAAGTTGCACTGGTGGTCCTTGGTGGTCACCTGACCGAAGATCGTCGACATGATGCTGCCCGAACCGGTGTCGACGATCGCGGTGAGCGTCGTGGGCCCCTCCGGGTTGATGTCGGTGCGCGGCTGCAGCGTGGCGCTGCCGGACTTGCCGGTGGTCAGGTTCACCCAGGTGACGTTCAACGGCAGCTTCTGCGTCTCGGCCGGCCCCGGGGTGCCCACCGCGGTGAACACGTAGGCGGTCTGGCCGGGCTTGGGTCCGGGCGTGGGAATGGGCGCCGGGCCGGCCACCGACAGCGCTGAGGCGATGACGTTGCCGCCGTCGGCCTGGCAGTTCGAGCCGATGGACGGGTACATGAAGTCCTGGGTGGGCGGCGCGTCCGGGCCGAACCCCGAGTTGGCGGCGGGTGCGGCAGCCGGGCCTGCGACGTCGGCGCCGGGGGCGGCCTCAGGTGCTGGGCCGGCGGCTTCCGAAGCGGGTGCCGGCGCGGCGACGACGGCCTCGGGCGCCGCGGGGACGGCCTCGGGCGCGTTCACCAGGGCCAGCGGGCCCACCGACTTGGCCGGGTCGATGCCGGTGGGCAGGTGCGCCTCCATGCCGGGGGCCGAGCCGGCCGTCGGCACGTGCTCAGCGGCCAACGCGGCCTCCGGGGGCGACTGCACGAACTGCGCCACCGAGTCGGCCACCTGGCGCGAACCGGCGGGCGCCGAGGAGTTGCCGGTGAACGCGGCGGCGGCGGCCATCAGCAGCGAGGTGGCTCCGGCCGGGTCGGCGGCCGCCTGCTGGATCACCGGGCTCAGCTGCTCCAGCGCCGGCAGGCCCGGGAAGCCCGCGACGGGCAGCGGCAGGGCCGGAATGGCCGGGTCGGCGGCGGCCACACCCAGGCCGCCGAGGACCAGGGTGGCCGACGATCCGACCGTGGCTGCAGTGGTGGCAATGCTGGTGAACAGTGTCCGGAGGCGCGTCATGAGATCCCCAATCTCTCGGCGGTGGCGTCTACAAAAACCGAAGCTAGCGTGTTACTGGTGAGGCTCAAGTGACACATGTGTGATTTATGGAACCGTTACGGACCCGAACCTCGACGGTGATCAGCCCGCCGTTCGCTACAGTCATGCCGGTAGACACCACCCTGCACACCCCGGCCGCGCGCTCGTGGACCAACCGACTGATCGCCTGGGCCCCGCTGCTGCTGGCGATCAGCATCGCCGCGCGACTCGCCTGGACCTATCTGACCCCGCGCGGCGCCAACTTCGTCGACCTGCACGTCTACATCTCCGGCGGCGCCGCACTGGCCGGGCCCGGCGCGCTGTATGACTACGTCTACGCCGAGCAGACCCCGGACTTCCCGCTGCCGTTCACCTACCCGCCGTTCGCCGCGGTGGTTTTCTACCCGCTGCACTTCCTGCCGTTCGGGCTGGTCGCGCTCTGCTGGCAGATCGGCACGATGGCCGCGCTCTACGGCGTGATCAGGCTCAGCCAGCGCCTGCTGGGGGCCTCACAAGGCCCGGCCACCCGCCGGTCAGCGATGCTGTGGACGGCCGCCGGTATCTGGACCGAACCGCTGCGCAGCACCTTCGACTACGGCCAGATCAACGTGATCCTGGCACTGGCGGTGCTCTACGCCGTCTACAGCAGCCGGTGGTGGGTGTCGGGCCTGCTGGTGGGACTGGCCGCCGGGGTGAAGCTCACCCCGGCCATCGCCGGGGTCTACCTGGCCGGGGCGCGGCGCTGGGCGGCCGCGGCGTTCTCGGCCGTCGTCTTCGCCGGCACCATCGCGGTGTCGGTATGGGCCGCCGGAGACCAGGTCCGCCGCTACTTCACCGAGCTGCTCGGCGACGCGCACCGGGTGGGGCCGATCGCCACGTCGTTCAACCAGTCCTGGCGCGGCGGCATCGCCCGCATCCTCGGGCACGACGCCGGGTACAGCGCGCCGGTGCTGGTCGCGGTCGCCGTCACCGCCGTGCTGGCCGTGCTGGCCTGGCGTGCGCTGAGCGCCAGACCCGACCCGCTGGGGCTGCTGCTGGTGGTCGAGCTGTTCGGGCTGCTGGCCTCGCCGATCTCCTGGACCCATCACTGGGTGTGGCTGGTGCCGCTGATGATCTGGCTGCTGGCGGGTCCCTACGCCGATCGCCGCGGAGCCCGCGTATTGGGCTGGGTCTGGCTGGCACTGACCGTCGTCGGCGTGCCGTGGCTGCTGAGCTTCTTCCAGCCGACCATCTGGGAGATCGGCCGGCCCTGGTACCTGGCGTGGGCCGGACTGGTCTACATCGTCGGCGCGCTGGCCACGCTGGCCTGGATGGCGACCGTGCGCGTCAGCTCGCCAGCAGCCGATTGATCTCGATCGCCAGCCCGACGTCCTTCTCGGTTATCCCGCCGGCAGAGTGTGTCACCAGTGTGAACAGCACAGTGCGCCAACGGATATCGATGTCGGGATGATGATCGACGGCCTCGGCGTGCTCGGCCACCCGACGCACCGCGTCGATGCCGGCCAGAAACGCCGGAAACGTCACCGAACGGCGCAGCGTGCCGTCGACCCGCTCCCAGCCGTCCAGGCCCGACAATGCCGCGTCCACCTGATCATCCGTCAACAAAGCCATACCCGACGGTAGGCCGGTATAGCCTCACACGCCATGTCCACCCAGATCGTCGTCGCCGGAGCCGTGATCACCGACACCGAGGCCGGGCCGGCACTGCTGATCGCCCAGCGCCGCCGGCCACCGGAGCTGGCCGGCCTGTGGGAACTGCCCGGCGGCAAGGTGCAGCCCGGTGAGAGCGAACCCGCGGCCCTGGCACGTGAGCTCGCCGAGGAGCTGGGCCTGGACGCCGACGCGATCAGGGTAGGGCGGCGTATCGGTGCCGATGTCGAGCTCCCGGGCCTGATCCTGCGCGCCTATCGCGTTGACCTGGCCCGCGGCGAGCCGCGCGCCGACGACCACCTCGCCCTGCGCTGGGTGACCACTGTGGAGTTGCCTAACATCGCCTGGGTACCTGCCGACAGAGCTTGGCTCGCCGACCTGGCTCGGGCACTGTAGGTGAAACAAGCCTGTTAAATCTGCGCACGGCATCAGTCGTAGGGCGATATAGAGCGTCACCGCTCGCTACCCTCTAAGTCAGATCCCCAGATGGCGTGCTGCGGCGCCGGACGGCAGCAAGCCCCGCCGGAGTGCGGCTACCCCTTATAAGGAGATCCGCATGACCAAAGCTGTGCCCCGCATCGGCGGCCCCCTCGAAGAGCTGCTGGAACGCGGCGGCCGATTCTTCACCACCGGCCAGTTCTCCGATGATCTGCGCACCGTCACCCACCGCGGCGGGCGCCAGGCCGACGTGTTCTACCGTGACCGCTGGAGCCACGACAAGGTGGTGCGCTCGACCCACGGAGTGAACTGCACCGGTTCATGCTCCTGGAAGATCTTCGTCAAGGACGGGATCATCACCTGGGAGAACCAGGCCACCGACTACCCGTCGGTGGGCCCGGACCGTCCCGAGTACGAGCCGCGCGGCTGCCCGCGTGGGGCGTCGTTCTCCTGGTACTCCTACTCGCCGACCCGGGTGCGCTACCCGTACGCCCGGGCCGTGCTGGTCGAGTTGTACCGGGAGGCCAAGGCGCGGCTCGGCGACCCGGTTGACGCCTGGGCGGACATCCAGGCCGACCCCGAGCGGCGGCGGCGCTACCAACAGGCCCGCGGCAAAGGTGGATTGGTCCGGGTGAGCTGGGCCGAGGCCACCGAGATGATCGCCGCCGCGCACGTGCACACCATCAAGACCTACGGCCCGGACCGGGTCGCCGGGTTCTCGCCTATTCCGGCGATGTCGATGGTGTCGTTCGCCGCCGGATCCCGGTTCGTTCAGCTGCTCGGCGGCGTGATGACGTCGTTCTACGACTGGTACGCCGACCTGCCGGTGGCCTCGCCCCAGGTGTTCGGCGACCAGACCGACGTCCCCGAATCCGGCGACTGGTGGGATGCCGCGTATCTGATGATGTGGGGCTCCAACGTCCCCATCACCCGCACCCCCGACGCGCACTGGATGGCCGAGGTCCGCTACCGCGGCACCAAGGTCGTCAGCGTCAGCCCCGACTACGCCGACAACACCAAGTTCGCCGACGAGTGGATGCCGTGCGCGGCCGGCACCGACGGCGCCCTGGCGATGGCGATGGGCCACGTCATCCTCACCGAGTGCTACGTCAAAAAGCAGGTGCCGTTCTTCACCGACTACGTGCGCCAGTACACCGACCTGCCGTTTCTGATCAAGCTCGAGGAGCGCGACGGGCAGCTGGTGCCGGGCAAGAACCTGACCGCGGCCGACCTTGGCCAGGATGTAGAGAACGCCGCGTTCAAGCCGGCCGTGCTCGACGAGGTCACCGACTCCGTGGTGGTACCGCACGGCTCGCTGGGATTCCGTTGGGGCGATGAGGGTTTGGGCAAGTGGAACCTCGACCTCGGTGAGGTGCGCCCGGCGTTGAGCGTGGCCGGCGCAGCCGGGGTGAACGGCGGGGGGCGGCTGGTGTCGCTACCCGGCTTCGACGCGGTCAGCGGCGCCGGCACCGTGGTGCAGCGCGGCGTTCCGATCCGCCAGGTCGGAGAACACCTGGTGTGCACCGTCTTCGACCTGATGCTGGCCAACTATTCAGTGGGCCGGGCCGGGCTGCCGGGTGATTGGCCGACCGGTTACGACGACGGTACGGCGGTCAACACCCCGGCATGGCAGGAGCCGATCACCGGGGTCTCGGCCACTCAGGCCATCCGGATTGCGCGCGAGTTCGCCGGCAACGCAGAGGAATCCGGCGGCCGGTCGATGATCATCATGGGCAGCGGGATCTGTCAATGGTTCCACGGTGACGCCACCTACCGGGCGGTGCTGGCGTTGCTGATGCTGACCGGCTCGATGGGACGCAACGGCGGCGGCTGGGCGCACTATGTCGGGCAGGAGAAGGTGCGCCCGCTGACCGGCTGGCAGACGATGGCCGCGGGCAACGACTGGTCGCGGCCGCCGCGGCAGGTGCCGGGCACCTCCTACTGGTACGCCCACACCGACCAGTGGCGCTACGACGCCTACGGCGCGGACAAGCTGACCACGCCGCTGGGCCGCGGCCGGTTCGACGGCAAGCACACGATGGATATCCTGGCGTCGGCCACCGCGATGGGCTGGAGCCCGTTCTATCCGCAGTTCGACAAGTCCAGCCTGGACGTGGCCGACGCGGCCGACTCCGCCGGCCGCGATGCGGGGGAGTACGTCGCCGAGCAACTCGCCGCCGGTGAGTTGAAGCTGTCGGTGACCGACCCGGACAACCCGGTGAACTGGCCTCGGGTGCTGACGGTGTGGCGGGCCAACCTGATCGGAGCCTCGGGCAAGGGCGGCGAATACTTCCTCAAACACCTGCTGGGTACCGATGCCAGCGTGCTGGGCGAACCGCCCGCCGGCGGAGTCAAACCGCAGGATGTGAACTGGGCAGGCGAGATTCCCGAAGGCAAGCTCGACCTGCTGATGTCGATCGACTTCCGGATGACCTCGACCACGCTGATGTCCGACGTGGTGCTGCCCGCAGCGACCTGGTACGAGAAGGCCGACCTGTCATCCACCGACATGCACCCGTACGTGCACTCGTTCGCGGCGGCCATCGACCCGCCGTGGGAGACCCGCAGCGACTACGACGCATTCGGTGCGATAGCCCGCGTATTCAGTGCGCTGGCGCGCAAGCACCTCGGGGTCCGCAACGATGTGGTGCTCACCGCGATGCAGCACGACACCGCCGATGCAATGGCCTATCCCGATGGCACCGAACGAGATTGGCTGCGAGGCGGTGAGACCCCGGTGCCGGGCAAGACCATGCCGAAGGTGACCGTGGTGGAGCGCGACTACACCGCAATCCACGACAAGTGGCGGTCGTTGGGACCGCTGGTGGACTCACTTGGCATGACCACCAAGGGCTACACGGTGTTTCCGCACGAAGAGGTCGAGGAGCTGTCCGCCAAATTCGGGGTGCTGGACTCCGGTGTCGCCGAAGGTCGCCCGGCGCTGACCACCGCACTGCGGATGGCCGACACCGTGCTGGCGTTGTCGGGCACCACCAACGGGCGGCTTGCGGTCGAGGGTTTCCGGGAACTGGAGAAGCGCACCGGCCGGCAGCTGGCGCACCTGGCCGAGGGCAGCGAGGAGAAGCGCATCACCTACGCCGACACCCAGGCCCGGCCGGTTCCGGTGATCACCAGCCCGGAGTGGTCCGGCAGCGAGACCGGAGGACGGCGCTACGCACCGTTCACGGTGAACATCGAGTGTCTCAAGCCATTTCATACCCTGACCGGCCGGATGCACTTCTACACCGCGCACGACTGGATCGAAGAACTCGGCGAGCACATGCCGGTGTACCGGCCGCCGCTGGACATGGTGCGGCTCTTCGATGCCCCCGAGCTCGGCGAGACCGGCGACGGGATCGGGATCACGGTGCGGTATCTGACCCCGCACTCGAAGTGGTCGTTCCACTCGACGTATCAGGACAACCTGTACATGCTGTCGCTGTCACGCGGTGGCCCGACGATGTGGATGAGTCCGGGTGACGCGGCGAAAATCGGTGTCAAAGACAACGATTGGATCGAGGCGGTCAATGTCAACGGTGTGTTCGTGGGCCGGGCGATCGTGAGTCAGCGGATGCCCGACGGTGTGGTGTTCGTCTACCACGTCCAGGAGCGCACCGTCGACACACCCCGCAGCGAGACCACCGGCCAACGCGGCGGCACGCACAACTCACTGACCCGAATCCGGGTCAAGCCAAGCCATCTCGCCGGCGGCTACGGTCAGCACGCGTTCGCGTTCAACTACCTGGGGCCGACCGGTAACCAGCGTGACGAGGTGACGGTGGTGCGCCGTCGCAGCCAGGACGTGAGGTACTGAAGAAGATGAAAGTAATGGCGCAGATGGCCATGGTGATGAACCTGGACAAATGCATCGGGTGCCACACCTGCTCGGTGACCTGCAAACAGGCCTGGACCAACCGCGAGGGCACCGAATACGTCTGGTTCAACAACGTCGAAACCCGGCCCGGCGGAGGCTATCCGCGCACCTACGAAGACCAGGACCGCTGGAAGGGCGGCTGGACGCTGGACAAGAAGGGCCGGCTGCGCCTGCTGGCCGGTGGCCGAGTCCACAAGCTGCTCAACATCTTCGCCAACCCCAACCTGCCCGGGTTGAAGGACTACTACGAGCCCTGGACCTACGACTACGACAACCTGACCACCGCCCCGCTGGGTGACACCATTCCGGTCGCCGAGCCGCGCAGCGCGATCACCGGCGATCCGGCCAAGATCGAGTGGGGCCCCAACTGGGACGACAACCTCGCCGGCTCCCCGGAGAACCTGGTCAACGACCCGATCCTGCGCAAGGTCAGTGACCAGGTCAAAAGTGAGCTCGAAGAGACGTTCATGTTCTACCTGCCGCGCATCTGCGAGCACTGCCTGAACCCGTCGTGTGTGGCGTCGTGCCCGACCGGGGCGATCTACAAACGCGAAGAAGACGGCATCGTGCTTGTCGATCAGGACCGCTGCCGAGGCTGGCGGCTGTGCGTGTCGGGCTGCCCGTACAAAAAGGTGTATTTCAACCACAAGACCGGCAAGGCCGAGAAGTGCCACTTCTGCTACCCGCGTATCGAAGTCGGCCTGCCGACCATCTGCTCGGAGACCTGTGTCGGGCGGCTGCGCTACATCGGGCTGGTGCTCTACGACGCCGACAGGGTGCTGGAGGCGGCGTCGGTGGAAAAAGACACCGACCTCTACGAGGCGCAGCGCGAGGTGTTCCTGGACCCGAACGACCCGGAGGTGATCGCCGGTGCGCGTGCCGAGGGGATCTCCGACGCCTGGATCGAGGCCGCCCAACGCTCGCCGATCCACGCGTTGATCAACACCTTCAAGGTGGCGTTGCCGCTGCACCCGGAGTACCGGACCATGCCGATGGTCTGGTACGTCCCCCCGCTGTCGCCGGTGGTCGACGCCGTCAGTCGGGACGGGCACGACGGCGAAGACATGGGCAACCTATTCGGTGCGCTGGAGGCACTGCGCATCCCGATGGCCTACCTAGCCGAACTGTTCACCGCCGGTGACACCGGAATCATCGAAGACGTGCTGCGACGGCTCGCGGCGATGCGCTCCTATATGCGCGACATCAGCCTGGGGCGCGAGACCCAACCACACATCCCCGCCGCGGTCGGCATGACCGAGGAGGAGATGTACAGCATGTACCGTCTGCTCGCGATCGCGAAATACGAAGAGCGCTACGTGATTCCCACCGCCTACAGCCAGCAGGCGCACGATCTGGAACACATGGGGTGCTCCATCACCGGCGGCCCCAACGGGCACGAGGACGACCCGTTCGTCGGCGCCGACGGTGAGGCGGGGGCGTCGTTTCACATGGTCGAGAACGGTGGACACGCCCAGCGACCGCGGGGCAGGACCAACCTGCTCAACTGGGGCGGCGGTGACCGGGCGGAGCCCGAGATGTTCCCGGAGCAGACGTGAAGCGGTTGATCCGCTCGCTGCGGCGCCAACCCGGCGGGCCGGGTGATCGGGCGGTGTGGCAGGCGGCGTCATTGTTGCTGGCCTATCCGGACGAGCAGCTGTGGCAGCGGCTCGACACCGTCGAAGCGCTGCTCGTCCACGCGGACCAGACGCCGGCGGATCTGTTGCGGCGCACGGTGGCCGCGCTGCGCGCCTCGGATCCGATGACGGCTGCGGTCGATTATGTGGAGACCTTCGATATGCGACGTCGCTCGACACTGCTGCTGACCTATTGGACCGGCGGGGACACCCGTAACCGGGGGATGCAGATGCTGGCTTTCGCCACCGCCTATCGCGAGGCCGGCGCAGAGCCTCCCGCCGGTGAGGCGCCCGATCAACTGCCGGTGGTGCTGGAGTTCGCCGCACTGGTCGACCCCGAGGCCGGCCGCCGGCTGCTGCTGGCGCACCGGGTGCCGATCGATGTGCTGCACAAGGCGCTGTCCGATGCGGGATCGCCGTATGCCCACGCCGTCGCCGCGGTGTGCGAGACACTGCCGATGGCGACCGACCAGGAGGTACACAACGTGAGTGAGCTGATGGCCTCCGGCCCGCCCGCGGAAGCCGTCGGGCTGCAACCGTATTCGGCGACCGTGTCGCTCGGGATGCCGAAGGTGCCGACCCGATGACGAACGCCAACAACGCCGCGGAGCTGTGGTGGGACATCGGGCCGTATTTCGTGCTGGCCATCGTCGTCGTCGCCATCTGGTGGCGCTACCGCTACGACAAGTTCGGCTGGACCACGCGCTCGTCGCAGCTGTATGAATCCAAGCTGCTGCGGATCGGCAGCCCGATGTTCCATTTCGGCAGCTTCGTGGTTATCGCCGGGCACATCATGGGACTGTTCGTCCCGGAATCATGGACCCAGGCCCTGGGGATGAGCGACCGGCTCTACCACATGCAGGCGCTGATTCTGGGCCTTCCCGCCGGCATCGCCACCCTGATCGGCGTTGGGCTGCTGATCTACCGGCGCCGCACCGAACGATCGGTGTTCAAGGCGACCAGCGTCAACGACAAACTGATGTACCTGGTGCTGGTCTGCGCTTTGGTGGCCGGTATGTCCTGCACGCTGATGGGCACCACCGCTTATGGTGAGGCGCATGATTACCGGCAGACCGTCTCGGTCTGGTTCCGCTCGATCTGGACGCTGGATCCGCGCGGGGATCTGATGGTGCAGGCGCCCATCTACTTCCAGGTGCACGTGATGATCGCGCTGGCGCTGTTCGCGCTCTGGCCGTTCACCCGCCTCGTGCACGCGTTCAGTGCCCCGGTCGGATACCTGTTCCGGCCCTACATCGTCTACCGCAGCCGCGACGTAGCCATGCGGGGCCAGCCGATGGGCTCCCGACCGGAACGGCGGGGCTGGTGACGCACCGCGCAGCGCTGCTGGCCGGAGTGGCCGGGCCGGCCGCCATCGCAGCCGCGGCGCTGGCCGGCCCGGTGCAGGCCGATCCCGCCACCACCGACACCGACAACACCTTTCTGGGGGCTCTGCGGGCGTCGGGAATCACCTACAACCATGCCGATCAGGCGATTATCACCGCGAAGCTGGTGTGCGGGCTGATCGCCGAAGGCCGACCGAGCCCCGAGGTGCTCGAAGGCCTCAAGGCGCGCAATCCGGGCCTGTCCACCGAGCACGGAACGTTGTTCGTCGGCATCGCGGCGCATACGTACTGCCCTGATCAGTTGATGCATACGACGGAGCAACCGTGAAGGTCGTCATCCCGGCGTGGATGCAACCGATGTACGACACCTACCACTACGCCCCCGCCGTCATCGACGACGATCACCTGCGCTGCTCGGGCATGATCGGTCACCGTCCCGACCTGAGCGTGCCCGAGGACCTCACCGAGCAGTTCACCCTGGCCTTCGAGAACCTGCGTAGCCTGCTCGCCGAAGCTCGGCTCACCCTCGCCGACGTCGTCGAGATGACCACCTACCACGTCGGGCTCTCCGGGCACATCGACGAGTTCATTGCCGTCAAGAACTCTTTCGTGTCCCGTCCCTACCCGGCCTGGACCGCCGTGGGAATCTCCGAACTGGCGATCCCGGGGGCGGTCGTCGAGATTCGGGTCAACGCACGGCTGCGCTGACTGGGACAGCTCGGCATCGTCGGCTTAGAGTTACCTGCGTGGCACTGCCAGACGATGTCTACACCCGGCTACTCACGTTCCGGACCCGGCTGCGCCGCTTCGAACGGTGGAGCGCCGACCAGGCTCAGGCCGCCGGGCTTACCCCGGCCCAGCACCAGTTGTTGCTGGCCGTGCGGGGGCACAGTGACTCGCGGGGGCCGACGGTCGGAGACATCGCCGAGTATCTGCTGTTGCGCCACCACAGTGCCGGTGAGCTGATCCAGCGAGCCGAGGCGGCCGGCCTGGTCACCCGGGTCCGCGACAGTGAGGACCAGCGGGTGATCCGGCTGCAGCTCACCGAAACGTCGGCGCAGTGCCTGCAGTCACTGACCGAACTGCACCTCGAAGAGCTGCAGAGGTTCTCCGACGAGTCCCCCCTCAAGCTGTGACGTGGCTTTCATGTTTTCGCGATTGACAGGGTGCGCTGGCAGAATCGCCCGGTGAACTTTCGTAACGTCGCCATCGTCGCGCACGTAGACCACGGCAAGACGACTCTGGTCGACGCCATGCTCCGCCAGTCCGGCGCCCTCTCGCATCGCGGTGACGACGACAAAGAGCGCATCATGGACTCCGGTGACCTGGAGCGTGAAAAGGGCATCACGATCCTGGCCAAGAACACGGCCGTGCATCGCCACAACCCGGACGGCACCGTCACCGTCATCAACGTGATCGACACCCCGGGTCACGCCGACTTCGGCGGCGAGGTGGAACGCGGGCTGTCCATGGTCGACGGCGTGGTGCTGCTGGTGGACGCCTCCGAGGGGCCGCTGCCGCAGACCCGGTTCGTGCTGCGCAAGGCGCTGGCCGCGCACCTGCCGGTGATTCTGGTGGTCAACAAGACCGACCGGCCCGACGCCCGCATCTCCGAGGTGGTCGACGCCAGCCACGATCTGCTGCTCGACGTGGCCAGCGATCTCGACGACGAGGCGCAGGCAGCTGCCGAGCATGCGCTGGGCCTGCCGACGCTCTACGCATCCGGCCGTGCCGGGGTGTGCAGCACGACTGCACCGGCCGACGGCTCCGTTCCCGACGGGGAGAACCTCGACGAGCTGTTCGACGTCCTGCTCGAGCACGTGCCGCCGCCGTCGGGCGACCCGGAGGCGCCGCTGCAGGCGCTGGTCACCAACCTCGACGCTTCGCCGTTCCTGGGCCGGCTCGCCCTGATCCGGGTCTACAACGGCCGCATCCGCAAGGGCCAGCAGGTCGCCTGGATGCGCGAGGTCGACGGCGAACCGGTGACCACCACCGCCAAGATCACCGAACTGCTGGTCACCGAGGGCGTGGAGCGCACCCCGACGGAGGAGGCGGCGGCCGGGGACATCGTCGCGGTCGCCGGCATCGGCGACATCATGATCGGTGACACCCTGGCTGACCTGGCCTCTCCTGTCGCGCTGCCACGCATCAGCGTCGACGAACCGGCGATCTCGGTGACCATCGGTACCAACTCCTCGCCGCTGGCGGGGAAGGTCTCCGGCCACAAGCTGACCGCGCGGATGGTCAAGTCGCGTCTGGACACCGAGCTGATCGGCAACGTCTCGGTCCGGGTGGTCGACATCGGCCGTCCCGACGCTTGGGAGGTGCAGGGCCGTGGCGAGCTGGCGCTGGCCATTCTGGTCGAGCAGATGCGCCGCGAGGGCTTCGAGCTGACCGTCGGCAAGCCGCAGGTGGTGACCCGCAAGGTCGACGGCAAGGTGCACGAGCCGTTCGAGCACCTCACGGTCGACTGCCCCGAGGAGTACGTCGGCGCCATCACCCAGCTCGCTGCCGGCCGCAAGGGCCGGATGACCGAGATGGCCAACCACACCACCGGCTGGGTGCGGATGGAGTTCATCATCCCCAGCCGCGGCCTGATCGGCTGGCGCACCGACTTCCTCACCGAGACTCGCGGCACCGGCATCGCCAACGCGGTGTTCGAGGGTTACCAGCCGTGGGCCGGCGAGATCCGGGCGCGGCACACCGGGTCGCTGGTGAGCGACCGGGCCGGGTCCATCACGCCGTTCGCGCTGATCCAGCTGGCTGACCGTGGGCAGTTCTTCGTCGAGCCGGGCCAGGACACTTACCAGGGCATGGTGGTCGGGATCAATCCTCGGGCCGAGGACCTCGACATCAACGTCACCAAGGAGAAGAAGCTGACCAACATGCGGTCGTCGACGGCCGATGTGATGGAGACGCTGGCCCGTCCGATTGAGCTGGACCTGGAGCAGGCGATGGAGTTCTGTGCGGCAGACGAGTGCGTAGAGGTCACCCCCGAGGTGGTCCGGGTCCGCAAGGTAGAACTGGACTCGACGTTGCGGGCGCGCAGCCGCTCCCGGGCCAAGAACCTCTAGCTCCGGGTTCGCCGGATACCCTAGTGCCCGTGCCGAAGCCAGTCCGCCGCCCCCATGTGACTGCGGGAGCGCTGATTTCGGCGATGCTACTGACCTTGACGCAGGCCACCACGGGCTGCACGGTCAATCCGCCGCCGGCCCCGCAGAGTACCGAGACCACCAAGAGCACGGCGCCCCCGCCGCCCCGGATCAGCCAGATCATCATGGGCATCGACTCGATCGGCGCCGGTTTCAACCCGCACCTGCGCTCTGACCTGTCGCCGGTCAACGCGGCGGTCAGTGCTCTGGTGCTGCCGAGCGCATTCCGGCCCGTCGTGGACTCCAACACACCGACCGGTTCGCGCTGGGAGATGGACCCGAACCTGCTGGTATCGGCGAAGGTGACCGATGACGTGCCCTTCACCGTCACCTACCGGATCCGGCCCGAGGCGTCCTGGACCGACAACGCTCCGATCGCCGCCGACGACTTCTGGTACCTGTGGCAGCAGATGGTCAGCCAGCCCGGCGTTGTCGACCCGGCAGGCTATGACCTGATCAACGGGGTGCAGTCCGTCGACGGCGGCAAGCAGGTGGTGGTCACCTTCGCCAAGCCGTATCCGGCCTGGCGGGAACTGTTCACCAACATCCTGCCCGCGCACATCGTCAAGGACGTGCCGGGTGGATTCCCGGCCGGGCTGGCGCGGGCGCTGCCGGTCACCGGCGGTCAGTTCCGGGTGGAGAACATCGACCCGCAGCGTGACGCCATCCTGCTGGCCCGCAACGACCGGTACTGGGGCCCGCCCGCCAAACCCGACCTGATCCTGTTCCGCCGGGCCGGGTCGGCGGCCGCGCTGGCCGACTCGATCCGCAACGGCGACACCCAGGTCGCCCAGGTACACGGCGGTTCGGCCGCGTTCGCGCAGCTGTCGGTGATTCCGGGCGTGCAGACCTCCCGGGTGGTAACGCCGCGGGTGATGCAGTTGGCCCTGCGCGCCGTCGAACCCAAGCTGGCCGACGCGCGGGTGCGGCGGGCCATCCTCGGGCTGCTCGACGTGAGCCTGCTGGCCACCGTGGGCGCCGGCAGCGACAACACCGTCATGCTGGATCAGGCGCAGATCCGTACCCCCAGCGACCCCGGCTACGTGCCGACCGCGCCGCCAGCCATGTCGGAGCAGGCGGCGCTGACGCTGCTGCACTCGGCCGGTTACCGGTTGGAGAAGGATGCGCCCCCGGCCGCGCCGGCCCCGTCAACGGGGCCGCCTGTCGGCCCGCAGGAGAACACCCGCGGGCGGATCAGCAAGGGCGACGAGCAGTTGTCGCTGACCATCGGGGTCGGCGCCAACGACCCGGCCTCGCTGGCGGTGGCCAACACCGCGGCCGATCAGCTGCGCAACGTCGGGATCGCGGCGACCGTGCTGGCGCTGGACCCGGTGAAGCTGTACCGGGAGGCCATGTTGACCAACCAGGTCGACGCCATCGTCGGCTGGCAGCCGGCGGGCGGCGATCTGGCCACCCTGCTGGCGTCGCGCTACGGCTGCGTCGCGCTGGAGTCCACCGCCGTCTCGGCACCGGGCCGGGCGGCACCGACACCGTCGCCGACACCGGAGGCATCCGCGCCACCGAACACCCCGGCGTCGACGGTGCCGCCGGCCGCGCCGAACACCCCGGCGTCGACGGTGCCGCCGAAGGCGGCCGGCCCCGGGGCGCTGGTGCAGGCGCCGTCGAACATCACCGGTGTCTGTGATCGCGGCATCCAGAGCGAGATCAACGCCGCGCTCGACGGCTCCAAGAGCATCGGCGAGGTGATCTCGGTGGTGGAACCCAGGCTGTGGAACATGGCGACGGTGCTGCCGATTCTGCAGGACACCACGATCGTGGCGGTCGGCCCGAGCGTGACGAACGTCAGCATGTCCGGGGCGGTGCCGGTGGGCATCGTCGGTGATGCCGGGGGCTGGGTCAAGCGGCCGTGATCCTGCCGCTTTGCTGAGAGTTAGCTTGGCGGAAGGCGGGGGCACCAGTAGCACCGTGTTAGCCTCGAGTGAACTTGGCCCCTTGGGCGTCTTGCGCACAGACAACTCTTGGGTAGTATTAAGCAACTTTCCGGTTCGTGTTGGAGGGGTTGTTGATGGACCACCTTGCTCAACGGTGTGGCGTGACGGCGGCGGCGGCTCTGGCGGCCGCCGGTTTGGTCGTGGGCCTGACCTCGATGTCACAGCCCCTCGCGGACGTGCAGATTCGCGACTTCGACCTGTCCGCGATCAACGTCGACACCGGCCCCGCGGTCGAGACCGTCGAAAACCATGTACGGCCGGACCTGGCCGGCACTGGCGACGGTGGCACTGCGCATGTCAGCCTGGGTGACGTGTTGTGGAACGGTGGCAACGATGACCTCCTCGGAGGTGGCTCCGACTCGACCGGCGAACTGGCGATCAGCGACGAGTTGGCCAAAGACCTGGCCGGTGGCGGCCTGGACACGCAGGCCCTGCAGCAGGGTGTCGCAGGGGTTCTCGAGTCGATTGAAGCGGGCGTTGTCGGCGGCACCGTCGGACCGACGACCACATCGGTGCTCGGTGGCACCGAGCAGGCGGTGGGCGCCGCGGCCGCCACGCTGCTCGCCGGACTCGCCGTGGATCTGCCGCTGGCGTACCAGTCGTTGACCGCCGCGGTCGCAGCCATGGAAGCGCAGCTCAACAGCGCCCTGGTCGAAGCGCAGCTCTTGGCCGCCGAACGGCTGTTCGGCGACAGCCCCGAGGTCAACGAGGCTGTGAACTGGATCTTCAGCGTCAACAACACTCTGCTGGCGCAGAACGAGAGCGCGTTCAACAGCCTGTTCGGGATTCCGTTCGACGCCCACACCAGCCTGCTCAGCCACTTTGAGCCGGGGCTGGCCGACGCCGACTGGAGCACCCTGTTCGGACTCAGCCCGACTGAATTCACCGACATCATCAATGCCATCCAGGCCGAAAACATGACCCTGCTGGGCAGCATCGACTGGGCTGACCTGTTCGGCGGCCTGTTCTGAAAGCGGCGCCAGGCGGCGCGCGGCGGTAGGGTTCCGGCCGTGTCGGATCAGACTCCGCGGCTGTTGTTCGTCCACGCCCACCCCGACGACGAGACGCTGACGACCGGGGCCACCATCGCGCACTACTGCGCCCGCGGCGCGGACGTACACGTGCTGACCTGCACCCTGGGCGAGGAGGGTGAGGTCATCGGCGACCGGTGGGCGCACCTGGCGGTGGATCAGGCCGACCAGCTCGGGGGCTACCGGATCGGTGAACTGACCGCGGCGCTTCGGGCACTGGGTGCCGGTCCGCCGCGGTTCCTCGGGGGAGCCGGGCGCTGGCGCGATTCGGGGATGGCCGGCACCCCCGCCCGGCACCAACAGCGGTTCATCGACGCCGACGACGCCGACACCGTCACCGCGCTGGCCGCCCTGATCCGGCAGCTGCGGCCGCACGTGGTCGTCGGCTACGACCCGTACGGCGGCTACGGGCACCCCGACCACATCCACGCTCACCACGTGACGACCGCCGCGGTGGCCGCCAGCGAAAGGGGAGCCGCGGGCGCCGCCGGCTGGGCTACACCGAAGTTCTACTGGACGGTGACCGCCGGCAGTGCCCGCCGGGAGGCCGGACGGGCGCTGGGTGCTGCGGATCGGCTGCCGCACTGGACGGTGCCCGCCGAGGGTGTCGACGCCGTCCACCCCGGGGACTTCCCCGACGAGCGGATCGATGCCGTCGTAGAAGCGGGCGCGTCGCGCGCCGCCAAGATCGCCGCCATGACCGCGCACGCCACCCAGATCACCGTCGGCCCCACCGGTCGGGCATTTGCGCTGTCCAACGACGTCGCCCAGCCGATTCTGGACAGTGAGCACTATATTCTGGTCGCCGGCCGGGCCGGTCCGCGTGATTCCCGGGGATGGGAAACCGACCTTCTGGCCGGACTTGAGTTCGGAGCAGCGGGCCGCCGGGTAAGCTCCAGCTGAGCAACGTCGCGACATCGGCAGGTGAGGTAGGCATGGATCCCGATCTGGACCCGAACTTGGAGCACTGGCAGTGGTGGATTGACAGCTACCAGTGGATGATCGGTTCGATGGTCAGCCAGCTGGACAGCATCCCCACTTGACCACGGTCGCGCCGCTCTCCGAGCCCGCGATCCCTCCCGCTACACCGGACCGCGCAGTCAACTACCCGGTGCTGGCCCTGCTGGCCGTCGACGGCGTGTTGTGCGCCGTGTCGTCGGCGCTGCTCCTGCCCGCGCACCTCGGCGCCGTCCCGTTCCCGCTGAGCGCACTGATCGGGGGCCTGGTCAACGCCGGCCTGGTCCGGGTCGCGCTGCGCTGCACCACCTCCCTGCGACTGGCTGCGCTACCACTGTGGACCTGGCTGATGACCATCGCCTTGATGACGTTCGGCGGGCCGGGTGACGATCTGATCTTCGTCGACCGCGGTCCGATGGCCTACGGCGTGCTGTTGCTGATCGCGCTGGGCAGCGCACCGCCGGCGTGGGTGCTGTGGCGCCGCCGGCAGGCACTCAATGCCGGCAGTCCCTGAACAAGGTCGGTTGGGCGCGCCGACTACTGTGGCGGTTATGGCATGCGCGAGATTTCAGGTGTGCGGGTGACGAACCCGTCGGCGTTGCGGCGCGTGCTGCGGCGGGCCCGCGACGGTGTGCTGCTCAACCCCGAGGAAACCGCCGTCGCGTTGACCGCCCGCGGCGCCGACCTGGCCGACCTGTGCGCCAGCGCCGCCCGGGTGCGCGATGCGGGACTGGTCTCGGCCGGCCGGCGCGGGCCGGGCGGGCGGCTGCCGGTCAGCTACTCGCGCAAGGTGTTCATCCCGGTCACCCACCTGTGCCGCGACACCTGCCACTACTGCACATTCGTCACCGTTCCCGGCGTGCTGCGAGCCCAGGGCAAGCAGATGTATCTCGGGCCCGACGAGATCCTCGAAATCGCCCGTCGCGGTGCGGAATTAGGTTGCAAGGAAGCGCTTTTCACTCTCGGTGACCGCCCTGAAGACCGTTGGCCCGAAGCCCGGCAGTGGCTCGACGAGCGCGGGTACGACAGCACGCTGGCCTATGTGCGGGCAATGGCGATCCGGGTGCTGGAGGAGACCGGGCTGCTGCCGCACCTGAACCCCGGGGTGATGAGCTGGTCGGAGATGTCGCGCCTCAAGCCGGTGGCGCCGTCGATGGGCATGATGCTCGAGACCACGTCCCGGCGACTGTTCGAGACCAAGGGCCTGGCGCACTACGGCAGCCCCGACAAGGACCCGGTGGTGCGGCTGCGCACCTTGACCGACGCCGGCCGGCTCTCCATCCCGTTCACCACCGGGCTGCTGGTCGGCATCGGCGAGACGCTTGCCGAGCGTGCCGACACCCTGCACGCGATCCGCAAGGTGCACAAGGAGTTCGGCCACATCCAGGAAGTGATCGTGCAGAACTTCCGGGCCAAGGAACACACCGCGATGGCGGCGACGCCCGATGCGGGCTTCGAGGAGTTCGTGGCCACCGTGGCGGCGGCCCGGCTGGTGCTGGGCCCGAAGATGCGGATCCAGGCGCCGCCCAACCTGGTGTCGGCGGAGGAGTGCCTGGCCCTGATCGGCGCCGGCGTCGACGACTGGGGCGGGGTGTCGCCGCTGACCCCGGACCACGTCAACCCCGAGCGCCCCTGGCCGGCGCTGGACGACCTGGCCGCGGTCACCGAACAGGCCGGCTACGACCTGGTGCAGCGGCTGACCGCGCAGCCCGATTACGTGCAGGCCGGGGCGGCGTGGATCGATCCGCGGGTGCGCCCGCACGTCACGGCACTTGCCGACCCGGACACCGGCTGGGCGCGTGACGTCAACCCGGTGGGGTTGGCCTGGCAGGAGCCCGACGAGGTGGTCTCCGCCGGACGGGTGGATCTGCACACCGCCATCGATGTGGACGGCCGGGCCACCGAGACCCGCAGTGACCTGGGCAGTGCGTTCGGGGACTGGGAGTCGATCCGCGAACAGATCCACGAACTGGCGGCCCGCGCACCCGAGCGCGTCGACACCGATGTGCTGGCCGCGCTGCGCTCGGCCGAACGTGACCCGGCCGGCTGCACCGACGCCGAGTATCTGGCCCTGGCCACCGCGGACGGGCCTGCATTGGATGCCATTGCCGCACTGGCGGATTCGCTGCGCCGCGAGGCCGTCGGAGACGACGTCACCTACGTGGTCAACCGGAACATCAACTTCACCAACATCTGCTACGTGGGCTGCCGGTTCTGTGCGTTCGCCCAGCGCAAGGGCGACGCGGACGCGTTCTCGCTGTCGAATGACGAAGTCGGCGAACGCGCCTACGAGGCACACCTGGCCGGCGCCACCGAGGTCTGCATGCAGGGCGGGATCGACCCGGAGCTGCCGGTCACCGGTTACGCCGACCTGGTGCGCGCGGTCAAAGCCCGGGTGCCGTCGATGCACGTGCACGCGTTCTCCCCGATGGAGATCACCAACGGAGTGTCCAAGAGCGGCTTGAGCATTCGCGAGTGGCTGATCAGCCTGCGGGAGGCCGGCCTGGGCAGCATCCCGGGCACCGCCGCGGAGATCCTCGACGACGAGATCCGCTGGGTGCTGACCAAGGGCAAGCTGCCGACCTCGATGTGGGTCGAGGTGATCACCACCGCGCACGAGGTCGGACTGCGGTCCAGCTCGACGATGATGTACGGCCACATCGATTCGCCGCGGCACTGGATCGGACACCTCCGGGTACTGCGCGACATCCAAGACCGCACAGGTGGTTTCACCGAGTTCGTGCCGTTGCCGTTCGTCCACCAGAGCTCACCGCTGTATCTGGCCGGCGGGTCACGGCCCGGCCCGAGTCACCGGGACAACCGCGCGGTGCACGCGCTGGCCCGCATCATGCTGCACGGCCGCATCCCCAACATTCAGACCAGTTGGGTCAAGCTGGGGGTCGAGCGCACCCAGGTGATGCTCAACGGCGGGGCCAACGATCTGGGCGGAACTCTGATGGAGGAGACCATCTCCCGGATGGCCGGCTCCGAGTACGGGTCGGCCAAGACCATCGAGGAGCTGACGGTGATCGCCGAGGGTATCGGCCGCCCGGCGCGGCAGCGCGCCACCGACTACGCGCCGCTGCCCGCCTAATCTCCGCCGACCCTTTCCGCCGAGCGTGCACAAATGTTCGCTATTGCCGCAGGTCGGGGTGAACCTTAGTGCACGCTCGGCGGAAGAGCGTCAGAGTCGCGCGGCCAGCTCGGTGCCCTGCTTGATCGCCCGCTTGGCGTCCAGTTCGGTCGCCAGCGCTGCACCGCCGATGACGTGCGGGCTCACCCCGTGTTCGCGCAGCCCATCCTCCAGGTCGCGGACCGACTCCTGGCCGGCGCAGATCACCACGTTGTCCACGGCCAGCACCTGCGGCCGTGACTTCTCACGCCCGTAACTGATGTGCAGACCGGCGTCGTCGATGAGGTCGTAGTTGACTCCGGAGATCTGTTGGACACCTTTGGCTTTAACCGAAGCCCGGTGCACCCAGCCGGTGGTCTTGCCCAGTTTGCGCCCCTGGGCTCCCCCGGTGCGGGCCAGCAGATAGACCTGGCGGGCCGGTGGTGCGGGGTCGGGCTTCACCAGCGCGCCGGGGGCGTCCCACGGGTCCGCGGCGCCCCATTCGGCCTTCCACTCTTTGAGATTCAGGGTGGGGGAGTCGGCAGCGTTTGCAATCACCAGGAACTCGCTGACATCGAAGCCGATCCCGCCGGCCCCCACCACCGCCACCGAACGTCCCACCGGCCGGCCGGTGATCGCCTCGGCGTAGGACAGCACCATCGGATGGTCAATGCCGGGGATCTGCGGAATGCGGGGCTTCACACCGGTGGCCAGCACCACCTCGTCGAACCCGACCAGCTCGGCCACAACCGCGCGGCTGCCCAATCGCACCGTCACCGCGTACTTGTCCAACATCGCCGTGTAGTAGCGAATCGTGCCGGCGAACTCCTCCTTGCCGGGAATCCGCTTGGCCAGGTCGAATTGACCGCCGATGAACTCGTTCGCCTCGAACAGCGTCACGTCGTGGCCTCGTTCGGCGGCCGACACCGCTGCCGCCAGGCCGGCCGGCCCGGCGCCCACCACCGCGATGCGCCGGCGGCTGCGGGTCGGCCCGAGCACCAGGGTGGTCTCGTGTCCGGCACGCGGATTGACCAGACACGACACCTTCTTGTGCACGAACGCGTGGTCCAGACAGGCCTGGTTGCACGCGATGCAGGTGTTGATCTCCTGCGCCCGATCGTCGGCCGCCTTGTTGACCCAGTCCGGGTCGGCCAGCATCGGCCGAGCCATCGAGATCAACTGCACCGAGGTCTCGGCGAGCACTTGCTCGCACGCCTGCGGCATGTTGATCCGATTCGACGCCACCACCGGGATCGTGACGTGATCGGCGACCGCACTGCTTATGTCGACGAAGGCACTGTTGGGAACCGACGTCACGATGGTCGGCACCCGGGCCTCGTGCCAACCGAAGCCGGAGTTGATCATGGTGGCCCCGGCCGCCTCGACATCGGTTGCCAACGCCAGGGTTTCGTCCCAGGTCTGACCCTCTTCGACGTAGTCGGCCATCGACATGCGATAGCAGATGATGAAGTCCGGTCCGACTGCGGCACGGGTGCGCGCCACCACCTGCACCGGGAAGCGGCGCCGGTTCTCCGCGCTGCCGCCGTAGCGGTCGGTGCGCCTGTTGGTCCGCGGTGCCAGGAACTGGTTGAGTAGGTAGCCTTCGCTGCCCATGATCTCCACGCCGTCGTAGCCGGCCTCGCGGGCCAACTCGGCGGCCCGAGCGAAGTCGTCGATGGTGGAGTCGACGCCGCGGGTCGTCAGTGCCCGCGGCCGGAACGGGTTGATCGGCGCCTTGATCGCCGATGCGCTCACCGAGAACGGGTGGTATGCATAGCGTCCCGCGTGCAGCACCTGCAGCAGGATCTTTCCGCCGGCGTCGTGTACCGCAGCGGTGATCCGGCGGTGGCGGCGGGCGTCGGCGGGGGTGTTCATCGCCGAGGCGAACGGCAGGAGCCAACCCGACCGGTTGGGCGCGTACCCGCCGGTGATGATCAGCCCGACGCCGCCACGGGCACGTGTCGCGAAGTACTCGGCGAGCTTGCCCGTGTCGGAGGCTCGATCCTCCAAGCCGGTGTGCATCGAGCCCATCACCACCCGGTTGCGCAGCGTGGTGAACCCCAAGTCCAACGGGGACAACATGATCGGATACGGATTGCTGGATTCGCCTGTCATGGTGCCGCCTTCGTCTGGAATGCCTGTGCTACTTCGTCGAGCCAGTCCACCGCGCTCTCCTCGGCCCGGATTCCGCCGCGCAGCACCAGGTACTGATGCAACCCGGCGCCGGTCAGCGAGCTCGGATCGGGGAACTGCTTTTTCGCCAGGGCGCGGTAGACATCGAGCCGCTCGGCACGCTCGGCGCGCAGCGTGTTGGCCTGGTCGCGCACCGCCTCGGCGTCGCCGTAGCCGGCGGCGCGGATCTTGACGGCCAGCTCACGAAGCCGGTTGTCCACCACCGAGCTGCCGCGTCCGGACAGCGGCGCGCAGATCCAGCGGGCCAACTCGGCGCGGCCCGCCTCGGCCACTGTGTAGACCTTCTTGTCCGGACGCCCCTGCTGGGTCACCTCGGTGACGTGCACCCAGCCGTCGGCCTCCATAGTTCGCAACGTGCGGTAGATCTGCTGGTGGGTGGCGCTCCAGAAATACCCGATCGAGTTGTCGAAGCGGTGCGCGAGCTCATAGCCGGAGCCGGACTGCTCGCGCAGCGACACCAGGATCGCGTGGGGAAGTGCCACGGGCGAGAGCATAGGCACGCTCACCCCTGCTATGCAACTTGTTGCACAGCAACTGGGTGCATAGGGAGGGGCTCGCCGGGGTGGCGGCTACTATCAGCCGCGTGAGTCCGGTCCGCAGATCTGCCGCACTGCCGACGTTCCCGTGGGACACCCTGGCCGAGGCGACCGCGCGGGCCAAGGCACACCCCGACGGCATCGTCGACCTGTCCGTCGGTACCCCGGTCGACCCGGTCGCCCCGATCATCCGCGAGGCGCTGGCGGCAGCGTCGTCGGCACCGGGCTACCCCACCACCGCGGGCACCCGGGCGCTGCGCGAGGCGACCGTTGCCGCGCTGGCCCGCCGCTATCGCGTCACCGGGTTGACCGAGTCGGCGATCCTGCCGGTGATCGGGACCAAGGAACTCATCGCCTGGTTGCCGAGCCTGCTCGGCCTCGGCGGCGACGACGTCGTCGTCGTCCCCGAACTGGCCTACCCCACCTACGAAGTAGGTGCCCGGCTTGCTGGAGCGCCGTGGGTGCGCAGCGACAGCCCGCAGGACGGCGCGCCGCCGGCGTTGGTGTATCTCAATTCGCCGAGCAACCCAACCGGGGCGATCGCGAGTGTCGAGGAGCTGCGCGCGATCGTCGACTGGGCGCGCGCCAACGACGTGCTGCTGGTCTCCGACGAGTGCTATCTGGGCCTGGGCTGGGACGCCGAGCCGCGCTCGGTGCTGCACCCGGCGGTGTGCGACGGCGATCACCGCGGCCTGCTGGCGGTGCACTCCCTGTCGAAGACCTCATCGCTGGCCGGCTACCGGGCCGGCTTCGTCGCCGGGGACACCGCCCTGGTGGCCGAGCTGCTCGCGGTGCGCAAACACGCCGGGATGATGGTGCCCACCCCGATCCAGGCCGCCATGGTCGCCGCGCTGAACGACGACGCCCACGAGCGCGAACAGCGCGACCGCTACGGCCGCCGCCGCACCACACTGCTGTCGGCGATGCGGGCGGCCGGGTTCACCGTGGAGCACTCGCAGGGCGGGCTGTATCTGTGGGTCACCCGCGGCGAGCCGTGCCGGCGCACCGTCGACTGGCTGGCCGAGCGCGGAATCCTGGTGGCGCCGGGGGAGTTCTACGGTCCGGCCGGTGCGCAGCACGTCCGGGTGGCGTTGACCGCCACCGACGAGCGGATCGCCGCGGCCGCCGCCCGACTGGCCTAGGCGGACTCGGCCTCGGCGGCGCTCGAATCGAGCATGGCGCGCAGGAATCGGCCGGTCAGTGCCACCGCTTCGCGTCCCTCCGGGAGCAGCCCGGCCAGCACCGGGAAGGCGTGGACGCCGCGTCGCCAGCGGTGGGTCTGCACCGGGGTGCCGGCGTCGTGCAGTCGCCGGGTGAATGCCAGGATGTCGGGTTCGAGCAGTTCGCGTTCGCCGACGGTGAGCAATACCGGCGGGAACGCGCCGACGGGTGCGTTCATGGGTGTGCGCAACCCGGGCAGTTCGATGTCGCCGCGCAGCCACTGCGCCTTGGCCCGGCGCACCGCGCTCAAGGGTTGGTACGCATCATGTTTGAGCAATGCGGGGTCGTGCTGGTCGGCGTCCAGGCTCAGTTGCGGGGAGTAACCGACGAATGCGGCGGGGCGCTGCAGCCCGTCGCGATCGGCGAGTTCGCAGATCTTGGCGGCCAGGAAGCCGCCGGCGGAATCCCCGGCGACGACGACCTTGCCCGCCATCCGGGTCAACGCCCGGTAGGCCGCGTAGGCATCATGCACCGAGGTGCCCACTCCGGCTTCGGGAAGCTGGCGATAGCGGGCCGAATGCACGGGGACGCCGAGTGTTTCGGCTAGGGCGCTGCAGAGCCGCAGATGCGTTGCGGTACCGCAGAAGATGAACGCGCCGCCGTGCAGGAACAGGACATGGGTACCGGCCAACGCGTCGTCGGCGGGCCGCAACGGGATGCAGGTCTGCACCGCGACCTCCCCGAGCGCGCCGTCGTCATGCCGTACCCGCCGCGGTTTCGGCAGGCGCGCGAATGTCGCGTCGATCATGCGCAGAGCACGTATCCCGCGGTCGCCCAGTGGCCAGATCCGGTAGACCGGTTTGAGGAAAATCCTTGCGAGCCAATACAGCGCCGTCGAGGTCAGGCTCGGCTCCCGATGCTCGACGATCGGTGTGCGGGTCACGCGCCCACCCGGTTGACCGGCACGATGGTGCCGTAGTTCAGCCCGCCGTGGGCCAGGCGATCCCCGCGGGGCCAGATCTGATGGACCCCTTCGAATTCCGGGATGGGCCGCAGCACGGTGGGGTCAATCGTGGTCATCGGTGTTCTCCGTATCGGTGGGGGTGAGGAGCTGGGACTGGTAGCGCGAGCGGGCGGATGACCCCTGCGTTGCCGCAACCTGATTGGGGACCAGGCGACGCAGGACGACATCGCGTGCCCGTTGTGGGACCACGTCGACGACGCGGCTCAGCGGGCCGACGTAGCCGGGGACGGTGACTTCGAACCGGGGCCGGGTGATCACCCGCAGTGCGGCACTGGCGACGTCTGTGGGCTGCAGGAGTTTGGCCGCGCCGGTGGCGGTGCCGGCCGCCAACTCGGTGTCGACAACTGCCGGCATGATCATCGACAGCCGCACGCCGCTGCCGCGCAGTTCTTCGCGCACCCCGGTCAGGTAGCCGCGTACGCCGTATTTGGTGGCCGCATACGTCGACTCGCCGGGTGGGGACAGTCGCGCGGCGGCCGAGGCGATCGTCACGATGTGACCGTGCCCGCGCGCGGCCATGGCCGGGGCGGCCAGTTGCACACCGCGGATCACCCCGTGCAGGTTGACCTCGAGCATGCGCCGGGTGGCCGACTCCGGTTCGGTGTCGAACGGACCCGCCCACATCACCCCGGCGTTGTTCACCAGCACGTCGACGGGTCCGCACTGGGCCTCGATCGCGGCCAGGAAGTCGCGGAAGGACACGGTGTCGGTCACGTCGAGCGGGAGGCCGTACACGGCTGGTCCCAACTCGGTGGCGGTGGCCGCCACGGCATCACTGTCACAATCGCCGATGGCCACCCGCGCGCCGGCCGCGGCGAGCTGGCGGGCGATCTCGCGACCGATCCCGCGGGCCCCGCCGGTTATTGCGACGACCCGACCCGCAACGTGTGCACGCAATTGCCTTCGACCCCTTTTGATTAACTGACATGACGGCGTGTCAGAATGGATAGAGTACTGTGTGGCGGGCTGGCGAACAAGGGGCAGGTGATGGCGAAGCAGTCAGTGCCACCTCTTGTCGGCCGCAGCTATCAAGGGCTGGGGCTAGAGCAGCGCAGGAGCCGGCGCCGGGCCACGATCGTTGCGGCCGGTCTGGAGGTGTTCGGCACCCTGGGCTACGCGGCCAGCTCGGTGAAGAAGGTCTGCGAGACGGCCGGTCTGACCGAGCGGTATTTCTATGAGTCGTTCACTGACCGCGAGGGCTGTCTTGCCGAGGTGTACGCCCAGCTCGTTCACCAGATGCGGGCGGCGACGCTGGAGGCTGTCGGATCTGCCGGTTCGGATGTCGATGCGAGCGCGTCGGCCGGGCTCCATGCCTTCATCGGCTACCTCACCGATGACCCGAGACGTGCGCAGACGGTGTTGGTCGAGGTGGTCGGGGTGTCGCCGGCGATGGAACAGCGGCGACACGGCGTCTTGGCCGAGTTTGCCGACATCATCGCCACGGTCTGGGCGGCATCCCGCGGCGAACCGCTGACCCCGCGCGAACGGTTGACCGCGGTAGCACTGGTCGGCGCGGTCAACCACCTGCTGGTCGACTGGCTGATGACCGGCGGGGGGCAGCCGCCGGCCGAGGTCGCCGAGGTCTGCGCCACTCTGTTCGCCGCGGCGCGGGAACGGCTGGAACGGCCACCCGGCTGATCGGGGCTACTCGCAGGCGACGCCGTCGCCGTCGCGGTCCAGGCCGCCGCGGTAGCCCGGCTGGCCGGCCAGGATCGGGGTGGCGCCGGCCGCCCGGGCGGCCGCGCAATTCGAGAAGTCGATCTCGCCGGGCGGTGGCATCGGGGCGGCAAACGGCACCGGTTCCGCCGGGGCAGGCTCGGACTCCGGCGGTGGCGGCACGTCCGGCGCGCCGGAGCCGGCGCTGAGAATCCGTGCGATCGCATCGTGCTCGGCCTGAGTGATCCACAGCCCGTAGGCGGCCTTGACGTCGACGATCCGCGAGACGTAGGTGTAGCGGTAGGACTTGTTGGGCGGCAACCACGTTGCCGCATCCCCGTCGCCCTTCTCCTCGTTGATCGGCCCGTCGGTGGCCTGCAGGTTGGCCGGGTCGTTGGCGAAGTTGCGCCGGGTGAGCTCATCCCAGCCCTGGGCGCCCTTCTGCCAGGCGTCCGACAGCGCCACGATGTGGTCGATCTGCACCGCCCGGGAGGTGCCCCGGCCGCGCTGGAAGGGGATCGCGGTACGGGTGTAGGGATCGTTCAAGACTCCCGAGAGCACGACGCAATCGTTTGTGCCCGGCTTGAGTTCGATGTCGACCAGGTCGCGGCGCAGGATGTCGTTGCGGGTGTCGCAGCCGTTGTGGCCGTCGGGCACGGTGACGTCGTCACTCCACGCCGGGCCGAACACCGCACGCTCATAACCGGTTTTGGGTGCGCGGCCCTTGATCGCCAAGGTCTCGAGCTTGGCCAGCGCAGCGGCGGTGACGGGATCGGCCGGCGGCGGTTCGGCGGCGGCCACGGCCGGTGTGAACATCAGCAGGGCCGCCATCAGCAGGGCGTAACCCCGGAAGCGGCGTCGCCGGTAGACCACGGAACTACCTCTCTGCTGGGCTGGCGCGGACGTTACCAGCGGGCTCCGACACCGTAATCCAGCAAACGGTCGACACCACCTACGTAGGCTGGGCCGATGCGGGTCCACCCCGAAGTCGCCGATGCGCTGGCCGCCGGCCGGGCCGTGGTGGCGCTGGAGAGCACGATCATCAGCCACGGCCTGCCGCACCCTGACAATCTGCGCATCGCCCGCCAGATCGAGGACGCGGTGCGCGCCGGCGGAGCGGTTCCGGCCACCATCGCGATCCTCGACGGCCGGCCGCACATCGGACTCGACGACAATGCGCTGCACCGCATCGCCGCCGGTGGCACGGCGATCAAGGTCAGTGTCCGCGACCTCGCGATGCTGGCCGGGGTGGGCGGCGACGGTGCGACCACCGTCGCCGCGACCGCGCACCTGGCGGCCGCGGCCGGCATCACGGTGTTCGCCACCGGCGGGCTGGGCGGGGTGCACCGCGGCGCCCGGGACAGCTACGACGAGTCCGCCGACCTGACCACGCTGTCGCGCACGCCGGTGCTGGTGGTGTGCTCGGGCGTCAAATCGATTCTGGACATCGGTGCGACGCTGGAGCGGTTGGAGACGCTGTCGGTGGGGGTGATCGGTTACCGCACCGACCGCTTCCCGGCGTTCTACCTCGCCGATTCCGGTCACCCGGTCGATTGGCGGGTCGACACCCCGGGGCAGGTCGCGGCGGTGCTACGGGCCCGTGACCGGCTCGGCGCCGGCGGTTACGGGCTGGTGCTGGCCAACCCGATCCCCGCCGGCGCCGAACTGGATCGCGCGCTGCACGATCGGGTCCTGGCCGATGGGCTGGCCGCCGCCGAGGCGGCCGGGGTGCGCGGCAAGGACGTCACCCCGTTCCTGCTCGACCACTTCCACCACGGCACCCGCGGTGCGTCGGTGAACGCCAATGTCGCACTGGTGCTGGCCAATGCCCGGCTGGCGGCGGAGACCGCCGTCGCCTACCGTTTCACGACTTAGTGGGCGTAACGGTCGCGCAGCTTGGTCAGCGTCGCCTCGGGTCCCGCATCGACGACAACGACAGTCATGACGTCGCCATTCGTGTCGGTGCCGAGTTGAGCGTCGCAGTGTTCGGCGACAATTGGCACCCCGGATCGGCCGAGCGTAGGGCGCCGTCGCAGCGGATGCTGGTGGTATGGACGCGATGTTCGGCGGGTCGCGCGGCTCGGGGACCAACGACAAGGCCGGGTCGATACTGAACCTGTTGCGCTGGACGTCGGCCCGATTGATCAAGGAAACCTTCGATCCGGCCACCGAACACGCCTATCCACACATGGACGCACCCGGACGGGCTTTGCGTGAACGCTTACCCGCCGCACGGATTTTCGCGTAGCATGAACCTTTATAACCGCTGGTCTGACCGACACATCCCGCCGGCAGGCTACGACCACGGCGGGAGGCGGTCTATGGGCGTTGCGTCGGGCCGGGGCGTCGCGTGAGCATCGCGGCCCCTCCGCTCAATGACCTACTGCCGACGCGGCCGTACCCGGCCAGAGTCGGCCCGCGAGGGGCGTTGGCCTACCGGCTCATCACCACCACCGATCACAAACTGATCGGCATCTTGTACATGGTGACGACGTTCGGGTTCTTCTTGGTCGGCGGCCTGATGGCGCTGCTGATGCGCACCGAACTGGCCGCGCCGGGCATGCAGTTCCTGTCCACCGAGCAGTACAACCAGCTGTTCACCATGCACGGCACCATCATGCTGCTGCTCTACGCCACGCCTATCGTCTTCGGCTTCGCCAACCTGGTGTTGCCGCTGCAGATCGGTGCTCCCGACGTGGCGTTCCCGCGACTCAACGCATTCAGCTACTGGCTGTATCTGTTCGGCGGGCTGATCGTCCTGGCCGGTTTCCTGACGCCGGGCGGCGCCGCGGACTTCGGCTGGACCGCCTACACGCCGCTGAGCACCGCGGCCCATTCGGCCGGTGCGGGCGGTGACCTGTGGATCATGGGCCTGGTGGTCTCGGGCCTGGGCACCATCCTGGGCGCGGTCAACATGATCACCACCGTGGTCTGCATGCGCGCCCCCGGGATGACGATGTTCCGGATGCCGATCTTCACCTGGAACACCCTGATCACCTCGATCATGGTGCTGATCGTCTTCCCGCTGCTGACCGCGGCGCTGCTCGGTCTGGCAGTCGACCGGCACCTGGGCGCACACATCTACGACGCCTCGAACGGCGGAGTGTTGTTGTGGCAGCACCTGTTCTGGTATTTCGGGCACCCCGAGGTGTATATCGTCGCGTTGCCGTTCTTCGGCATCGTCACCGAGATCTTCCCGGTGTTCTCCCGCAAGCCCACGTTCGGTTACACGCAGATGGTCTACGCGACGATGAGCATTGCCGGCCTGTCGACGGCGGTGTGGGCGCACCACATGTTCGCCACCGGCGCTGTACTGCTGCCGTTCTTCTCGATCCTGAGCTACATGATCGCTATCCCGACCGGCATCAAGTTCTTCAACTGGATCGGGACGATGTGGAAGGGCCAGTTGACATTTGAGACGCCGATGCTGTTCTCGGTGGGTTTCGCCGTGACGTTCCTGGCGGGTGGTCTGACCGGGGTGATGCTGGCCAGCCCACCTCTGGACTTCCATGTCACCGACAGCTATTTCCTGGTGGCGCACTTCCACTACGTGCTGTTCGGGACGATCGTCTTCGCCACCTATGCCGGAATCTACTTCTGGTTCCCGAAGATGACCGGGCGGCTGCTCAACGAGCGGCTGGGCAAGCTGCACTTCTGGCTGACGTTCATCGGGTTTCACACCACGTTCCTGGTGCAGCACTGGCTGGGCAATACGGGCATGCCGCGCCGCTACGCCGACTACCTGCCGAGCGACGGCTTCCAGAGCTCCAACATCGTCTCCACGGTAGGGGCATTCATCCTCGCCACCTCGGTGGTGCCGTTCGTGTGGAACGTATTCCGCAGCTGGCGCTACGGCGAGGTCGTCACGGTCGACGACCCGTGGGGTTACGGCAACTCGCTGGAGTGGGCCACCAGCTGCCCGCCGCCGCGGCACAACTTCACCGAATTGCCCCGGATCCGTTCGGAGCGGCCGGCTTTCGAGCTGCACTACCCGCATATGGTGCCGCGACTGCGCGCCGAGATACACGTGAGGCATCGTGATGGCATCCCCACGCAGTGACCAGCCACTCCCGCAGCCCAAGGGCAGAGGCGGGGTGAAGGTGGCATCGGCAGTGATCCGAGTGTCGAACCTGGGCCGCTCGCTCCGGTATTACTGCGATGTTTTCGGGTTCCGTGTCACGCTTCGGGAAAGCGACGTGGCCCTACTGCTGTCGCCGAGTGGGTTTCAGCTCTACCTGAACTCCATCGATCCGTCCCGGAGACATGATCGCGGGACCATCGGGGTCGAATTCCTGATGTGGGCCACCGACAGTCGAGAAGAACTGGAGGCGATCGAGCAACGCCTGCGCGAGCACGACCCCGCGGTATTCATCCACGTCGACAGCGGTGTGACGTTCGTGGAGGGCTGCGATCCGGATCGGACTCGGGTCGTCGTCGCCTATCCCAGTCCAGATCACCTGCCGAGGCAGATCGTCGCCCCTGCGCTGCGCGGCTGATCGGCGCCGGTCAGTTGCCGGCGAACCTGGCGATGCACATCTCCGGCTCGGCAAACGGCTCCAGCGTGGCGTCGGCCCCGCTGCCGTTCAGCAGTCCGCGCAACAGGCCCAGGTGCATGCCGCAACTGACCTCCGGGTGGGTGCGTGCCAGGTCGCGAACCGGGCATGCGTACAGCCGGATGGTGCATTGGGTCGGGCCGTCGCCGTCGGTGTTCTCGATCAGTTCGGGGCCGAAGCCCATCCGCTCGAAGATCCCGGCGATCTGGTCGGCGGCGTCCTCAGTACCACCGTGCGCGCCCGGCTCGTCTGGATCATCGTCGTTGGACAGGATCCGCTCGGCCCAGCGGCGGCCGGCCCGCTCGGCGCGTTCCCGGCGTTCGGCGACGGTGTCGCCGAGCTCCATCGCGAGGACCTCCGCGAGGCTGCGGTAGTCCAGACGGTCGCGCACGGCGACGTATCCGGTGCGGGGGCGCCCGACGCCGTCGCGCTTGATCCGGGTCCGCGCGACCGAGCCGTCTTCGCACAGCGCGTCGAGATGGAACCGCACGGTGGTGATGTGCAGGCCCATCTGGTCGGCGATCTCGCTGGCGTCGACGGGGCCGTCGGCCTCGCCGACCAGCCGCATCACGCGTTCGCGCTGCTGGTTACGGGGCAGTCGCCGGCTGCGCATCCCACGTCGCTGGTCTTGCATCGCCGCACCTCCTGGCCCTGGTATTCGTCAAAATTAATGGCCGATATCTGTTTGCGCCAGCCCCGAAATTCTCGGGGCCGTTGTTCAGTTGGATGTGACCGACCCCCTAGGACGCCCACCCGGTAACGTCGCTCGGGTGCTGCTGTCTTCGCTGGTCTCCGCCGCCGACGATATCGCCGACGCGGTGCGCGTTCAGGACACTCTACTTAGTAGAGGTGAACTAGTCGCCTCGGCGGCTTCAGTGTCGTCCGATCTCGGGGGCGCTCGGCGCGTCGCGGTGCTGGCCAGCCCTTCTGCGACCACAGTGCTGGCCGTCACGGGCTGCCTGTTGGCCGGGATTCCGGTGGTGCCGGTCCCCGCCGACGTCGGCGCGGCCGAACGCGAGCACATCGTGACGGACTCCGGTGCGCAGGCCTGGCTGGGGGAGCGGCCCGACGACCTCGCCGGGCTGCCGCACGTGCCGGTGCGGCGGGGTGGCGAAGGGTCGTCGCGCCTCACTGAACCAGCGGGTTCAGAAGACGGCACCGCACTGATCATCTACACCTCCGGCACTACCGGCCCGCCCAAGGGCGTCCTGTTGAGCCGGCGGGCGCTGGCCGCCGACCTGGACGCGCTGGCCGAGGCCTGGCAGTGGACCGCCGACGATGTGCTGGTTCACGGCCTGCCGCTGTATCACGTACACGGTTTGGTGCTGGGACTGCTGGGGTCGCTGCGGGTCGGAAACCGCTTCGTGCACACCGGCAAACCCACCCCGGAGGCCTACGCCGCGGCCGGGGGTTCGATGTACTTCGGGGTGCCCACCGTGTGGTCGCGGGTGGTGGCCGACACCGCCGCCGCCGAGGCGCTGCGGCCGGCACGGCTGCTGGTGTCGGGCAGTGCGGCGCTGCCGGTTCCGGTGTTCGACCGGATCGTCGGGCTCACCGGCCACGCGCCCATCGAGCGGTATGGCAGCACCGAATCACTGATCACGGTGAGCACCAGGGCCGACGGTGAGCGACGGCCCGGCTGGGTGGGCCTGCCGCTGCGCGGCGTGCGGACCCGGTTGGTCGATGAGGACGGCGAATCGGTTCCGCACGACGGAGCCGCCATCGGTCGCCTGATGGTGCAGAGCCCGACCCTGTTCGACGGCTATCTCAACCGCCCGGACGCCACCGCGGACGCCTTCGACGCCGACGGCTGGTACCGGACCGGGGACGTCGCGGTGATCGACGCCGACGGGATGCACCGCATCGTCGGGCGCGAATCGGTCGATCTGATCAAGACCGGCGGCTTCCGGGTCGGCGCCGGCGAGATCGAGACCGCGTTGCTGGGTCATCCCGGGGTGGCCGAGGTGGCGGTCGTCGGTCTGCCCGACGAGGATCTGGGGCAGCGCATCGTGGCATTCGTTGTCGCCCGGGCGGGCGGCAGGACGCGGCCCGACGAGCTGATCGATTATGTGGCGCAGCAGCTTTCGGTGCACAAGCGGCCGCGTGAGGTGCGGATCGTGGATGCGTTGCCGCGCAATGCGATGGGAAAGGTCCTCAAGAAGGCATTGCTGACGTAGGCTCGCGTCAGCGTGACTCGCAACCAGAAGGGTGGGCCCTGTCCATGACGCGATTCAGCCTCGCCGTACTCGCTGCCTTCGCTGCTGCGGCTCTTGCGCTCGGTGGCTGCTCGACGGTGGAGAAGGCCATCAACAAGGGCGGCGACACCAGCTGTCAGGACTTCAACAGCGAGGGCGACGACAAGCAGCGGTCCGCGGTCTCCAAGATGCTCAAGGACAAGAACGGCAATGAGCCGTCCAACCTGGAGCTCTCCGCGACACGAGTGGCGGTCAGCGCCTTCTGCAAGACCATCGGGAAAGACAGCAGCAAGATCAGCGAGGCGATGCTGTAGCGCTGGTCCTCGCCTGCGAGCAGGGTCCCGCCGGCTCCCAGTGCCGCATCGCGGCCTCGACGCCGTCGTCATCGAGGGCGGGCACCGGCAGGGGGGACTGGTCACCGCGGTTGCGCATGCCGTCGAGCAGCAGGGCCACATAGCGGCGCCACAGCTGGGCGTCGACGTGACCGGCGAACTCGCTGACCGTTCCCGACAGCAGCCCGAAGATCGGCATATCGGTGGATGACATACCGGGACGCATGTGGCCGTCGGCGCAGGCGCGATCGACGAGCTGCTTCAGCAGTGGGACGAGCCGGTCCTGTACGGCCGACACGCGATTGCCGCCGTATCCCTTGCTGAAGGCGATCTCTCGCAGGCCCCGGTCGGTGGCGGTGATCTCACACATCTGCTCGACGTAGGTGGCGAAACCTTGCCATGAATTTTCTTGTTGCAGAGCCGATTCCGCCAGGTCGGCGAGCTGGTTCATGCCGTCTTCGAAGATGGCCTCCAGCAACTCCTCCTTGCTGGCGAAGCGGCGATAGACGGTTCCCACGCCCACACCCGCATGGTGTGCGACGTCGTTGAGGTTGGGTTCGAGGCCCTTGTTGGCGAACAGCTCGCGGGCGGCCTCCAACACCCGCTTGCGATTACGCTCGGCGTCCTTGCGCAACGGGCGGGCAGTGTCCTCACTCACACTCACCCGGCCCAGTGTAATGCAAACAACAGGTAAACCGGATTGACTTCATCCACTTATGTAGTTAGCTTAGCTACCTGGAATTGCCTACGCCGGCCGCCGCTCGGCGACGACGAAGACGACGGGGAAGGTGGCCATGAAAAGGCTGATCGGACGGGTTTGGCTGCCTGCCCTGGTTGTGATCGCGGTCGCGGCGGGCGGTATCGCGGTCTCGCAACTGCGGACGGTTTTCGGGTCGCATCCGGTGGTGGTGACCGACCTGTCCTCGGACAACGCCGAGGACTTCAACCCGAAATTCGTGACCTACGAGATCTTCGGCACCGGCAGCACCGCCGTCATCAATTACATGGACCTCGAGGGCCGGCCGCAACGTGTCGCGGGCGCGCCCCTGCCGTGGAAGTTGACCCTGCAGACCACCCTGCCCTCGGTGATGCCCAACATCCTCGCCCAGGGCGACGGCGATCAGATCGGCTGCCGGGTCACCGTCGATGACGAACTCAAGCAGGAGCGCACCGCCTCCGGCCTCAACGCCGAGACCTACTGCTTCGTGAAGGCAGCATGAGCGCGCCGACGTACGACGCGCCCAAGCACGCCGTCCCGGTGGCGCCGGCCCGCCCATGGCTGCCGCGGTTCATCCGGACCTTCGCGGTGCCGATCGTGCTGGCGTGGATCGGCCTGATCTTCGTACTGAATACCGTTGTCCCGCAGCTCGAAGAGGTCGGCAAGCTGCGCGCCGTCTCGATGAGCCCTAACGACGCCCCGTCGATGATCGCCACCAAGCGCGTCGGAAAAGTGTTCCAGGAGTACGACACTTCCAGCTCGGTGATGATCGTGCTGGAGGGCGAGCAGCCCCTGGGCGCCGAGGCGCACGAGTTCTACGACCAGATGGTGCGCGATCTGCGTGCCGACACCACCCACGTGCAGCACGTGCAGGACTTCTGGGGCGACACACTGACCGCCAAGGGCGCCCAGAGCGCCGACGGCAAGGCCGCCTACGTGCAGGTCTACATCGCCGGCGACCAGGGCGAGACACTGGCCAACGAGTCGGTGGACGCGGTGCGCCACATCGCATCCGAAGGCCCCGCGCCGGCCGGCGTTAAGGCCTACGTGACGGGCCCCGCGGCAACGAGTTCCGACCAGAACCACGTCGGCGACAAGAGCATGGAGACCATCGAACTGCTCACGTTCGCCGTCATCACGGTGATGCTGCTGGGCGTGTACCGGTCGGTCATCACCACACTGATCGTGCTGCTGATGGTCGTGCTCGAGCTCTCCGGAGCCCGGGGACTGGTGGCATTCCTGGGATACCACAATCTGTTCGGCCTGACGACCTTCGCAACCAACATGTTGGTGACGCTGGCCATCGCCGCGTCCACCGATTACGCGATCTTCCTGATCGGCCGATATCAGGAGGCTCGCAAGGTTGGCGAAGACCGAGAATCCGCGTACTACACCATGTTCGGAGGCACCGCCCATGTGGTGCTGGCCTCCGGTCTGACCATCGCCGGAGCCACGTTCTGCCTGCACTTCACCCGGCTGCCGTACTTCCAGACGATGGGCTTCCCGCTGTCGATCGGCATGGTGCTCGTGGTCGCCGCGGCCCTGACGCTGGGTCCCGCGGTCATCTCGTTGGTCGGTCGCTTCGGCCGGGTGCTCGAGCCCAAGCGCATCACCCGGTCGACCGGGTGGCACCGGGTCGGTACCACCACCGTTCGCTGGCCGGGCGCGGTCCTGGTGGGCGCGGTGGCGGCGTCGCTGATCGGCCTGCTCGCGCTGCCCGGCTATCACACCAGCTACAACGACCGCACGTATCTGCCCGATGACGTCGCGGCAAATGTGGGCTACTCGGCGGCCTTCCGGCACTTCTCCCAGGCGAAGATGAACCCGGACCTGATGATGATCGAAACCGACCGCGACCTGCGCAACCCGACGGACTTCCTGGTGATCGACAGGATCGCCAAAGCGCTGAAGAACGTGCACGGCATCGCCCAGGTGCAGACCATCACCCGCCCGGACGGGGATCCGATCAAGCATTCGACGATTCCGTACACCATCGGCCAGAGCGGCACCGCCCAGCTGATGAACAACGACTACATGCAGACCAACCTGGAGAACCTGCTCAAGCAGGCCGACGACCTGCAGGCCAGCATCGACTCGATGACCGAGATGATGAGCATCCAGCAGGATCTGGCCGCGGTGTCGCAGCGGATGGCCGACAAGATGGCCAACACGGCGGTGGACATCGGCGAAATGCGGGACCACATGGCCGATTTCGACGATTTCTTCCGGGTGTTCCGCAACTACTTCTATTGGGAGCCGCACTGCTTCGACATCCCGATCTGCCATGCGTTGCGGTCGATCTTCGACACGATGGACGGCATCGATGTCATGTCCGGCGATTTCGACGACCTGGTGCCCGACATGCAACGCATGGCCGAGCTGATGCCGCGGATGGTCGCGGTGATGCCGGCGCAGATCCAGTCGATGAAGAACCAGAAGCAGACGCTGCTCAATCAGTACCAGGTGCAGAAGGCGCAGCAGGACCAGAACATCGCGATGCAGCAGAACTCCACCGCGATGAGCGAGGCCTTCGACACGGCCAAGAACGACGACTCGTTCTACCTTCCGCCGGAGGCCTTCGAGACCGCCGACTTCAAGCGCGGCATCAAGCTGTTCATGTCACCTGACGGACATGCGGTGCGGTTCACCATCATTCACCAGGGTGACCCGTTGACGCCGGAGGGAATCTCACGCATCCAGCCGCTCAAGGTCGCCGCTGCCGACGCGATCAAGGGAACGCCGTTCGAGGGCGCCAGGATCTACCTCGGTGGCAGCGCCGCGATGTTCTACGACATGCAGCAGGGCGCCAACTACGACTTGCTGATCGTTGCGGCGGCAGCACTGGTGCTGATCTTCATCATCATGATGGTGCTCACCCGCGCCGTGGTCGCCGCAACGGTGATCGTGGGCACGGTGGTGCTCAGCCTTGCCTCCGCGTTCGGCCTGTCGGTGATGCTCTGGCAGCACATCGTCGGCATCCCGCTGCACTGGATGGTGCTGCCGATGTCCATCATCGTGCTGCTCGCCGTCGGTGCGGACTACAACCTGCTGCTGGTCTCACGCATCAAGGAGGAGATCCACGCCGGCCTGCACACCGGGCTGATCCGGGCCATGGTCGGCACCGGCGCGGTGGTCACCGCCGCGGGTCTGGTGTTCGCCTTCACCATGGCCTCGATGGCGGTCAGCGCGCTGATCGTGATCGGGCAGGTCGGCACGACCATCGGGTTGGGCCTGCTCTTCGACACCTTGATCGTGCGGTCCCTGATGACACCGTCGATCGCCACCCTGCTCGGGCGCTGGTTCTGGTGGCCGCAGATCGTGCGGCCCCGCCCGCGTCCGCAGCCCTGGCCGCAACCGAGTCGGCCCGCCCCCGCGGAGGAGCAGGCGGCCCTGGTCTGACGCGCTATTTTCTGGCGCGAGCGTGCAGGAGCGTCCGCCATTTCCCCAGGTGGGGCCGGACATTAGTGCACGGTCGCGGGGTTAGTTGGCGTGCAGGGCCTCGTTGAGGGCGATGCCCTGCCCGTCGCGGGCGACGACCTCGACCGCCCCGGTCGTCGAATTGCGCCGGAACAACAGGTTGTTGCCGCCGGCCAGATCCCGCGCCTTGACCGAGGTGCCGTCGGGCATGACGACCTTGGTGCCGGCCGTCACGTAGAGCCCGGCCTCGACCACGCAGTCGTCGCCCAACGGGATGCCCAGCCCGGAGTTGGCCCCGAGTAGGCACCGCTGGCCGATCGAGATCACCTCGGTCCCACCGCCGGACAGCGTGCCCATGATGGAGGCGCCCCCGCCGACGTCGGAGCCGTCGCCCACCACCACGCCCGCTGAGATGCGGCCCTCCACCATCGAGGTGCCCAGCGTCCCGGCGTTGAAGTTCACGAAGCCCTCGTGCATCACCGTGGTGCCGGAGGCCAGGTGCGCGCCCAGGCGAACGCGGTCGGCGTCGGCGATGCGCACGCCCGAGGGCAGCACGTAGTCGACCATGCGCGGGAACTTGTCCACGCCGTAGACGGTCACCTGACCGCGGCGGCGCAACCGGGCACGGGTGGACTCGAAGCCCTCGACCGCGCACGGCCCGTGATTGGTCCACACCACATTGCTCAGCACCCCGAACAGGCCGCCCGCGTTCAGCCCGTGCGGAGCCACCAGCCGGTGCGAAAGCAGGTGCAGCCGCAGGTAGGCGTCGTAGGCATCGACGGCCGGGTCGTCCAGCGAACCGATCGCCGTGCGTACCGCCACCACCTCGGTGCCGCGGTCCTCGTCGCGACCGAGCAGGCCGGCCAGCTCGGCGGGCACATCGGCGGCGGAAAGCCGGGTGGTGCCGGAATCGGCGGTGCTGCTCAGCTCAGGGGCCGGGAACCAGGTGTCGAGAACCGATCCGTCGGCGGCCAGTGTCGCCACCCCAATGCCCGAAGCTGCAGTCATAGGGCTCAACGCTACTAGGCTGAGCGGGTGCTGGATCTGCGCGGGGACCCGATCGAACTGACCGCGGCGCTGGTGGACATCCCCAGTGAATCGCGGCACGAAGCGCGGATCGCCGACGAGGTGGAAGCCGCGCTGCGCGCCCAGTTGCCTCCCGCTTTGGGCTTCGAGATCGTCCGCGACGGCGACGCCGTGCTGGCCCGCACCCGATTGGGCCGGCCGACCCGGGTGCTGCTGGCCGGGCACCTCGACACCGTGCCGGCGGCCGGCAATGTTCCCAGCAGACGGGACGGCGACGTGTTGCACGGCTGCGGCACCGTCGACATGAAATCCGGCGACGCCGTCTTCCTGCATCTGGCCGCCACCGTCACCGATCCCACTCACGACCTCACCCTGGTCTTCTACGACTGCGAGGAGATCGACGCGGCGGCCAACGGCCTGGGCCGTATCGAGGCCAACCTGCCGGACTGGCTGGCGGCCGACCTCGCCGTCCTCGGCGAGCCGACCGGCGGCTACATCGAGGCGGGCTGCCAGGGCACCCTGCGCGTCGTGGTCACCGCGGCCGGCGCCCGGGCGCACTCGGCGCGATCCTGGCTGGGGGACAACGCCATTCATAAACTGGGGGCGGTGCTCGACCGGCTCGCTGCCTACCAGCCGCGCAGCATCGACATCGACGGCTGCGTCTACCGTGAGGGCCTGTCGGCGGTCCGGATCGACGGCGGGGTGGCCGGCAACGTCATTCCCGACGCCGCAAGCGTCACGGTGAACTTCCGGTTCGCGCCGGACCGCAGCCTCGCCGAGGCGCTGACGCACGTGCGCGAGGTGTTCGACGGGCTCGACGTGACGATCGAGCAGACCGACGGCGCCGCCGGCGCGCTGCCGGGACTCACCGCGCCGGCGGCGGCCGGACTGGTGGCGGCCGCCGACGGCCGGGTGCGGGCCAAGTACGGCTGGACCGACGTGTCCCGCTTCGCCGCCCGCGGCATTCCCGCGGTCAACTACGGGCCGGGGGACCCCAACCTCGCCCACACCGTCGAGGAGCGGGTGCCGGTCGAGCAGATCACCGCCGTCGCCGAGCTGTTGCGCGGCTTCCTGTCCGCTTAACCCGCCCGGGCCCGGGCCAACGCTGACCGGCCGAACGCGCAATCCACCTCGCCGCACAGCCTCGCCAGCGAGTCCACGGCCCGGGCATCGCCGAGCCGGGCCGCGGTGTCCCAGGCCTGCAGCGCCACCGCCGATTGCCCGGTGCGCTCGGCCATCGCCGCGGCGTTGCGTGCGGCGGTGATCGCCCCGTGCTGGTCACGCACACTCGCCAGCTGCCAGGCCCGGGCCATGCCCAACTCCGGGGCGAATAGCGCGGACTTGGTCCCGTGCCGGGAGTCGGCCCGGCTCAACGCCTTTGCCGCGCCGGCGATGTCAGCTTGGCGGGCCAGCGCGGTGGCCAGCAACGTCAGCGACAGCGGGCCCCAGGAGTAGCCGGTGCGCTCCAGGGTGGCCGAAGCCGGCCGCAGCAACTGCGCCGCGCCGCCGTAGTCGTCGGCGGCCAGCAACACGTGTGCCACCAGCACCTCGCCGATCGCTCGTCCGGGTTGCTGGAGTTCGGCGAAATCGGTGAACTGCCAAGCGAGTTCGCGGGCCTCGGTGAGCCGGTCGGTCATCAGCATCACGGTGATCTCGGCCAGCCCGATGGTGAAGCGCAGCAGTCCGGGATGCTCGGCGTCCAGGGCGCGGCGCGCCAAGGGGTCGACGTCGTCGAACCGGCCGGCCCGGGCCGCGCACAGGGCAGCGGCGCTGCCCGCCCAGGCCACCGCCATGTCGTCGGCGGCCGGGTCGCCCAGCACGGCAGCAGCGGCCTCGGAGGCCCGGCCGATGTTGCCGGCGTTCATCGCGAAGGTGGCGCCCAGTGCGTCCAGGGTGATCCGCGGAGCCGGGCTCGCGACCCGGCCGCGGGTGGTGGCAAGGAACGCGGTGGCGCGCTCGGGCTCGCCCAGCATGAAGAACTGGTTGGCGGCGCGCGGTAGCGCCCAGGCCATCAGCTCCGCCTCGGTGAGCCCGGCCGGATCCACCTCGGACAGCACGGCGTCGGCGTCGCGCCCGCGGCCCTGCCAACCCAGTGCATGGGCCAGCGCCAGCCGAGCGGGCAGCCCACCGTCACGGTCCAGAGCGCTGCGTGCCAGTCGCTCGCCCAGGTTCACGTCCCCCAGCCGCAGGGCCTGCGCGGCGGCGGCCACCACCTGCTCCACCGGCTGCGGCGCATCGCTTTCGGTGGCCAGTGCCGCCAGCCGCAGTTGCTCGCCGATGTGCTCGGCTGGCCCGGCTACCCCGACCAGTTCGGTGCGCAGCCGCCGCGCACCGGCGGGACCCAGGGCCGCAAGCGCCCGTTCGGCGAACAGCGGGTGAGCGGTGTAGACCACCGGGTCGGGTCCGTCACCGCCCCGGTGGCGGGTCTCCACCGCGCCAAGCTCCTCGGCCAGGTGCACCGCGTCGTCGCCGGCCAGCGCACTCAGGACGGACGGCGACAGCGGTTCTAGGACGGCCAGGTAGTCCAGCGCCGCGCGCGCGGCCGGCGGCAGTTCGGCCAGGAAGGCGTCGACGTCGGGGGCGACACCGGTGGGTTCCGTGGCGATATCGATGCGGGTCAGCAGATCATCGCCCCAAAGGGCGGCCACCGGTGCCGGGGCATTCGCGTCGGCCCGGCCGGTGACGATCATCCGGGCCTCGCCGGCCAAGGCCAGCTGGTAGATCAGCGTCGCGGACAGGATGTCGAGGTGATGCGCGTCGTCGACGATCAACAGCAGCTCGGATTCGCCCCCGGTGATCGAGGCTCGTGCCGCCCGCAGCAGCGCGGCGGGCTTGCCGATCTCGGCGATCCGGACCAGGTGGCCCACGGCGCCGAACGGCACCGTTGCCTCCGCGGGAGTGCCGATCACCCAGCGCAGCAGGGTGTCCGGATGGCGGCGGGCGTGGTCTTCGGCGGCCAGCCGGGCCAACGTGGATTTACCGCAGCCGTCGGGACCGAGCACCACCGCTCCGGCCCGGGCCCCGTCCGCCCCGGCGTCGAGCGTTTCGATCAGCCGGTGCAGCGCCGCCGAATGCTCGGGGACGTTCCACCGGATCGGCACCGCGAAGATTTTACGGTCTGCGCCCTCGTCCGGTTAGCCTTTCGACTGTGCCGACGAATCCCTGGGCGGTCTGTGTGTACTGCGCGTCCGGTCCCACCGATCCTGAACTGCTGGAGCTGGCCGCCAAGGTCGGCGCCGCGATCGCCGAGCGGGGCTGGACCCTGGTGTGGGGCGGCGGCAATGTCTCGGCGATGGGTGCGCTGGCGTCGGCGGCCCGCGAGCACGGCGGCCGGACTGTCGGGGTCATCCCCAAGGCGCTGCTGCATCGCGAAGTGGCCGACGTCGACGCCGACGAGCTGATCGTCACCGACACCATGCGTGAACGTAAGCAGGTCATGGATGAGCGCGCCGATGCCTTCCTGACCCTGCCCGGCGGGATCGGCACGCTGGAAGAGCTGTTCGAGACGTGGACCGGCCGGTACCTGGGCCTGCATGACAAGCCGGTGGTGCTGCTGGACCCGGACGGGCACTACGACGGGCTGTGGAACTGGCTGTCCGGACTGTTGGACACCGGCTTCGTGGCGCAGCGGGCGATGGACCGGCTGCAGGTCTTCGGCAAGATCGAGGAGGCGCTGGCCGCCTGCGCATCCGGTACCGTCGGTATCGATTAGGCTCTGCTGTCGTGTCTGATCACAACTCCGGTGCCGTCACTCGGGTGCGGCTGTCCGACATCGCGACCCGGCTGCCCGCGCTGCTGGCCGACGCACCGTCGATCCTGAGCGGCGTGCGGACCGGCATGCTGGCCCGCCCGACATCCACGGCCTCGATCGGCAAGGTCTTCCAGGAACGCGCCGCGAAGTTCGGCGACCGGACCTTCATCCGGTTCGACGACCAACGGCTGACCTACCGCGAGGCCAACGCGACGGTCAACCGTTACGCCGCGGTGCTGGCCGGCCGCGGTGTCGGCCACGGCGACGTCGTCGGAATCATGCTGCGCAACTCGCCGAATGCGGTGCTGATGATGCTGGCCGTCGCCAAATGCGGCGCGGTCGCTGGGATGCTCAACTACCACCAGCGCGGCGATGTGCTCGCCCACAGCCTCGGACTGCTGGGCGCCAAGCTGTTGGTCTCGGAGTCGGATCTGGTGGCCGCGGTGCACGACAGCGGCGCACCCAACGAGCCGGTGACCATCGGCGAAGTGGAGCGCCTGGCCGCCACCGCACCCGCCGACAACCCGGAGTCGGTGTCGGCGGTGCTGGCCCGCGACACCGCGTTCTACATCTTCACCTCCGGCACCACCGGCTACCCCAAGGCCAGCGTGATGACCCACTACCGCTGGCTGCGGGCACTGGCGGCCTTCGGCGGGCTCGGGCTGCGGCTGCGCGGCAGCGACACCCTGTACTGCTGCCTGCCGCTCTATCACAACAACGCGCTGACGGTGGCGGTGTCCTCGGTGCTCAACGCCGGTGCGACGCTGGCGCTGGGCACTTCGTTCTCGGCGTCGCGGTTCTGGGATGAGGTGATCCGTTACGACGCGACGGCCTTCGTCTACATCGGCGAGGTCTGTCGCTACCTGCTCAACCAGCCGCCCAAACCCACCGACCGGGCCCACAAGGTGCGGGTGGCTTGCGGCAACGGTCTGCGGCCCGAGATCTGGGACGAGTTCACCCAACGATTCGGCATCAAGCGGATCTGCGAGTTCTACGCCGCCAGCGAGGGCAACACCGCCTTCCTCAACGTGTTCAACGTGCCGCGCAGCGTCGGGGTCTACCCGATGCCGCTGGCCTACGTGGAGTACGACCCCGACACCGGCGGCCCGCTGCGCGACGAGTCCGGCTGGGTGCGCCGGGTGCCGGCCGGCCAGCCCGGACTGCTGCTGTCCCCGGTGAACAAGCTGTCGCCGTTCGACGGCTACACCGACCCGGAGGCCACCGAGAAGAAGTTGGTGCGCAACGCCTTCAAGGACGGCGACTGCTGGTTCAACACCGGCGACCTGATGCGCCCACAGGGCATGGGGCACGCCGCGTTCGCCGACCGGCTTGGAGATACCTTCCGGTGGAAGGGCGAGAACGTCGCCACCACCCAGGTCGAGGCCGCACTAGACGCCGACGACTCGGTCGAGGAGTGCGCCGTCTACGGGGTGGAGGTGCCCGACACCGGCGGCCGGGCCGGGATGGCCGCGGTCAAGCTGCACGACGGCGCGACGTTCGACGGGCGGGGACTGGCCGCCGTCGTCTGCGACCGGCTGCCCGCCTATGCGGTGCCGCTGTTCGTGCGGCTGGTGGAGTCGATGGCGCACACCACCACGTTCAAGAGTCGCAAGGTGGAGCTGCGTGAGCAGGGCTACGGCGGCGGTGGCGCGGTCATCGACGACCCGCTGTACGTGCTGGCGGGCCGCGACGAAGGCTACGTGCCCTACTACGCCGACTACCCCGGCGAAGTGGCGGCCGGCAAGCGACCGCGGGGCTGACTTCTCCGCTTTTGCACCCAAACCGACGGTTTGCAGGTCACCACTCGAACTTTCTCTGCAGAACGTCGGTCTCGGCGCACCAGGGCTGGCCACTGCGGCGTCGTATCGACCAGGCACCATGGAACGGTGCAGTCCCTCTTCTGTGGCCGTCCGGTGGCGGCTGATCGCGCGCTGATCATGGCGATCGTCAACCGCACCCCGGACTCGTTCTACGACGCGGGCGCAACCTTCAGCGACGAGGCGGCCAAGTCCGCGGTGCACGCCGCGGTGGCCGACGGTGCCGACGTCATCGACATCGGCGGGGTCAAGGCCGGGCCGGGGGAGGCCGTAGACGCCGACACCGAGACCGCCCGGGTGGTCCCGTTCATCGAATGGCTGCGCGGCGCCTACCCGGACCAGCTGATCAGCGTCGACACCTGGCGCTCCGAAGTGGCCAAGCGGGCCTGTGCGGCCGGAGCCGACCTGATCAACGACACCTGGGCCGGCGTCGATGCCGATCTGCCGGTGGTGGCCGCGGAGTTCGGCGCCGGCCTGGTCTGCTCGCACACCGGGGGCGCCCAGCCCCGCACCCGCCCGTTCCGGGTCAGCTACGGCACCAGCGTCGATCGCGTGGTCGACGCGGTGATCGGTGAGGTCACCGCGGCCGCGCAACGGGCGGTGGCGGCAGGGGTCGCGCGGGATCGCGTGCTGATCGATCCCACCCATGATTTCGGCAAGAACACCTTCCACGGGTTAGCGTTGTTGCGACACACGGAGAAATTGGTCGGTACCGGATGGCCGGTGCTGATGGCGCTCTCCAACAAAGACTTCATCGGGGAGACTCTTGGAGTGGGTCTGACCGAACGCCTGGAAGGAACATTGGCGGCCACCGCGCTGGCGGCGGCCGCCGGTGCCCGGATGTTTCGGGTACACGAGGTCGGGCCCACCCGGCGCGTTCTGGAGATGGTGGCAGCCATCCAGGGCGATCGGGCCCCGACCAGCACGATAAGGGGACTTGCATGACCGACCTGGTCGCGGGACTGGGTGACACCCGGCTGGCCGGGCGCACCTGGAGCCGTCCGGACTGGACGGTCGCCGAGCTGGTGGCCGCCAAGGCCGGCCGCACCATCTCGGTGGTGCTGCCCGCCCTCGACGAGGCCGAGACCATAGCGACGGTCATCGACAGCATCACCGGCCTGGCGGACGGCCTGGTCGACGAGCTGATCGTGCTGGACTCCGGCTCCACCGACGACACCGAGATCCGCTCGATCGCCGCCGGCGCCCGGGTGGTCAGCCGTGAGCAGGCCGTCCCAGAGGTCGCCCCCCAGCCGGGCAAGGGTGAGGCCCTGTGGCGGTCCCTGGCCGCGACCACCGGCGACATCGTGGTCTTCATCGACTCCGATCTGATCGACCCCGACCCGATGTTCGTCCCCAACCTGGTCGGCCCGCTGCTCACCTGCGACGGCATTCACCTGGTCAAGGGCTTCTACCGGCGGCCGCTGAAGGTCAACGGCACCGAGGACGCCACCGGCGGCGGCCGTGTCACCGAGCTGGTCGCCCGGCCCCTGCTGACCGCACTGCGCCCCGATCTGGGTGCGGTGCTGCAGCCGCTGGGCGGTGAATACGCGGGCAGCCGCGAACTGTTGGCGTCGGTGCCCTTCGCCCCCGGCTACGGGGTGGAGATCGGGCTGCTGATCGATACTTACGACCGGCTGGGCCTTGAGGCGATCGCCCAGGTCAACCTGGGTGTGCGGGCGCACCGCAATCGGCCGCTGTCCGAGTTGGCGCTGATGAGCCGCCAGGTCGTGGCGACCCTGCTGTCGCGGTGCGGCGTTCCCGACTCCGGGGTCGGCCTGACCCAGTTCGTGGCCGGTGGCCCGGACGGGATGGACTACCTGCCGCGCACCACGCCGCTGTCGCTGGTCGACCGGCCGCCGATGAACACGCTGCGCTGACGCTGACGGGCTGCCCCCGGGGCGGGCGCTGATGGTGGCACTATCGATGCCGTGACACTGGTGCTGCTCTACCTCGTCGTCCTCGCCCTCACCGCACTGCTGCTGTTCGGGCTGGCCAGCGTGCTGTTCGGCCGTGGCGAACAGCTGCCTCCACTGCCGCGGGCCACCACCGCGACCATGCTGCCGGCCTCCGGGGTCACCGGAGCCGATGTCGACGCGGTCAAGTTCTCGCAGGTCCTGCGTGGCTATAACACCGGCGAGGTCGACTGGGTGCTGGACCGGCTGGGTGCCGAGCTCGACCAGCTCCGCGGGGAACTGGCCGCCGCCCAAGCCGCTCAGGCCGACCCGGTGAGGCGGGGTTGACCAGCGCGGTCGACGACGGCCTGGTGCGTTGCGGCTGGGTCGACAACGCCTCCGCGCTCTACCGCGACTACCACGACCAGGAGTGGGGCCGTCCGCTGCGAGACTCGACGGCTCTGTTCGAGCGGATCAGCCTGGAGGCCTTCCAGAGCGGGCTGTCCTGGCTGGTGATCCTGCGTAAGCGGGACAACTTCCGGCGTGCGTTCGCCGACTTCGACGTCGAGACCGTGGCGCGGTTCACCGATGCCGACGTTGCCCGACTGCTCGACGACGCCGGCATCGTGCGCAACCGGGCCAAGATCGAGGCGACGATCGCCAACGCCCGGGCCACCCTCGCCCTGGAACCGACCGATTTGGCCGAGCTGCTGTGGTCTTTCGCCCCACCGTCGCGGCCCCGTCCGATGGACCTGTCGCAAATTCCGGCGGTCACTCCGGAATCAACCGCGATGGCTCGCGAATTGAAGCGCCGCGGCTTCCGATTTGTCGGTCCTACCACGGCGTATGCGTTGATGCAGGCCACTGGAATGGTCGACGACCATGTGCAGGCCTGTTGGGTCCCGCGGGTCACGGATTGATCCTTTAAAATGCAGTACGGAATCGGGTCTTGTGCGCTCAGCGCCACCGATAGGGAAGAATGGCTAGAGATTTGCAGATCAAGGGCACGGTCCGCGGGCCGGCACCTGGAGGGAGCACTCGATGGCGGCGATGAAGCCCCGGACCGGCGACGGTCCACTGGAAGCAACCAAAGAGGGGCGCGGCATCGTTATGCGGGTACCACTTGAGGGCGGCGGACGGCTGGTCGTGGAGTTGACCCCCGACGAGGCCGCCGCACTCGGCGACGAACTCAAGGCCGTCACCAGCTGAGGCGTCACCCGCATCAGCCACCGGCCCGTCGATAGACGGCCAGAGTCTGCTCGGCCACCCGCACCAGTGACCCCGTGACGTCGTCGCTGACCACCTCAGGAATGCCGCCGACGTCGGAGGCCACCGGGGTGGCACAGGTCATCGCCTCGAGGTTGACGATCCTCAACGGTTCGTACGCCGACGGGCACACGAATACCGTTGCCGCCGAGGATAATTCGCGGATCTGCCGCACTGGATGGGCCTGCTGAATCCAGAAAACACGCCGCGCCGCGTCGCCGCCAGTTCGATCACCGCGTCCTGCACCTCGTCTGCGATATCGCGGGCGTCGGGCGCGCCGGCGCACAACACCAGGTGCGCGCGTGGTGGCATCGCGTTCGGCCCAGGACGACACCCGGTAGCCGTTGTCGAGCCCAGGGTCGCAGCGGCTCCAGGGAATGCGCGGTCAGCACGTGGGGACGTCGTGCCGGCGCCGTCGTAGATCAGCGGGGGGGGGGGGGGTATTTCCGAGTCGGCATCGCCGCCCGCATAACCCGCAAGGTAGCCGACGCGCCAGTCTGACAGAACGGTCAGAATCGCCGGGTCGCGTGGCAGGGCCCGGGCGTGGCCGATAGGTTTGGGGCCATGAGGGAAATGCCGCACGTGCTGGGCATCGTCCTGGCCGGCGGCGAGGGCAAGCGACTGCACCCGCTCACCGCGGACCGGGCCAAGCCGGCGGTCCCGTTCGGCGGCGCCTACCGGTTGATCGACTTCGTCCTGTCGAATCTGGTCAACGCGCGCTACTTGCGGATTTGTGTTCTGACGCAGTACAAGTCGCATTCCCTGGACCGGCATATCTCGCAGAACTGGCGGCTGAGCGGGTTGGCGGGGGAGTACATCACCCCGGTGCCGGCGCAGCAGCGGCTCGGGCCGCGTTGGTACACCGGCTCGGCCGATGCCATCTACCAGTCACTGAACCTGATCTACGACGAAGATCCTGACTACATAGTGGTTTTCGGCGCAGACCACGTGTACCGGATGGACCCCGAACAGATGGTGCGGTTCCACATCGCCAGCGGAGCCGGCGCGACGGTCGCCGGGGTGCGGGTGCCGCGCTCGGAGGCGTCGTCATTCGGCTGCATCGACGCCGACGATTCTGGACGCATCCGGGGGTTCATGGAGAAGCCGGCCAATCCGCCGGGAACCCCCGATGACCCGGACACCACCTATGTGTCGATGGGCAATTACATCTTCACCACCAAGGTGCTGATCGACGCGATCCGCGCCGACGCCGACGACGATCACTCCGACCACGACATGGGCGGCGACATCATGCCGCGCCTGGTGGCCGACGGGATGGCTGCGGTTTATGACTTCTCCGACAACGAGGTACCCGGCGCTACCGAGCGTGACCACGGCTATTGGCGCGACGTCGGGACCCTCGACGCCTTCTACGACGCGCACATGGATCTGGTGTCGGCGCACCCGGTGTTCAACCTGTACAACACCCGCTGGCCGATCCACGGCGCGACCGAGAACCTGGCACCGGCGAAGTTCGTCAACGGCGGCTCCGCGCAGGAGTCGGTGGTGGGCGCCGGCAGCGTCATCTCGGCCGGTTCGGTGCGGGATTCAGTGCTGTCGTCGAACGTCCTGATCGGCGATGGCGCCATCGTCGAGGGCAGCGTCCTCATGCCCGGCGTCCGGGTGGGACGCGGCGCGGTGGTGCGCCACGCGATCCTGGACAAGAACGTCGTGGTCGGTCCCGGCGAGATGATCGGCGTCGACCTGACGAAAGATCGGGAGCGGTTCGCGATCAGCGCCGGCGGTGTGGTGGCCGTCGGCAAAGGCGTGTGGATCTAGCGGCGAGCGCAGGCCCGGCTCACCAGATTCCGGGCACCAGGCGGTAGCGGATCTGCTGGGTGTAGTCGAGGTATCCGGCCAGCTGCCGGCTCAGCAGGCGCTCCTCGTCGAGGATGCGCACCACCAGGATGGGCGCGCTGACGATTGCGCCCGCCAGCCCCCAGTAGGAACCGAGCGCCGGTGCAAGCCCCACCATGGTGACCAGCAGGGAGAGGTACATCGGGTGCCGGACCAGGCCGTACAGCCCGGTCGATATCACCGGCTGCTCGTCTTCGACGGTGATGTTGGCCGCGGCGTAGTGGTTCTGCACGACGGCCAGGATGCCCAGGCTGCCGGCCAGAACAACAGCAGGCCATAGACGGCCGCAGCTGTCAGCCCGTAAGCCACGCCCTGAGCGATTGCCTTCACGTTCACGCGCGCCTCTCTTCGATCACCACACGTAGGGCAGCAGCCGGTATCGCACCCGCGTGGTGTAGTCGCGGTATCCGGCCAGCTCCTGGTTCAGCAGCTCTTCCTCGTCGCGGATCCGCAGCACCAGCACGATCAGCCCCGGCGCCAGGAATACCAGCCCCCAGTAGGAGCCGAGTGCGAGCGGGACGCCGATCATCATGATGACGTTGCCGGTGTACATCGGGTGGCGCACCACGCCGTAGAGTCCCGTCGACACCAGCGTTTGGCCCGCCTCAACCGTGACATTGGCTGCGGCATAACCGTTCTGGATCACCACCGCCATGGCGAGCAGCAGCCCGGCCGCTACCAGGGCGTCGCCCAGCAGGCACACCGGCGTCGGCACCGTCGACCAGCCGAGTCGATGATCGAGGGCGCTTAAGGCGAACATGGCCGGAAAACAGACGAAGATGACGGCGATGATGATCCGCTGCGCCGGCCGCGTCTCGGCCGCGGGTCCGACGCGCATCCGGCGCTCCAGTGCGGCCGGATTGGTGCGGATCAGGTACATGCTGGGAATCCAGGTGGACACGGCGAATGCCGCGAGGAACACCCAGGCCTGCCAGTAGTGCAGCGTTCCGGCCGGCACGAACAGCAACAGCCCGAAGGCGATCAGGCCCACGGTCGCCGAAAGAAGTCCCTTGCCAATGGTTTTCATGGCTTCCTCCTCACAATGTCAGATCTCTGCGGCGGAATGCCCAGAGACCCAGCCCGATCAGCGCGGCGTCGATCGCCGACAGCGCCACCAGCGGAAGCGCATTGAAGCCGGCGTCGGAGCCCACCAACGGGATGTGGGTGAACGGCTCGAGGTCGAGCACCCACTGCGGCAGCCCAGACAACGTGCCGAGCAGGTACAGCGCGATGAAGCCGATCAACACCCCCCAGGCGGCGGGGGCGTACTTCGGTGCGAGCCCGAACAACGCGACCGTGACCGCCGGTGGCAGCCACACCGCCGGCAGCTGCACGGCGGCACTGCCGAGCACCTGGCCCAAGTGCCCGCCGATGTCGCCGGCCGCCTGCCCGTAGACGATCCCGGCCACCACGCCGCCGGCCAGTATCGCCATAGCCGAGCCGCCCAGTGCGATCACCAGATGGCTTGCCAGCCAACGGGTTCTGCTGACAGATCCGGCGAGCAGCGTCTCGGCACGCCCGGTGGCCTCCTCGTGGTGCAGCCGCAGCACCAGCGAGACGGCGAACGCCGCGCCCACCATGCCCAGCATCGAGAAGGCCACCGCGACGAACGCCTGCTCGAGCACCTGGCTGCCGCCCAGCCGGGTCACCACGTCACGCGCGCTGTCGCTGCCGACCTCGTCGGCGATCCCGTGCACCACGCTGCCGATCATCAGACCGTAGAACACCAGACCGGTGGTCCACAGCGCCAGGGCGCCGCGGTCGAGCCGCCACGCCAGGCCGAAGGCACCGGCCAGCGTCGGCGCCGCCCGGCGCGGTCCCGGACGGTCGGCGAGCAACCCTGCGCCGACATCGCGGCGGGATGCGAACTGGTAGGCCAGCCAGGTGAGCGCGGCCGCGGTCACCAGGTGCAGGATCAGCACCCACCACCGGTCACCGGCGTACGGTCGGACCTGCAGCGACCAGCCCAGCGGTGAGAGCCACGACAGCGCACCGGATCCGGCGTCGCCGACCGCGCGAATGGTGAAGGCGGCCCCCAGCACGGCGAAGGCGGCGCCGCGGGCGACACGTGCGCTCGCCGACAGCTGTGCGGCGACTGCGGCCACGGCGCCGAACACCAGCCCGGAGCCGGCCAGCGCCGCACCGAATGCGAACGATCCGGCCGCCGGTACGCCGGTGGTGAGCAGGCCGAGAGTCCCGATCACCCCGGTCGTTACCGCCGCCGCTGCGGCCAGCAGCAGCGCGCCGGTCAGCCCGGCGTAGCGACCGATCGCGGTCGAGGAGATCAGTTCGGTACGGCCGGTCTCCTCGTCGCCGCGAGTGTGCCGGATGACGGTCAGGATCACCGCGACCGCGATCAGCAGATGGAAGATTCCGGCCTTCCAGATGCCGACCGCCCCGAGGGTGTCGTTGTAGACCTGCCCGTACACGGCGCGCTGGGCCGGGCTGGCCATGATCGTGGCCGCCAGGCCGGCGCGGTCGGCGGCGGTGGGGTAGATCGCCTTGATGCTGGCGATGTAGACGCTGGCCAGCGGCAACGACAGCAGTAACACCCACAGCGGCAACACGATCCGGTCGCGCCGCAGATACAGGCGCAGCATCGCGCCGGTGCCCACCAGCTCCGGCCGGTGCTGTGGTGACCGGTGCGGGCGTTCGAGCGCGACGGTGGTCACGCCTGCACCGTGTCGTAGTGGCGCATGAACAGTTCTTCCAGCGTGGGCGGTTGGCTGGTGAGGCTGCGTACACCCGCGACGCTGAGCGCCCGGATGAGCTCGCCGAGGCTGGCACTGTCGACCTGCGCGTGCAGCACGGTTCCGCTGTAGTGCACGTTGCCGACACCCGGGATGCGAGTGAGATCGCCTGGGTCGCTGAGCAGGTCGGCCTCGATCGAGGTGCGCCTCAGGTGGCGCAGCGAGTCCAGCGAGCCGCTTTCGATGACGCGGCCGGCCCGGATGATCGTCACACGGCGGCACAGTCGCTCGGTCTCCGCCAGGATGTGGCTGGAGAGCAGCACGGTGACGCCGCGTTGGCTCGCTTCGGCGACGCACTGCTGGAAGATGTTCTCCATCAGCGGATCCAGCCCGCTGCTGGGCTCGTCGAGCAGTAGCAGCCGGGCGGGTGAGGAGAAGGCGGAGATCAGGGAGACCTTCTGACGGTTGCCCTTCGAGTAGGTGCGGGCCTTCTTGCTGGGGTCCAGGTCGAAGCGCTCCACCAGTTCCTGGCGGCGCTTCTCGTCGATGCCGCCCCGCATCCGGGCCAGCAGATCGATGGTCTCGCCACCGGTCAGGGACGGCCACAGGGTGACATCTCCTGGTACGTAGGCGATCTCGCGATGAATGTCGACTGCGTCGGTCCACGGGTCCCCGCCGAGCAGGCGGACTGTCCCGCTGTCGGCCCGGACCAGGCCCAGCAAAATGCGGATCGTGGTGGACTTTCCGGCGCCGTTGGGCCCGAGGAACCCGTGCACCTCACCGGCGTGCACGGTCAGGTCCAGCCCGTCGAGTGCCTTCACCGCGCCGAAGCTCTTCTCCAGTCCGCGGATTTCGATTGCGGGCCAACGACTGTCAGTCATCTGTTCCCCCTTGTTCGGCTTCCAGGAAGGCGTCGTACATGGTCCGGTCGGCCAGCAGGCCCTCGGTGTAGATCTCCAGTGCGGGCAGCACCATCTCGCCGGCGTAGTCGCGCAGCACCGCCCGCAGATCGGTCGGGTTGTCGTGCATCTGCAGGTACAGCAGGAAGGCGCCGCCGCCGGCCATCGCCAGGTATCTGGCGCGGGCCTTGGGGTTGCGGCTGGGCCGCAGGGTGCCGGCCCGCACGCCTTCGTCGAGGTATTCCTCGGCGTTGGCGATCATCTGCCGCCACATGGTGCGGGCCAGGTCGCCGCCGTCCTGCATGCTGCGGACCAGGTAGGTCATCAGTGGTGCGTACGTCTCGATCTCGGCCAACTGCGCGAACCAGGTGGCCGGGTCCGCCGAGCGCATCGCCTCGGTCTTGTCGATCCTGATGGTCTCGGCGACGTAGGCGTCGCAGGCCTTGCGCAGCCCGTCCTTGGACCCGAAGTGGTGGATCACCAGCGCGGCGCTGACCCCGGCGGCCTCGGCGATGGCGCGCAACCCCACGCCGAGGCCGTGCTTCCCGAACTGTTCGATGGCCGCGTCGCGGATGCGGGCGGTGGCCGTCAAGTCGGCTGAACGCATGTTCAATAGATTAAACACACGTTCAGTGCAGCGTCAAGTATCTCCGGCCCCCCGGCGCGACCGTGCAGAAACGTCCGGAACCACCTGTGGTTTTGGCGGACGTTTCTGCACGCTCGGCAGAACGGGGAAAGGGGGAAAGGGGAATCAGTCGCGGACCGCGGCCAGCAGGCCGTCGCCCAGCGGGATCAGTGCCGGGGTCAGCCGCTCGTCCTCGGCGATCAGCCGAGCCGCCTCGCGTACCGCGACCACCTCGGCGTCGTTGGCCGCGGGATCTCCGGCCCGGCCGCCCAACGCGGCCCGATGCACCACGACCACGCCGCGCGGGCGCAGCAGTCGCACGGCCTCGTGGACGTATTCGGGCTGATCGATCGGGTCGGCGTCGACGAACACCAGGTCGTAGGACTCGTCGGCGAGGCGGGTCAGCACCTCCTGGGCGCGGCCGCTGATGAACCGGGTTCTCGACGGCCCGATTCCGGCGTCGCCGAACGCCTGCTTGGCGGTGCGCTGGTGTTCGGGCTCGATGTCGATCGTGGTGAGCACGCCGTCCTCGCCCATTCCCGACAGCAGCCACAGCCCGCTGACGCCGGCTCCGGTCCCGACCTCGACCACGGCCTTACCGCCGCTGAGCTTGGTCAGCAGGCTCAACATCGCACCCACCGCCGCGCTGACCGACGTCACGCCGATCTCGCCGGCCCGGTCCCGGGCGGCCGCCAGCACCGCGTCTTCGGACATCGAGCCCTCGGCGTGCGCCAACAGGGCGTCGGCCCGGCTGGCCGTCGGGCCGGAGGTGTCATCGGTGCTGGCCATGACCGCAGCCTAGGACACACCGTCGCGCGGCGGCGCGCAGACACCGGCTCGACACGCCCGGCGCGAAGCCGTGTCCAAACCGTTACCGAGGCCCATAACCGCAGTGCGCGGGATATTCGAACGTGAGTTCACAGTCGGCGTTCAGTGGCAACACAGAGCGGGCATACGGCGGTACGGAACGGTATCGGGCATGGAGCGAGGTAGCAGCCGGCTTCGGAATACGACGGGCCGTTCGGGCGTTGGCCCACATGATGCGTTGTCGTCACCCGACGGCGGCCCTGACGCGAAGGAACTCGACATAACCACCTTGCTGCCCCCGGTCGCCATGTCGCACCCGACCACGCACTCGGAGCGCTACAGCGACAACGATTGGGTGGTGCCGTCCGAGGAACCGCAGGGCACCGCGGTGTTCGACGCCACCGGCGACTCGGCTGCCATGCCGTCCTGGGATGAGCTGGTCCGCCAGCACGCCGACCGGGTGTACCGGCTGGCCTACCGGCTCTCCGGCAGCCAGCAGGACGCCGAGGACCTGACCCAGGAGACCTTCATCCGGGTCTTCCGGTCGGTGCACAACTACCAGCCGGGAACCTTCGAGGGCTGGCTGCACCGCATCACCACGAACCTCTTTCTGGACATGGTCCGCAAGCGGGGGCGCGTCCGCATGGAGGCACTGCCCGAGGACTATGACCGGGTCCCGGCTGACGAGCCCGACCCCGAGCAGATCTATCACGACGCCCGGCTTGACCCCGACCTGCAGGCCGCGCTGGACTCGCTGCCGCCGGAGTTCCGGGCCGCGGTCGTGCTGTGCGACATCGAAGGTCTGTCCTACGAAGAGGTCGGGGCCACCCTCGGGGTGAAGCTGGGCACCGTGCGCAGCCGCATCCACCGAGGTCGCCAGGCCCTGCGCGACTACCTCGCCGACCGTCCCGGTCAGCGTGACGGTTCGGCGCTGGGCGGCATCGCCGCCGGCTGAGGCCCGCCGCATCGGCCCGCGCTGGGCACTGCTTTACGCGTTGACGCGTGATATCGCGCTACATTCTTATTAGGTCTTAAATTTCGGTGCTGCCGATCGGCGCGGTTGGTGATGGGAGAGGAGTCCGGTGTGACGGACCGGGGTGGTGTTTTCCGTCGCGCGTTCTCCTGGTTGCCCTCCCAGTTCGCCTCCCAGAGCGATGCGCCGGTGGGGGCCCCGCGTCAGTTCGGCTCCACCGAGCATCTGTGCAGCGAGGCCATCGCCGCCTACGTCGACGGCGAACTGCGGATGAACGCCCATCTGCGTGCCGCCCACCACCTGTCGCTGTGCCCGGACTGCGCGGCCGAAGTGGAGTATCAGGGCAGGGCGCGTTCGGCATTGCGGGATTCGCACCCGATCCGGATTCCGTCGGCGCTGCTGGGCCTGCTCTCGCAGATTCCGGAATGTCCTCCCGAGGACCCGACCACCCCGATGCCGGCCCGGTTCACCGACGGCAAACCGGAAGATCGCCGTAAACGTCGGTAAGGTGGACCCAGTGCCTTCGGCGCCTGGACAGCCCACCCAGGGGCGGACCCGGAAGAGGATTAGGTGAGCTCCAACAACGACAACGCCGGCGGTAACCGCCTGGCGCCGCGGCCTGTCTACCGGCCCCCCGTGGACAACGCGTCCAAGAAGGCCTTCGGCCGTCCCGACGGCGTGCCCGGATCGTTCATCCCCGGTGATGTGCGGCCCAAGCACTACCGGGATCAGGGTGAGTTCACCCCGCGTGATCTGCCGCCGGACCCGGTGCTCAAGGAGGCCTTCGGCCGTCCCTTCGGCTCCGGCTCGTCCTTGCAGCGCCATCCCGCCGACGCCGGCGCGCTCGAACGCAACGGCAAGCGCAACGGGCGCACCGCGCCTGAGGACCCGTGGCGTGACCCGGCGGCCGGCGCCGGCCTGGGCGCACCGGCCGTGGTTCCGCCGCCGCCGCGCGCGGTGGGCGACGTGGGCGGCCGGCTCGGGGTGCGCGACGTGCTGTTCGGCGACCGGGTGTCCTACCGCACGCTGGGGGTGCTCGCCGCGATCGCGCTGGCGATCGGCATGGTCGGGGGCTGGGTCGGGCGCACCACCGCCCAGGTCGTCGAGGCGTTCACCACCTCGAAGGTCACGCTGTCGACCAAGGGCAACGCCGAGGAGCCGGCCGGCCGGTTCGCCAAGGTCGCCGAGGCCATCGCCAATTCGGTGGTGACCATCGAATCGGTCAGCGATGACGCGGGTATGCAGGGTTCCGGTGTGGTCATCGACGGCAAGGGCTACATCGTCACCAACAACCACGTCATCTCCGAAGCGGCCAGCAACCCCAGCAAGTTCAAGACCACCGTGGTGTTCAACGACGGCAAAGAGGTGCTGGCGAACCTGGTGGGCCGCGACCCCAAGACCGACCTGGCCGTGCTCAAGGTCGACAACGTCGACAACCTGTCGGTGGCCCGGCTCGGTGACTCCGACAAGATCCGGGTCGGTGACGAGGTGATCGCCGCCGGCGCCCCGCTGGGCCTGCGCAGCACCGTCACCCACGGCATCGTCAGCGCCGTGCACCGGCCGGTGCCGCTCTCCGGCGAGGAGTCCGACACCGACACCGTCATCGACGCCGTCCAGACCGACGCCTCGATCAACCACGGCAACTCCGGCGGCGCCCTGATCGACATGGACGCCCAGCTGATCGGCATCAACACCGCCGGAAAGTCCTTGTCCGACAGCGCCAGTGGGCTGGGCTTCGCCATTCCGGTCAACGAGATGAAGACCGTCGCCGACGCGCTGATCAAGGACGGCAAGATCGTTCACGCCACCCTCGGGGTCAGCGCCCGATCGGTCAGCAACGCCATCGCCTCCGGCGCGCAGATCGCCAACGTCAAGGTCGGCGGCCCGGCGGAGAAGGGCGGCATCCAGGAGAACGACGTGGTGGTCAAGATCGGTGACCGCACCGTCGCTGACGCCAACGAGTTCGTGGTCGCGGTGCGCCAGCTGACCATCGGCAAGGAAGCGCCCGTCGAGGTGGTCCGCGAAGGCCGCCACGTCACGCTGAACGTGACTCCCACCGGCGACGGATAGATGTTCGCCAACGTCGGCTGGGGCGAGATGCTGGTCCTGGTGGTGGTCGGCCTGGTGATCCTGGGCCCCGAGCGGCTGCCCGGCGCCATCCGCTGGACCGCCGGCGCGCTGCGCCAGGCCCGCGACTACGTCACCACGGCCACCGATCAGCTGCGCGAGGAGATCGGCCCGGAGTTCGAGGACCTGCGGGCGCCGCTGAACGAGCTGCAGAAACTGCGCGGTATGACGCCGCGGGCCGCGCTGACCAAGCATCTGCTCGACGGCGACGACTCGGTGTTCACCGCGGTCGGTTCACTGGCCGAGAATCCGTTCGCGGCGCCGGCTCCCGCGCCGTCTGGGGCGCCCAAGCTGCGCGGGCCGGCCCCGTTCGACGCCGACGCGACCTAACGCTGGGTGTTGCCGGTGTTCAGGCCGAGTGACATCCCGACCAGGCCGCGGCTGCGGGTGGACAGCTGCTCGGCGATCCGGCGCAGCTCCTTGCCGGCCGGCGAATCCGGCGACAGCACCACCGGCGCGCCCGAGTCACCGCCGGTCACCATCTCGGTGTCGATCGGCACCTGACCCAGCAGGGGCACGTCGCGGCCCATCGCCCGGGTCAGCCGCTCGGCCACCCGCTCGCCGCCGCCTTCGCCGAACAGGTGCATGGTGGACCCGTCGGGCATGGCCAGCCCGGCCATGTTCTCCACCACACCCACCACTTGCTGACGGGTCTGCAGGGCGATCGCCCCGGCCCGCTCGGCCACCTCGGCGGCCGCCTGCTGCGGGGTGGTGACCACCAGGATCTCCGCGTTGGGCACCAGCTGGGCCACCGAGATGGCGATGTCACCGGTGCCCGGCGGCAGGTCCAGCAGCAAGATGTCCAGGTCGCCCCAGTAGACGTCGGCGAGGAACTGCTGCAACGCCCGGTGCAGCATCGGGCCGCGCCACACCACCGGGGTGTTGCCCTTGGTGAACATCGCGATCGAGATGACCTTCACGCCAAAGCCGATCGGCGGCATGATCATCGAGTCCACCTGGCTGGGCAGCGCGGTCACGCCCATCATCCGCGGCACCGAGTGGCCGTAGATGTCGGCGTCGAGCACACCGACCGACAGGCCGCGCTCGGCCAGTGCCACGGCCAGGTTGACCGTCACGCTGGACTTGCCGACCCCGCCCTTGCCTGAGGCGATGGCGTACACCTTGGTCAGCGAACCGGGCTGGGCGAACGGAATGACGGGTTCCTTGGCGTCACCGCGCAGCTGTTTGCGCAATTCGGCGCGCTGCTCGTCGCTGAACACGTCCAGGGTCACCTTCACCGGTCCGGTGCCGGGCACGTCGTTGACGGCGTTGGTCACCATGTTGGTGATCTCCGATTTCATCGGACAGCCGGAAATCGTCAGGTAGATGGTGACGTGAACGCTGTGGTCATCGGCGATCTCGATGCTCTTGACCATGCCGAGTTCGGTGAGCGGACGCCGGATGTCGGGGTCGAGCACGGTGCCCAGTGCTGCATAGACCGCGGTGTGCAGGGCGGCGGTGTCGTCTTGAGTTGCCATCACAGATGAGTCTAAGCCAGGGCTTGCCAGACCCCGAGAGTGATCTTGGTCAAGCGGGCGGGCCGGCCTGCGGGCCGTTCGGCGGAACGTCATTCGGCGCGGGGGCCTGAGCCTGAGCGGGCATGGCCGGCGGCTCGTCCGGGGTCGCGATCGGCGCGGGCGCCACGGCATACGCCGGCATTGGCGCTGCCGGGGCCGGGGCTGCCTCCGGGGGCGCGAACGGCTGGGGTGCCTCGGGAACCTGCGGTCCCGGACCGGCCTGCGCCGCCGTCCCGGCCTGCGGCTCCAAGCAGATCATGCGGCAGGCCACCGTCGGACGCGCCGGCTCGGCGGGGGTCATCCACGGCGGCACCCACGGCTGGTTGGTGAGCGGGTTCTCCGCGGTGGACTGGCCCAGGTCGATCACCGACGACCCGGCCGTCGGATCGACCGAGGACAGTCCGTGCAGGTTCAGCGGCGATCCCGGTCCCAGGCCCTCGGGGTTCTCCAGGTGCTCCAGGTGAAGGTCGGCGATCGGCGGCGCCGGGCCGACGATCGGCGGCAGATCCACCGGTGCCACACCGGTGGCGTAGGCAGCCGCCCAGCCCATCACGTTCTCCGCGTAGGCCATCGAGTTGTTGTAGCGCAGGATCGCGGTCAGCACCTGGGAGTGCTCGCGCAGGTTGAGCCCGCCGCTGCACAGGTAGCGCGCCGCGGCCAGCGTCGCGTCGAAGACGTTCTGCGGGTCGGCCCTTCCGTCACCGTCGCCGTCGGCGGCGTAGCGCGCCCACGTTCCGGGCAGGAATTGCATCGGGCCCATGGCACGGGCGTAGACGACCCGTCCGGGGGTGGCGGTGTTGGCGACGATCACCTCGTTGCCCGGCAGGGTGCCGTCCAGCGTCGGGCCGTAGATCGGCTGCAGTACGGTGCCGTGCACGTCGGTGGCTCCGCCGTTGGCGTGGCTGGATTCGATGCGGCCGATACCGGCCAGCAGATTCCAGCTGATCCCACATTCGGGCGCCGCCACCGACATCTGATGTTCGGCGCTGCGGTAGGCCGCCAGGGCGGTCTTGGGGATGCCCAGCGTGCCGGGCGAGAAGACCACCGCCGCCGGTTGCACCGACAGTGCCCCCGCGGCCACGTGCAGGTTCGCCTGCGGGGGGCGGCGGACCGCGACCACCGCCGGGCCAGGGGAGCTCTTGGCGGTGGAGCCGGTGTTCACCGAGGCCGCGAGCGGCGTCACCGCCGCGGTACGCAGCGGGAGGACGGTCACAGACCGGGGCGTGGCGCCCACCGCGCCGGCGAACACCAGCGGGGTGATGAAGGTCAGGCCGAACGCCGGACGCAGGGCAGCGCGCGCTGACCTGCGCCACTTGGCCGCGCGGGGTAGCTGCCCCTCCGCTGCGGTCCCCCCTGTCGGCACTCGTTCGCCCCTCGTTCGCGGTGATGAAACCCGTCACGGGCTTCGTGAACTACGTCACCATACCCAACGCCGGTACCGCTGGTGAGGCTATCCGCGCCAGTGGATGCTCAGTTTGGTCTGCCGGATTGCGGCGCTGCCGGCTCGTCATCGACGATCTCGGGCTCCGGGCGAAACGCCTCCAGCACCTCGCGGAGTCGCTCGAGTTCGTGGTGCAGGTAATCGCGGGTGGGGACCTCACCGACCGCCAGCCGCAGTGACGCCAGCTCCCGGGCCAGATATTCGGTGTCGGCCTTGGTCTGGGCGGCCCGCCGCCGGTCCTCGTCCAGGCTGACCCGGTCGCGGTTCTCCTGCCGATTCTGGGCCAGCAGGATCAGTGGCGCCGCGTAAGCGGCCTGGGTGGAAAAAGCCAGGTTGAGCAGGATGAACGGGTAGGGGTCCCACTTCAGGCTGACCGCGTAGATGTTCAACAAGATCCAGCCCACCACCAGCACCGTCTGGATCGCCAGGTAACGGCCGGTGCCGAAGAACCGCGCCACCGACTCGGTGAACCGGCCCAGCGCGTCGGGGTCCATCCGCAGGCCGGGCAGCCGCGAGGTGCGCGGTGTGGACAGCCGCTGCGATCCCGGGCGATCGGTCACGAGGGCCTCCCGGCAAGTTTCGGCCCCAGGTCGGGCTCGGGGGTTTCACGCCAGTCATGCGGCAGCAGGTGATCCAGCACGTCGTCGACGGTGACCGCGCCCAGCAGGTGAAACTCTTCGTCGAGCACCGGCCCGCAGACCAGGTTGTAGGCGGCGAAATAGCGGGTCAGCTCCGCCAGGGCAACCTCCGGATTCAGCACCGGCAGATCGGAGTCGACGATCCCGCCGATCAGGTCGGCCGGTGGTTCGCGCAGCAGCCGTTGCAACGGGACGCAGCCCAGGTAGCGGCCGGTCGGGGTGGCGGTGGGGGCGCGCGTGACGAACACCAGCGACGACAGCGCCGGGGTGAGGTCGGGGTCGCGCACCCGGGCCAGCGCCTCGGCGATCGACGTGTCGGCGGTCAGCACCACCGGGTTGGAGGTCATCAGGCCACCGGCGGTGTCGGGGGAGTGCTCCAGCAGCCGGCGCACCGGATCGGAGTCGTCGGGGTCCATCCGCGCCAGCAGTGCCTCGGCTTCGCTGGGGTTGATGGCACCCAGCAGGTCGGCGGCGTCGTCGGGGTCCATCTCCTCGAGCACGTCGGCGGCGCGGTCGGTGCCCAGCTGGACCAGCACCGCCGCCTGGCGTTCCTCCGGCAGCTCTTGGAGGATGTCGGCCAGCCGCGCGTTGTCCATCGCGCTGATCACCTCGTAGCGCCGCTTGGGCGGCAGCTCACGGATGGCGTCGGCGACTTCGATGGGCCGCCAGCCCTCGAACTGCTGCAGCAGCTGGGCCACACCCTGGCCGGGCATGGCCAGCGCCGACGGGGTCAGGCCCTGCACGTTGTGCCAGTCCACGGTGTGCACGGCGGCACGACGGCCCAACCGCCGCGAGTGCCGCACCGCGATGCGCGTCACCAGCCAGTCGCGGGTGCGGCTCTGTTCGATGGCCAGATCGGTGACGGTCACGTCGACGCCGGCCAGCTCGGGAAGTTCGGGGTCAGTGATGCGAACCTTGGTGTCGAGCACCTGGCCCAGCACCAGCGCCTCGCCGGGCCGCTGGGTGAACTTGCGCAGTGACACCGTCCCGGTGTTCAGTGTGACCGCATGCGGCTCGATCGCCGCGACGCGCAGGATGGGTACGAAAATCCTTCGGCGCGTGGGCAATTCGACGACGAGGCCGAGAACTCGCGGTTGTTGACGCACGATGCTGAGGCTGATCACGACGTCGCGAACCCGTCCGACGGATTCGCCGGAAGCGCCCAGGACCAACATTCGTGCCAGCCGCGCCGCATAAACCCTGTTGTTCGACGCCATGGTTGAAAGGGTAAGAGTGATTGGGTGACCAACGCATATCGGCCCCGCCGGACCTGCCTGTCGGTACCGGGCAGCAGCAGCAAGATGATCGACAAGGCCAAGGCTCTGCCCGCCGACGAGATCTTCCTCGATCTGGAGGACGCCGTCGCACCGGCCGCCAAGGAGCAGGCGCGGGCCCGGGTCGCCGAAGCGCTCGCGGCGCCGGGCTGGTCCGCGCCGCTGATCGGGGTGCGCGTCAACGACTGGACCACCGCATGGACTCACGCCGACCTGATCGAGGTGGTCTCAGCCGTCGGTGCCGCAGGGACCCGCCTCGACGTCGTGGTGCTGCCCAAGGTGTCCGAGGCCTCCCACGTGCAGGCGCTCGACCTGCTGCTCACCCAACTGGAGACCGTCCACGGCCTGCCGGCCGGCCAGATCGGCATCGACGCCCAGATCGAGGACGCCCGCGGGCTGACCAACATCAACGCGATCGCCGCAGCCCCGCGGGTACAGGCACTGGTCCTGGGCCCGGCCGACCTGATGGCCAGCCTCAACACCCGCACCCTGGAAGTCGGCGAGCAGCCCGAGGGCTACACCGAGGGCGACGCCTACCACCACGTGCTGATGACGATCCTGGTCGCCGCCCGCGCCCACGGGATAGCCGCGGTCGACGGGCCGTATCTGAAGGTTCGCGACGTCGAGGCGTTCCGCCGGGTGGCCGGCCGGTCGGCCGCGCTGGGCTTCGACGGCAAATGGGTGCTGCACCCCGACCAGATCGCCGCCGGCAATGAGATCTTCAGCCCACGCCAGGCCGAGTACGACCACGCCGAGCTGATCCTGGAGGCCTACGCGTGGCACACCTCGCAGGCCGGCGGGGCGCGCGGCGCGGTGATGCTCGGCGACGAGATGCTCGACGAGGCCAGCCGCAAGATGGCGCTGGTGGTGGCCGGCAAGGGCCGGGCGGCCGGGATGCGCCGGCAGACGGCGCCGTTTGAGCCTCCGACCTAAGGGGTGAGCCGGGTCAGTGCAGTGTGGCGATGGCCAGGACGAACGACAGCACCACAGCCGCGCCGCCGACTGCGGTACCGGCCACCGCCATTCCGTGCCCGGCTTCACCGGTCCGCTTGATCTGGCTTATCGCGACCACGCCCAGGACGGCACCGACGAGCGCCAGCGGCCAGAACAACAGGCCCAGCAGCGAGGCCACCAGCGAGCTGATCGCCAGGACGTTGGTGCGCTGCGCCTGGCCGGGGTTGTAGTAGCCGCCCGGATACGGTGCGCCGTATCCGGGCGGGGCGCCGAAGCCGGGCGGGCCATACGGCGAGGACGGGCCCGGAGGTGGACCGTAGCCGGGTGGCGGGCCTGGGGGCGGGCCTGGGGGCGGGCCGTAGCCGGGTGGCGGGCCCGAGGGCGGGCCGTAGCCGGGCGGCGGCGGACCCGGGGGCGGAAAGCCGGCGGGCGGAAAACCCGCCGCCGGGAACTCGGCGGGCGGAAAGCCGGCGGGCGGATAGCCGGGCGCCGGGGGGTACGGATCGAAGTCCGAAGGGTAGGGCACGCCGCCCGGTTCGGGTCTCGGTGTCCCGGCGGCCCAGGGTTGGTCGGGGTTGCCTGGTGGATTCTCGCCAGAATCTCCGCCGGGAGCTGTCATGCTGTTCAACCTAGCGGATGCACCGGGGGCTGCCTGATGCTCGCCGGTCCGAAAGCCGCCCGGAGTGAGGAGCGTACAAGCCCATGACCAGCCCGTTCCAGCCAGGACAAGGTCCTGATCCGCTCGGTGCGGCGGCCGGCCCGGCACACCGTGATGTGGCCCGGTTACCCACCCCGCCCAAGGGGTGGCCGATCGGTGCCTACCCCACCTACGCCGAGGCGCAGCGTGCGGTGGATTACCTGTCCGATCAGCAGTTTCCAGTGCATCAGGTGACGATCGTCGGCGTCGACCTGATGCAGGTTGAGCGGGTCACCGGCCGGCTCACCTGGCCCAAGGTGCTCGGCGGCGGTGTGCTGTCGGGGGTGTGGCTGGGCCTGTTCATCGGCCTGGTGCTGGGCATTTTCAGTGAGAACCTGACTCAAGCGCTGGTGACCGGCCTGATCGCCGGGGTGTTCTTCGGCTTGATCACCTCCTCGGTGCCGTATGCGATGGCACGCGGCACAAGGGATTTCAGCTCCACCATGCAGCTGGTCGCGGGCCGCTACGACGTGCTGTGCGACCCGCAGAGCGCTGAGCAGGGCCGCGACCTCTTGGCTAAGCTGACTCTTTAAGAGTTCTCGCGGAGGGAGTCGTGGCGTGGCGAGTCGGCGCGGTTGTCTACGCCGGCTGGGAGCGGTCACGCTGACCGGTCTGACCGTCGCCACCGCCGCAGCGGCTTGCGGCTCGGGTGATCAGGCGTCCGGTGCCCCGGTGATCAGCGTGTACACCCCGGCCAACGACGCCGCCACCTTCGACGTGATCGCCCGGCGCTGCAGCCAACAGGCTGCGGGCCGCTACCGCGTCGCCCAGGTCAGCCTGCCGCGAGCCGCCGACGACCAGCGTCTGCAGTTGGCCCGCCGACTCACCGGCAATGACCGGACCCTCGACGTGATGGGCCTGGATGTGGTGTGGACGGCGGAGTTCGCCGAGGCCGGCTGGGCGTTGCCGCTCTCCGACGATCCCGCCGGACTCGCCGAGGCCGACGCCGTCGCCGATACCCTGCCGGGGCCGCTGGCGACCGCCCGATGGCACCAGCGGCTCTACGCCGCGCCGGCGATCACCAACACCCAATTGCTGTGGTATCGGCCGGACCTGATGACCGCGGCGCCCACCACCTGGGACGCCTTGGTCACCCAGGCCGCCCGACTGCATGCCGCGGGCGAGCCGAGCTGGATCGCGGTGCAGGCCAAGCAGTATGAGGGCCTGGTGGTGTGGTTCAACACGCTGCTGGAAAGCGCCGGCGGACGCGTGCTCGCCGAGGACGGCAAGACCGTCACCTTGACCGACACCGCCGAACGCCGAGACGCCACCGTCGCGGCACTGCGAGTCATGAAGGCGGTGGCCACCGCGCCGGGAGCCGACCCGTCGATCACCCAGACCGATGAGGGCACCGCCCGGTTGGCGTTCGAGCAGGGCAAGGCGGCATTGGAGGTCAATTGGCCGTTCGTGCTGCCGTCGATGCTGGAGAACGCGGTCAAAGGCGGGGTGGGATTCCTGCCGCTGCAGCACAATCCGGACCTGGCCGGCAGCGTCGACGACGTCGGTGCGTTCGTGCCCACCGACTCCCAGTACCGGATCGCCTATGACGCCAGCCGCAGCGTGCTCGGATTCGCGCCGTATCCGGCTGTGCGGCAGGGGTACCCGGCCAAGGTGACGCTGGGCGGGCTGAACCTGGCGGTGGCGCGGACCACCCGGCACCGCGCACAGGCCTTCGACGCGGTGCGCTGCCTGCGCAGTGCGGCCAACCAGAAATACGTCGCCATCGAGGGCGGCCTGCCCGCAGTGCGCGCCTCGGTCTACGCCGACCCGCAGTTCCAGGCGAAGTACCCGCAGCACAAGATGATCCGCGACCAGCTCACCAACGCCGCGCTGCGCCCGGTGACGCCGGTCTATCAGGCGGTGTCGACCCGGATCTCGGCGACGCTGGCGCCCATCACCGCGATCGACCCGGAGCGCACCGCAGACGAGCTGGCCGTCCAGGTACAAAAGGCCATCGACGGCAAGGGGCTGATTCCGTGACCCCCCGCGCCGACGACGCCGCCTCGCAGCGGCGGCTGGCCGTGCTGTTGGTCGCACCCGCGGCACTGCTGATGCTGGCCGTGACCGCCTACCCGATCGGCTACGCGATCTGGCTGAGTCTGCAGCGCTACAACCTGGCCAACCCCGGCGACACCGCGTTCGTCGGCCTGGCGAACTACCAGACCACGCTGACCGACTCCTACTGGTGGACCGCGTTCGGCGTGACGCTGGGAATCACGGTGGTCTCGGTGGCGATCGAATTCGTGCTGGGGCTGGCGCTCGCACTGGTGATGCACCGCAGTCTGTTCGCCAAGGGGCTGGTGCGTACCGCGGTGCTGGTGCCCTACGGCATCGTCACGGTGGCCGCCGCCTACAGTTGGTATTACGCCTGGACGCCCGGCACCGGATACCTGGCGAATCTGTTGCCCGCCGGCAGCGCCCCGCTCACCCACCAGCTGCCGTCGCTGGCCGTCATCGTGGCCGCCGAGGTCTGGAAGACGACGCCGTTCATGGCGTTGCTGCTGCTGGCCGGATTGGCGCTGGTGCCCGATGACCTGCTCAAGGCGGCGCAGATCGACGGCGCGGGCGCCTGGCGGCGACTGGTGAAGGTGGTCCTGCCGATCATGAAACCCGCCATCTTGGTGGCGCTGTTGTTCCGCACGCTGGACGCGTTCCGGATCTTCGACAACATCTATGTGCTCACTGGCGGCTCCAACGGCACCGGATCGGTGTCGATCCTGGGCTACGACAACCTGTTCAAGGGCTTCGATGTGGGTCTGGGTTCGGCGATCTCGGTGCTGATCTTCGTCTGCGTGGCACTGATCGCGGTGGTGTTCGTCAAGTTGTTCGGTGCCGCGGCACCGGGATCGGGCCAGAAATGACAGACGTTCGCCGCCGCGCGGCGTGGCTGATCATCAACGTGGCCGTGGTGGCCTATGCGCTGGTGCCGGTGTTGTGGATTCTGTCGCTGTCACTGAAGTCGACGTCAACGGTCAAGGACGGCAAGCTGATTCCGTCGTCGGTGACCCTGGACAACTACCGCGGGATCTTCAGCGGTCGCCGCACCGGGTCGGCGTTCGCGTCCGCACTGGTCAACTCGGTGGGTATCGGGCTGATCACAACGGTGATCGCGGTGGTGATCGGAGCGATGGCCGCCTACGCGGTGGCACGGCTGGAGTTCGCAGGCAAGCAGCTGCTGGTGGGTGCCGCCCTGCTGATCGCGATGTTCCCGCAGATCTCTTTGGTGACACCGCTTTTCAACATCGAGCGGGCAACGGGTCTGTTCGACACCTGGCCAGGCCTGATCATCCCCTACATCACCTTTGCGCTGCCGCTGGCCATCTACACGCTGTCGGCGTTCTTCTCCGAGATCCCCTGGGACCTGGAGAAGGCGGCCAAGATGGACGGCGCCACTCCGGGCCAGGCGTTCCGCAAGGTGATCGCGCCACTGGCCGCACCCGGAATCGTTACCGCGGCGATCCTGGTGTTCATCTTCGCCTGGAACGACCTGCTGCTGGCGCTGTCGCTGACCGCGACCGAGGCCTCGATCACCGCGCCGGTGGCGATCGCGAACTTCACCGGCAGCTCGCAGTTCGAGGAGCCCACCGGATCCATCGCCGCCGGAGCGATGGTGATCACGGTGCCCATCATCATCTTTGTTCTAATCTTCCAACGACGAATCGTGGCCGGGCTGACCTCCGGTGCGGTGAAGGGATAGGCCGATGGCAGAGATCGAACTCCTCCACATCACCAAGAGTTACCCCGATGGTGCTGTGGCGGTGAAGGATCTGTCGTTGACCATCGCCGACGGCGAGTTCATCATCCTGGTGGGCCCGTCCGGCTGCGGTAAATCCACCACGCTGAACATGATCGCCGGGCTGGAGGAGATCTCGTCGGGGGAGTTGCGGATCGGTGGCCAGCGCGTCAACGAACGCGCTCCCAAGGACCGCGACATCGCAATGGTGTTCCAGTCCTACGCCCTGTACCCGCACATGACGGTGCGGGGCAACATCGCGTTCCCGCTGACCCTGGCCAAGATGAAGAAGCCGCAGATCGCCGAGAAGGTCGCGGAGGTAGCCGAAATCCTGGACCTGACCGCCCTGCTGGATCGCAAGCCGTCGCAGCTCTCCGGCGGGCAGCGCCAGCGGGTCGCGATGGGGCGGGCGATCGTGCGGCATCCCAAGGCTTTTCTGATGGATGAGCCGCTGTCCAACCTGGATGCCAAACTGCGGGTGCAGATGCGCAGCGAGATCGCCCGGCTGCAAAGGCGGCTTCGCACCACCACCGTCTACGTCACCCATGACCAGACGGAGGCGATGACGCTCGGCGACCGGGTGGTGGTGATGCAGGGCGGCATCGCTCAGCAGATCGGCACGCCCGATGAGCTCTACGAGCGGCCCGCCAACCTGTTCGTCGCCGGATTCGTCGGCTCACCGGCGATGAACTTCTTCCCCGGCACGCTGACCGCGACCGGCGCCCGGCTGTCGTTCGGCGAGGTGCCGCTGACCGATCAGGTCCGCGACACGATCGGCAAACACCCGGGGACGCACAGCGACGTGGTGATCGGGTTGCGGCCCGAGCATCTCGGTGACGCGGGCCTGCTCGACGCCGACGGGCGTGACCGGGCGGTGAGGTTCACTGCACGGGTCGATCTGGTCGAGTCGCTGGGCGCCGACAAGTACCTGTACTTCACGCCGGAGGAAGCGGCCGACACATCGGCGGAGAACGAGCTGGTGGCCCGGGTTCCGGCCGCGTCGAAGGCGACCGGCGGGCAGCCGATCGAGCTGGCGCTGGACCCCGCCGACGTGGTGGTGTTCGACGCCGCGTCCGGGGTGAACCTCAGCATCGCGCCGCCCGCGCAGTGAGCGACGAATTGGACCGGGTGCGCGAGCATCTGGGGGAGCACTTCGCCGCCCGAGGCATCGCTGCCGAACCCGCTGTCGCCCGGTTGACCTTCCTGGGTGTCGAGCCCATCGAGGTGCTGCGGTTCGGGCCCGGGCCCGACCGGTTGGTGCACTACGTGTCGGTGGGCTGTTCGCGGCATCCGATGGGTGACCCGGGCGAGATCCTCGCCGATCCGTTGCACGGACCCCGCGCGGAAATTGTGTTGCGCCTGCGGGTTTCCGGCTCGGCGTCCGGACTGGCCCGCAGCCTGGCCACGGTGGCGGCCGCGCCGGTGGTAGAGGGTGTGGTGCTGGTGCCCGACGCGCTGATGGACCTGGGTGGGCCGCTGTGGACCGGCGAGTCCGGTGCGGTTCCGTTCACCGCGATGCTGTTGGGCGACAGTGATATCGCCGAGGCGGCGTTGGAGCCGCCGCGTGAGCCGGTACGGTTCCTCTCGGCCACCCCGATCACCGCGACCGAGGCCGCGTGGGTGCGGCTCAAGGGCGCCGACGCCATGCGGGAGGCCTGGCGGTCCGACGGGGTGGACGTCTTCGACCCCGCCCGCCGGGCCTCCGAGCCCTCGTAGTTTCTGCCGCGAGCGTGCGTGTCTGTACGCCGACACACCGGTTTGGCCCGTACCACTGCGCACGCTCGCGCCGGACGGGACCCGACTCAGCGCCGTGCTGACAAGGTGTTGAGGCGTGCTGCGCGGTGTGGCCGAGCACGCCATCACCGAGATGGGGCGCGCCCTGACAGCCGCCCGACTCGACGCGCTGCCCATCGATCGCGCGATCGCGCACGTCACCGCGATGTTCGTCCGCACCGGCGCCGAATTCGCCGCGTTGATCAGCCTGGACGACGTCCACGTCGACCCGGAGACCAAGAACCGTGTCCTGAGGCAACCGTTGCGCCGCTTGATCGCCCGCGGGATGAAAGACGGCATCCTGCGCGGTGATCTCCCCCCGGAAGTGCTCTTCGAAATGTTCAGCGCACTCATCGTGCGGGCGCTGTCGCTGACCGCGGCCGGCACCGTCACACCCGAACACGCCACCGATGCCGTCGTCGCGGTATTCCTTGACGGCACAAGGGAGCTCAGCTCCCGGCGTCAACGCTGAAGCGCGCCGCCCCGCATCGCCACCGTGCGCAGTTGTACGAGATCTGCGGCGTGTCGGCGTACAGACACGCACCCTCGCCCGAAGGGGCGGGGCTCAGAGCCAGCCGTTGCGGCGGAACGCGCGGTAGAGCACCACGCAGATACCCGTCATGACGGCCGTCACCGCCGGATAGCCGAACGCCCAGTGCAACGCCGGCATGTGGTCGAAGTTCATACCGTAGATCCCGGCGATCATGGTGGGGACGGCGATGATGCCCGCCCAGGCCGACATCTTGCGCATGTCGGTGTTCTGCTGCATACCGACTCGCGCCAGTGCCGCCTGCACCAGCGAGCTGAGCATCTCATCGTAACTGGCGATCTGGTCGGCGGCGCGGCTGTGGTGATCGGCGACGTCGCGCACGTAGCGTCGCACCTCCTTGGAGATCAGATCCTTGTAGTCGGTCTGCATCCGCTGAAACGGCACGGAAAGTGGTGCAACGGCACGCCGCAGTTCGACGACTTCGCGCTTGATCTGGTAGATCGGTTCGACGTCGGTGCGGGTGCCGGGGGCGAACGCCACCTCCTCGATGGCGTCGATGTCGGTCTCCATGAGATTGGTCACCTCGACATAGCGGTCAACCACGTAGTCGGCGATGGCGTGCATCACGGCGTAGGGGCCCAGCCGCATGTGGTCGGGGTCGGTGTCCATCTGTTTGCGGACCTGCGCCAGCCCGCTGTGGTCGCCGTGCCGGACGGTGACGACGAAGTTCTTGCCGACGAGGACCATGATCTCGCCGGTTTCGACGATCTGCCTGGCCAGCACCACCGATTCGTGCGGGACGTAGTTGACGGTCTTGAGCACCAGGACCAGGATCTCGTCGTAGCGTTCGAGCTTGGGCCGCTGGTGGGCGTGCACGGCGTCCTCGACTGACAGTTCGTGCAGGTCAAACGTTTCGGCCACGGCCTGCATCTGGCGGTCGTCGGGCTCGTGCAGGCCGATCCAGACGAAAGCCTGCGTGCCGGCCCCCTCGATCTGGCGCACCTTGGCCAGGGCCCCGGCGGGGGTGAACTCGCCGGGAACCCGCGCGCCATCGGAGTACACGCCGCAATCGACGAGAACTCGCGGAGCCGGGTCGCTCGGGGCTGTCATGGCGAGCCTCCACTCTCGGCGCAGATGCCGGTCAAATGCTACGCGTCCGGCCCCCGCATGACCGTCCGGAGTTTCGGTGTGGCGGTGCGGTGCGCTAGTTTCGATCCGACCGAGACTTCTCCCACATCGAACCCGTTCGAGGAGCACTTGACGTGAGCACAACCCCACTCAAGGTGGCCGTCACCGGCGCCGCCGGCCAGATCGGCTACAGCCTGCTGTTCCGCCTTGCCAGCGGCTCGCTGTTGGGCCCCGACCGGCCGATCGAACTGCGTCTGCTGGAGATCGAGCCCGCCCTCAAGGCGCTCGAGGGCGTCGTGATGGAGCTGGACGATTGTGCGTTCCCGCTGCTGTCCGGCGTGCAGATCGGCTCGGACGCCGACAAGATCTTCGACGGCGTGAACCTGGCGCTGCTGGTCGGCGCCCGCCCGCGCGGTCCGGGCATGGAGCGCAGTGATCTGCTCGAGGCCAACGGCGCGATCTTCACCGCACAGGGCAAGGCACTCAACTCCGTTGCCGCCTCCGACGTCCGCGTCGGTGTGACCGGTAACCCGGCCAACACCAACGCGCTGATCGCGATGAGCAATGCCCCCGACATCCCCAAGGAGCGGTTCTCCGCCCTGACCCGCCTGGACCACAACCGGGCCATCTCGCAGCTGGCGAAGAAGACCGGTGCCAGGGTCACCGACATCACGAAGGTGACGATCTGGGGTAACCACTCGGCCAGCCAGTACCCGGACATCTTCCACGCCCAGATCAACGGGAAGAACGCCGCCGAGGTCGTGGGCGACGAGGCCTGGATCGAGAAAGACTTCATCCCGACCGTCGCCAAGCGCGGTGCGGCCATTATCGACGCCCGCGGCGCCTCCTCGGCCGCCTCGGCCGCGTCGGCGACCGTCAACGCCGCCCGCGACTGGCTGCAGGGCACTCCGGCCGATGACTGGGTCTCGATGGCCGTGGTCTCCGACGGCTCCTACGGGGTGCCCGAAGGCCTCATCTCCTCGTTCCCGGTCACCACCAAGAACGGCGACTGGAGCATCGTGCAGGGCCTGGAGATCAACGACTTCTCCCGCAAGCGCATCGACGCCTCGACCGCAGAACTGGCCGAGGAGCGCGAAGCCGTCACCGGGCTGGGCCTGATCTAACGGCGTTAGGCCCGGCGGGCGACTTCCTGGGCGAGCTGCACCCGGGAGGTGAGTCCGAGCTTGGTGTAGACGTGGGTCAGATGCGTCTGCACGGTGCGGGGTGAGACGAAGAGCCGAGCGGCGATGTCTTTGTTCGGCAGTCCTGCGCTGACCAGTCGCGCGACGTCGAGCTCGGTAGGGGTCAGTGAGCCCCAACCGTTAGGCGGCCGTCTGCGCTCGCCACGGCCACGCTGGGCGTAGGCGATCGCCTCCGCGGTGGACAGCGCGGCGCCGTCGGCCCAGGCGATGTCGAAGTCACTGTCGCCCATCGCTTCCCGCAGGCCGGCCACCCGGGTGTCGAAATCGGCGTCGTGGATCGTGAAGCGGGCGGCGCCGGTGCGCTGCCGGATGCCCTTTGCCGCGCCGAAGAGTCGGGCCGCCTCGTGATAGCTCTCGCCGTTGAATGCCACGGCCGCAAGGCATTCGAAGGCTTCCGGCAGCCCTACCTGGGCTCCGGTATCGGCGGCGATCACAAGTGCCTCATGCAGGTCGCGCTCGGCCCGCTGAGGCTCGCCCAGCGCCATCGCAACCCGAGCACGCGGCACCAGGCCCATGATCCGGTACCACCCCGTCGTTGCAGCGACACCGTCGTCGGCCCACCGCGCCGCGGCAGCCAGATCGCCGAGTGCCAACGCCGTTTCGGCTCGGCACCAGCGGAATATGGCGGCGATCTGGCTGTAGACGCCGATGTGATGCCACATCCGCTCTTGCGCGCTCGCCGCCGCCGCCGCGTCGCCACTGGCCAACGCCACCAGCCCCACCGCCATATGGGCGACGCCCTCGTGCACGCCGCTGAGTTCAGAGCCGGTTTCGATCAGCGCCTCCAGTGCATCTTCGGCTGGGTCGATCTCGCCCCGAAAAGCCAACGTCAGAGCCAGGTTCTGCAAGCCCAGGAACCGGTTGAGCAGGTCGCCGGCGCCGTCCGCCTCGGCGATCATCTCCTGGCAACGCGTGATCTCCCCGGCCAGATCACCCTGCATGTAACGCGCCATTCCCTGCCAGTTTCGGCAGTAGCGCGAGTTGAACTGGTCGCCGAGGGAATCGGCCAGCTCGCGGCCCTGTTGGCCGATCGTGAGGGCGCCGTTCAGGTCACCGGTCACCGCGGCTGCGTAGGTCTGCCAACCGAGGATCTGGCTCAGCCGCCACCGATCGTCGAGTTTGCGGGCGAGCTCGATCGCTTCGGCGAAGTACGGTGCCGCCACCTCCGCCTTGTAGGCGGCAATGCTGACACAGGCTGTCAGCGCCCGGGCCAACAGCGCCTGATCGTCGAGCTCCCGTGCGATCGCGACCGCTTCCTGCGCTTCGTCCAGGCTGTTCAACGCCAGGCCCCACGCGTTGAGAAGTGCGTGATCGGCCAGTGCCCGCGCCCGTATCGGTCGAGCGAGCTCGATGCCCCGCGCAGCGCTGTCGCGCAGCACGTTGTCGAACCAAGCCACCCCTTCGGCGATGCGGCCGTGTCCCAGCCAGAGCGGAAGAAGGGATGAGGCCAGGGTCAATGCCTGCTCTGCCTCGTCGTTCTCCTGGCTCCATGCGTAAGCGGCACGGAGATTATCGATCTCGGCATCTGCTCTGGCCAGCACCATTTCATGACCGTCATGGGGCGGGCAGTCGACCACGGCCGCCATCGCGGTGTAGTGGTCGCGGTGACGGGCGCGGATGGCGTCGGCTTCACCGGACTCGCCCAGCTTTTCCAGTGCGTATTGACGCACCATCTCCAGCATCCGGTATCGCGTTCGGCCGGTGGTGTTTTCGGCGATCACGAGCGACTTGTCGACCAACAGGGTGAGTTGATCGAGCACCTGATGGCTCGCAATGTCCCCGCATCCGGCGACGAACTGGGCGGCGTCGAGATCGAAGCCATCCATGAAGGCGGCCAGTCGCCGGAACAACACCCGCTCGGTATCGGTGAGCAAGGCATGCGACCAGTCGACCGAGGCGTGCAACGTCTGCTGGCGACGTACCGCGCGACGCGAACCGCCGGTCAGCAGCCGGAACCGGTCATGCAACCCCTCGAGGATCTCGTCGAGCGACAACGCGCGCACCCGCGCCGCGGCGAGTTCTATCGCCAGCGGCATTCCGTCCAGTCGCCGGCAGATCTCGGTGATCGCGCCGGCGTTGTCGTCGGTGACATGGAAATCCGGACGGGCGTGGCGGGCACGGTCGGCGAACAGCGTGACGGACTCGTCTGCCAGCGACAGAGACGGCACCCGCCAGACGACTTCGCCGTCCACCGCGATCGGCTCCCGGCTGGTGGCCAGGAACGTCACCCGTGGGCAGGTGCCGAGCAGGCCGAGCAGCAGCGCTGCGGATGCGTCGAGGAGGTGTTCGCAGTTATCCAGCACCACCAGCATCTGCCGCTCGCCGATCCAGCGGATGAGGGTGTCCATCGCGGAGCGGTCCGGCTGGTCCGGCAGGCCCAATGCCCGGGCCGCGATCATCGGCACCAGCTCCGGGTCGGTGATCGGCGCCAGATCGACGTACCAGATGCCGTCGGCGAATCGGTCCGCCAGCAGGCCGGCGACCTGCACCGCCAGCCGTGTCTTGCCCGCGCCACCGGAACCGGTCAACGTGACCAACCGGTTGTCCGCCAACAAGGCCCGCACGTCACCGATCTGCTCGCCACGGCCGATGAAGCTGGTCAGCTGAGGGGGGAGATGGGTGGACGCGACGGTGGTGGACGCCCGCAGCGGGGGGAAGTCGTTGCGCAGATCCGGATGGCACAGCTGCAGTACCTTCTCGGGACGCGGCAGCCCACGCAGTGGGTAGCTGCCCAGATCGATGAGCCAGGTGTCGGCCGGAAGCCGGTCGATGACCAAGGCTTCGGTGATCGCCGAGAGCACGGTTTGGCCACCGTGCGCCAGGTCGCGGATGCGCGCGGTGCGGTTGATCGTCGGCCCGATGTAGTTGCCCGCCTCACTGGTGTGGCCGCGCAGCTGCACCTCGCCGCTGTGCAGGCCGATGCGCAGCCGAATCGGTGCCAGCGGTGCGCGCTGCAGCTCCAGGGCGCAGGCGACGGCGTCGCTGGCCCGGGCGAACGCTGCCACGAAGCTGTCGCCCTCACCCTGCTCGACGGGCCGCACCCCGCCCCGGGCTGAGAGGACTTCGGCGAGGGTACGGTCCAGTTGCGCGATCGCGGCAGTCATCTGTTCGGGCTGGGTCTCCCAGAGCTGCGTGGAGCCCTCGACGTCGGCCAGCAGCAACGTCACCGTTCCAGTCGGGAGCTCGCTCACGCCCAACTCACCCCAGTTCACCGCCGGCGTGTCCGTGCGTTCGCTCATGCTAGCCAGCATGCGGTGCGCGGATACGGCAAAACATCAGCGAAAGGGCGTAGATCTCGGTGCGGACCGGCCGCGGCTCAGCCTGGGATCAAATCGCGGTGGGCCGGGCAATAAACCTCGACCGCCGCGGTAATGGCCCTGGTCATCGCCAAAGTGACGCGGTCGGGCGTGCTCCGCTCAACCGGATTCGCCGCCATCGACCGTTCCGCCATGTCGTCACGCAGTACGTCGAACGACGTGCCGTCGTCGAACCTGACACAGACCCGGTGAGCAGCGGCGATGATGCTCGGCACGTTCTCGACGGCGGGAGCGTGCTCCTGATCGAGCAGCGCCAGGAACCGCTGATCCTGGTCCGGGTCGGCGACCGCCACCGCGCTTCCGACGGCCAGGGCCGCGACGACGACGGCAAGGATTCGGACCAGCCGGATCACCACAGACCGACTCCCTTCCGTTACGGCAATCGCAACCCCGAGTACCCGCACAGTACCCTTGCGAGCGATGTCCGAAAATGTGCCGCAATCCGCGAATAGTGCCCAGATCGTCATCGGAGACGAAGAAATCTTCGAAGCCCACGTGGGCGGAAAGATCTCGGTCGACCTCAAAGCCCCACTGGACAGCCAGCGCGCGCTGTCGATCGCCTACACCCCAGGTGTGGCGCAGGTCAGCCGCGCCATCGCCGCCGACCACACGCTGGCGGCCCGCTACACCTGGGCGCACCGGCTGGTGGCCGTGGTCAGCGACGGCACTTCGGTACTGGGCCTGGGTGACCTCGGCCCGTCGGCGTCGCTGCCGGTGATGGAGGGCAAGGCGGCGCTGTTCAAGACCTTCGCCGGGCTGGACTCGATTCCGATCGTGCTCGACACCAAGGATCCCGACGAGATCGTGGAGACCCTGGTGCGGCTGCGCCCGTCGTTCGGGGCGGTCAACCTCGAAGACATCTCCGCCCCGCGCTGTTTCGAGATCGAGCGCCGGGTGATCGAGGCGCTGGACTGCCCGGTGATGCACGACGACCAGCACGGCACCGCGATCGTGGCACTGGCGGCCCTGATGGGGGCGGCCAAGGTACTCGGCCGGGACATCACGTCGCTGCGGGTGGTGGTCTCGGGCGCCGGTGCGGCAGGCGTGGCCTGTGCCAACATCCTGCACTCGATGGGCGTCTCACAGATGGTCGTGCTGGACTCGCAGGGCATCCTGCATCAGGATCGCACCGACATGAATGAGGTGAAAGCCGAGCTGGCGCAGCGCACCAATCCGACCGGCCTCACCGGTGGCCTGGCCGCGGCGCTGGACGGCGCGGATGTGTTCCTGGGCGCCTCGGGCGGCGTGGTTCCCGAGGAGCTGATCGCGTCGATGGCCCCCGGCGGGGTGGTGTTCGCGCTGTCCAACCCCGATCCGGAGATCCACCCCGATCTGGCCGCGAAGTATGCGGCGGTGGTGGCGACCGGCCGCAGCGACTTCCCTAACCAGATCAACAACGTGCTGGCCTTCCCGGGTGTGTTCCGCGGAGCCTTGGACGCCGGCGCGCGCCGGATTACCGAGGCGATGAAACTGGCTGCTGCCGAAGCGATTTACTCTGTCGTCGCCGACGACCTTGCGCCGGACCGCATCGTGCCCAGCCCGCTGGACCCGCGCGTCGAGCCCGCCGTTGCGGCCGCGGTCGCAACGGCTGCCTCGGTGTCCTGAGCTCGCTGATGTCGAAGCGGCCGGGGCACCAGCGCCCGCGCCTGGGGTGGGCGGCGGTACTTGTCGCCGCCGGGTGTGCGACTCACCCGGGCCCCGCTCCGCTGAACGTGGGAGCCACGCCGGACCCGCAGTCGCAGGTACTGGCCCACCTCTACGCCGACGCGCTGCGCAGCACCGGCGCCGCGGTGCATATCGACACGGTCCAAGATCCGGTGTCCGCGCTGGATTCCGGGGAGCTGACCCTGGTTCCCGGTCTCACCGGCCGGCTGCTGGCTGTGTTCGCCCCCAGCTCACCGGCCCGTTCGGATCGGCAGGTCTACTTTGCGCTGGCCGGTGCGCTGCCGGAGGGGCTCGCGCTTGGCGACTACTCGATCACGGCCACCGACAAGCCCGCGCTGGCCGTGAGCACCGCCACCGCGACCTCCTGGGGCGGCGCCGACCTGTCGAAGCTGGTTCGGCATTGCTCTGGGCTGACGGTCGGCGCGGTCAAGGATGCCCGGACGCCGCCGGTCGTCGGGTCGTGCACGTTGCCCAAGGTGCGTGAATTCCCCGATGCTGCAGCGTTGTTCGCCGCGCTGAATGCCGGTCAGGTCAGCGCTGCGTGGACCAGCACCGCTGACGTGGGTGTGCCCGGCGACGCCGTGGTGCTCAGCGACGGCCGGCCCGCGCTGGTGCGCGCCGAGAACGTGGTGCCGTTGTACCGGCGCAACGAGCTCAGCGAAGCCCAGCTGCTGGCGGTCAACCAGGTGGCCGGCGTACTGGACTCCGAGGCGCTGATCGAGATGTCCCGGCGGGTGACCGGCGGTGCCGACCCGCAGGCCGTGGCCGACGCTTTCCTGGACGAACACCCGCTGGGGCGCTGAGTCACTGCCCGTCAGACTCCCTTTGGGCGGAACCTGGGGAGGACGGACGAGAACAGCTTCTGGTATCGCGAGCCGGTGATACGCACCAGCAGATCCAGTGCCCGGGCGTCGTTACCGATCAGCACCCGGGCCCGGTTCTTGCTGACCCCTTCGAGGATCACCCGGGCGGCCTCCTCGGCGGTGGTCGAGGCCAGTTTCCGGTCGAAGAAGTCGGCCGCCGCCGCCTGATCTATGCCCTCGGCAACGGTGGCGTTTCGGGCGATCGCGGTCTTGATGCCGCCCGGATGCACCGTGGTGACCTTGACCGGGTGCTTGTTGATCGCCATCTCCTGGTTCAGCGCCTCGGTGAAACCGCGGACGGCGAACTTGGCGGCGTTGTAGGCGGCCTGGCCGGGCATCGACAGCAGACCGAACAGGCTGGAGATGTTGATGACGTGCCCGTCACCGGAGGCGATCAGGTGCGGCAGAAAGGCCTTCGTGCCGTTGACCACGCCCCAGAAGTCCACGTCCATCACCCGCTCGATGTCCTTGAACGGGGTGACTTCGACGTCGCCGCTGAACGCGATCCCGGCGTTGTTGTAGATCTGGTTGACCTTGCCGAAGTGCTCCTTGACCTCGTCGGCGTAGGCCAGGAACGCCTCCCGCTCGGTGACGTTGAGCCGGTCGGCCTTGAGCTGCACGCCGAGTGCTTTCAACCGCTGCTCGGTCTGGGCGAGCCCTTCGGTGTCGACGTCGCTGATCGCCAGCTGTGCGCCGGCGCGGGCCAACTCGATGGCCAGTGCCTGACCGATCCCTGAGCCGGCGCCGGTGACGACGCAGACTTTCCCGGCGAATCCCTGCATGTGCTCTCCCAGCGGTCGGTTGACTCCCAGAGTTTATCCGTTACCGCCGGTACTGGCCTGGCCCCACCCGCCGAGCGTGCAGAAAGGTCCGGGCCCACCTGGGACTTTGGCGGACGTTTCCGCACGCTCGCGGGAAGGGGCAGGGAAGGGGAGCGCCTACCCGAACGCGAGGTCGAGGATCTCCTGCTGCTCGACGGCATGCACCTTCGACGACCCCGACGACGGCGCCGACATGGCGCGGCGCGAGATCCGCTTGACGCCGGTCAGCTTGTCCGGCAACAACTCCGGCAGCTCCAGGCCGAACCGCGGCCAGGCACCCTGGTTGGCCGGCTCCTCCTGCACCCAGAAGAACTCCCGCGCGTTCGGATAGCGGTCCAGGGTCTCGCTGAGGCGGCGCTTGGGCAGCGGCGCCAGCTGCTCGATCCGCACGATCGCCACATCTTCGCGGTTGTCCTTGATCTTGCGGGCGACCAGTTCGTAGTAGAGCTTGCCGCTGGTCAACAGGACCCGGGTGACCTTGCCCCGGTCGCCGGTGCCGTCCTCGTAGGTGGCCTCTTCGAGCACCGAGCGGAACTTCACGTCGGTGAAGTCCTTCACATCGCTCACCACCGCCTTGTTGCGCAGCATCGACTTCGGCGTGAAGACGATCAGCGGCCGCTGGATCCCGTCGAGGGCATGGCGGCGCAGCAGGTGGAAGTAGTTCGACGGGGTCGACGGCATCGCGATCGTCATCGAACCCTCCGCCCACAGTTGCAGGAACCGCTCGATACGCCCGGAGGTGTGGTCGGGGCCCTGGCCCTCATGGCCGTGCGGCAGCAGCAGCACCACGTTGGACAGTTGGCCCCACTTGGCCTCGCCGGAGGAGATGAACTCGTCGATGATCGACTGGGCACCGTTGACGAAGTCGCCGAACTGGGCCTCCCACAGCACCATCGCATCCGGGTTGCCGACGGTGTAGCCGTATTCGAAACCGACTGCGGCGTATTCGGACAGCGGCGAGTCGTAGACCAGGAATTTGCCGCCGGACGGGGTGCCGTCGGGGTTGGTGGCCAGCAGCTGCAACGGGCTGAACTCGGCGCCGTTGGCCTGGTCGATGATCACCGAATGGCGCTGCGAGAACGTGCCGCGGCGGGTGTCCTGCCCGGACAGCCGGATCAGCTTGCCGTCGGCCACCAGCGAGCCCAGCGCCAGCAGTTCACCGAATGCCCAGTCGACCTTGCCCTCGTAGGCCATCTCGCGGCGCCGCTCCAGCACCGGCAGCACCCGGGGATGCACGCTGAAGCCCTCGGGTATCGCCATGAACGCATCCCCGATGCGGGCCAGCATCGCCTTGTCCACCGCGGTGTTGAGCCCGCGCGGCACCTGCTGCTCGGATTCCACCGACTCGCTGGGCAGCGCGGCGTGCTTCTCCAGTTCGCGGATCTCGTTGAACACCCGCTCGAGTTGGCCGTGGTAGTCGCGCAGCGCGTCCTCGGCCTCCTTCATCGAGATGTCGCCGCGGCCGATCAGGTCTTCGGTGTAACTCTTGCGCACGCCACGCTTGCCGCCGATCACGTCGTACATGTACGGATTGGTCATCGACGGGTCGTCGCCCTCGTTGTGCCCACGGCGGCGGTAGCACAACATGTCGATGACGACGTCCTTGTGGAACTTCTGCCGGAAGTCCACCGCCAGCCGACCTACCCAGTCGCACGCCTCCGGGTCGTCGCCGTTGACGTGGAAGATCGGCGCACCGATCATCTTGGCGACGTCGGTGCAGTATTCACTGGACCGGGAGTGGTCCGGAGCGGTGGTGAATCCGATCTGGTTGTTGACGACGATGTGGATGGTGCCACCGACCCGGTACCCGTGCAGCAGAGCCATGTTCAGCGTCTCGGCCACCACGCCCTGGCCGGCGAAGGCCGCATCGCCGTGCATCATCATCGGCACCACCGAGAACGCCTGCCCGGTTTCGCCGTCGGCGCCCCCGTGGTCGAGCAGGTCCTGGCGAGCTCGCACGATGCCCTCGAGCACCGGGTCGACGGCTTCCAGGTGCGACGGGTTCGCGGTCAGTGATACCTGAATGTCGTTGTCGCCGAACATCTGCAGGTACACCCCGGTGGCACCCAGGTGGTACTTGACGTCGCCGGAGCCGTGCGCTTCTGCCGGGTTGAGGTTGCCCTCGAACTCGGTGAAGATCTGCGAGTACGGCTTGCCGACGATATTGGCCAGCACGTTGAGCCGGCCACGGTGCGGCATGCCGATGACGACCTCGTCGAGGCCGTACTCGGCGCACTGGTCGATCGCGGCATCCATCATCGGGATGACGGTCTCGGCGCCCTCCAGGGAGAAGCGTTTCTGCCCGACGTACTTGGTCTGCAGGAAGTTCTCGAAGGCTTCGGCGGCATTCAGCTTGCTCAGAATGTATTTCTGTTGTGCCACAGTAGGTTTGATGTGTTTGACCTCGACGCGCTCCTGCAGCCACTGGTGCTGCTCAGGTTCGAGGATGTGGGTGTACTCCACACCGACGTGGCGGCAGTAGGCGTCGCGCAGCACCGAGAGGATCTCCCGTAGCTTGCGGTAGTCGCCGCCGGGCAGGCCTTCGACCTTGAAGTCGCGGTCCAGGTCCCACAGCGTCAGGCCGTGGCTTTGCACATCGAGGTCGGGGTGGCTGCGAAACCGGGTGTTGTCCAGCCGAAGTGGGTCGATGTCGGCCATCAGGTGGCCGCGGTTGCGGTACGCGGCGATCAGCTCGACGACGCGGGCGTTCTTGTCGACGATCGAGTCCGGGTTGTCGGTGCGCCACCGGATCGGCTCGTAGGGGATGGACAACTCGAAGAAGATCTCGTCCCAGAACGCGTCCGAGAGCAGCATCTCGTGCACGGTGCGCAGGAAGTCACCCGATTCGGCACCCTGGATGATCCGATGGTCATAGGTGGAGGTCAGCGTGATCAGCTTGCCGACCCCGAGTTCGGCGATGCGCTGCTCGCTGGCCCCCTGGAACTCCGCCGGGTACTCCATCGCGCCGACGCCGACGATCGTGCCCTGCCCGGCCATCAGCCGAGGCACCGAGTGCACGGTGCCGATGGTGCCGGGGTTGGTCAGCGAGATCGTCACACCGGCGAAGTCCTCGGCGGTGAGCTTGCCGTCCCGGGCGCGCCGCACGATGTCCTCGTAGGCGGCGACAAACTGTGCGAACCGCAGTGACTCGGATTCCTTGATGGCGGCCACCACCAGCGAGCGCTTGCCACCGGGGCCGTGCAGGTCGATCGCCAGCCCGAGGTTGGTGTGCGCGGGTGTGACCGCATTCGGCTTGCCGTCGATCTCGGCGAAATGGCGGTTCATGTTCGGGAACTGCTTGACCGCCTGCACGATCGCGTAGCCCAACACGTGGGTGAAGGAGATCTTGCCGCCACGGGTTCGCTTGAGCTGGTTGTTGATGACGATCCGGTTGTCGATCATCAGCTTGGCCGGCACGGCGCGCACGCTGGTGGCGGTCGGCACCTCCAGGGAGCTGGCCATGTTCTTGACCACCGCGGCGGCCGCTCCGCGCAGCACCTGGACCTCGTCGTCTGCCGCCGGTGCCGGCGCGGACGCCTTCGGGGCGGCCGGCGCCGCAGCGGGGGCCGGCGCCGCAGCGGGGGCCGGTGCCGGTGGGGCAGCGGTGGCCGATGCCGGCGCGGGAGCCGCCGGGGTCACCGGTGCGGGGGAGCCGTCGGGCCGGTAGTCGGCCAGGAACTCATGCCAGCTCGGGTCTACCGAGGAAGGATCGTCGCGGAACTTGCGGTACATCTCCTCGACTAGCCACTCGTTCTGACCGAAGGGTGAATTCATACCGCTCACGACAGCTTCTCGCCTCGTTTCCTGGTCGTCCGACGGTGTAGGTGCGCTGCGCCCCGTGCCTCATAAAGGCTAGCCCCTCGCAGTTATTCCGGCAGGCGGGCCACCTGGTGACTTTCGGCCCTGGGTCAGGCCGAGCTGGTTTGGGAGTCGGGGTGATCGCGAAGGCCCGGCAGCAGGTGCAGAGTGACCGGCCAACGGTCGGCCGGGGCACCGAACGCCTTGCGGGCATTCCCGACGATCTTTTTGCCCATCAGGCGGTTTCCGATCGCCCCGATCAGGGCGCCCAGTCCGACCGGCAACAGCTTGCCGAACGCCAGGGCTCCGCGGCGCAGGGTGAAGCGTTTGACGAAGTACCGCATCAACCGGGAGTTCAGCTCCTTGACCGCCGGTAGCGGTATCGCGGCCACCCCCGCCGACCCCTCGGCCAGCCATGCGCCGCCGGTGCGGCCCGAGCCGAGCAGATCGGTGATAGCGCTCTTACCCTCGTCGCCGACCAGCACCGCCAGCACCAGCGCGCGGCGGCGCTCCCGATTGTCCACCGGAATGCCGTGCACTTCGGCTACCGACAGCACGAAGAACGCGGTGGCCTCCAGGAAGACCGCGGTCTCGCCGGCGACCGCCGACAGGGCCATCAGGGTGCCGATCGCCGGGATCGCCGCGGTGGCGCCGACGGCGGCACCGCTGGCCGTCGCGGCCGCGAGATATCGCTTCTCCAGTCTGGCCACCACCTGCGCCGGGCCGGCGTCGGGTTGGAGGCGGCGCACTCGCTGCACGTAGGCGCGCACCGCGGGACCCTGTACTCGTTCGCTGCGTTCGATGACCTGCGACAACACTCGGGCTGTCATACCCGGCTTGCCCTGGTCGGGGGTCGGTGTCAGCTCCTGCGTCGGCCGGCGCCGTCGAAAGATGCCCATAGGTTGCCCTCCCATTGCGGCTCAGTTCTGTTCAGGCTAACGCCCCGGAAGATGTCTACCCGCTCCGAACGTCCGGTCAGCGAACCGCTGCACAGACGCTGCGAGTTGTTGTCGCCGACATCTGTCCGTAGCGTCGCATCGAGGTGGCGCAGTGATGGGAGGAACGGCGCTTTGAGCGAGCCGGTCAACCCGTGGAACGCACTGTGGGCGATGATGCTCGGCTTCTTCGTGATCCTGGTCGATTCCACGATCGTGGCGGTGGCCAATCCCCGCATCATGGTGGCTCTCGGGGTCGGCTACGACACCGTGATCTGGGTGACCAGTTCCTACCTGCTGGCCTATGCGGTGCCGCTGCTGGTGGCCGGGCGGCTCGGCGACCGGTTCGGCCCGAAGAACCTCTACCTGATCGGGCTGGCGGTGTTCACCGGCGCCTCGCTGTGGTGCGGCCTGTCCGGGGGCATCGAGGTGCTGATCATCGCGCGCGCGGTGCAGGGCCTGGGCGCCGCCCTGTTGACCCCGCAGACCCTGTCGGTGATCACCCGGACCTTCCCGGCCGACCGGCGCGGCATGGCGATGGCTGTCTGGGGTGCGACCGCCGGGGTGGCGACCCTGGTCGGCCCGCTGGTCGGCGGGGTGTTGGTGGACCGACTCGGCTGGGAGTGGATCTTCTTCGTCAACGTCCCCATCGGTGTCGTCGGCCTGGTCATGGCCGTCGTGCTGATCCCCGACCTGCCGATTCAGCGCCATCGATTCGACCTGATCGGGATGATGCTGTCGGGGATCGGGCTGTTCCTGGTGGTGTTCGCCCTGCAGGAAGGCGAATCGCAGGGGTGGGCGCTGTGGATCTGGGCGCTGATCGGCGGCGGCCTGTTGTTCCTGGCGGTGTTCGTCTACTGGCAGGCGCTGATGAACGGCGAGCCGCTGGTGCCACTGCACATCTTCCGCGACCTCGACTTCGGCCTGTCCAACATCGGGGTGGCGGTCATCGGGTTCGCGGCCACCGGGATCGTGCTGCCGGTGATGTTCTACGCGCAGGTGGTGTGCGGCATGTCACCGACGCGATCGGCGCTGCTGACCGCGCCGATGTCGATCGTGACCGGGATACTCGCTCCGGTTGTCGGCAAGATCGTCGACCGGGCCCATCCGCGGGCCGTCGTCGGATTCGGCTTCTCGCTGCTGGCGATCGCACTGACGTGGCTGTCATTCGAGATGACGCCGGTGACACCGATCTGGCGACTGTTGCTGCCGTTCGCGGCGATGGGCGGCGGCATGGCGTTCATCTGGTCGCCGCTGGCCGCCACCGCCACCCGTAACCTGCCGCCGGAGCTGGCCGGTGCGGGATCGGGCGTCTACAACGCGACCCGTCAGGTGGGCGCGGTGCTGGGCAGTGCCGGCATGGCCGCGTTCATGACGTCGCGGATCGCGGCCAACATGCCGCCGATGCCGGGTGGGCCTGGAGCGGGGCACCCCGGCCTGCACCTGCCGGAGTTTCTGCACGAGCCGTTCTCGACGGCGATGTCGGAGTCGGCACTGCTGCCCGCGTTCATCTCGCTGTTCGGGGTGGCCGCGGCGCTGTTCATGGTCGGCCACGTCTTCGGTCCCGGGCGGCGGACGGCCGGGCCGGAGTTCGATCACGACGATGCGGGCCCGGCTGAGCCGGATGAACCGCGGCCGGTCAAGCGGCGGGTGGAGCGCGTCAGCATTCCCCGGCGCTTCGCTGAGGTCGATGTGCCGCACGGGGCCGACCGGCCGACGATGGTGCTCCCGCGCCTCACCCCGATGGTCACCCCGATGGCGCCTTTCACTCCCGTCGCCGCCGTCCCTTCCGTTACTCCCGCCGCCCCTGTTGCCCGGCCGGTTCGGGTCCGCTTCGAAGACCCGATCACCGAACCGCTGACCCGCAACGGGTTTCACCTCGAGGCCGGCCAGCATTTCCGTCCGGTGGTCAATGGGACTCCGGTGGACGTGCTGGCCAAGTTCGGGATCACCGGTCAGCCCTCGAAGCGCCGCAACCGGCACTACCGTGAAGATCCGGATGACACCGACCGCATCGGTCGGCGCATCTGACGGCTATCGGGTGGTGTTGCCGACGATCTCCACGCCCCTGCCGTTCCAGTGAAACTTCACGGTGCCCGACAATCCCGGGATACCGCTGGCGGTCTGCAGCGCCACCGTGTCGCCGTTGCTCTGGGCCAGGTCGATCCCGCTGAACCCATAGGTGTCCGGCACGGTCTGCGGGAGGAACTGCCCGAGGTGAAAGAGCACGGCGCGTCTGCTCGGGTTCTCGGCGTTGGTGTTGGCCTTCACGATCACCGCCGACAGGTCGGCGCAGTCGCTGTAGTTGCCGGTCAGCGGTTCCGGGCTCCACGGCTGGCCGCTGCGCGGATCGCGGGGCAACTCCGAGACGGCCTTGGCGATCGCCGGGGCGGCCAGGTTGACTGCGCACGGGTCGGCGGGCTGGGCGCCGGTGCTGGGAGGGGGCGCGGTCGGGGGCGGCGCCTCGGCGACAGCCGGCGGGCTGGTGTTCTGCGGTGTCTTGGCGACGGTGGAGTCACCCGAGCCGCACCCGGCCAGCAGCATTGCGGCCAGAGCACCGGCGAACAGGCCTAACGGTTTTACAGCACCCGACACACCGGGCACCGTACCGTCGCGCCGGTGCCGTCGCCGGGAGGCGCGGCCGGGGGCCGCTGTCGGTTGTTCGGACGATAGTGGTGACGCCCGTGCGCCGTTAACGTGCTGACGCATGCGGCGATGGTGTCTGGTTGTGGTCGGCGCGCTGGTCGCCGTTCTGGTGGCCGGTTGCGGCGGCACGCAACACAAGTCTGTGAAGGACGAGGCGAGTCCGGCGTCGGTGCCCACGGTGCTGATCGTGGACGCGTCGGGTTCCATGACCGAGGCCGATGCGCCGGGGCCGCGGATGGATGCGGCCAAGCGGGCCGCGAATGGATTGATCGAGGGCCTGCCCGACGGTGCGGCCATGTCGCTGCTGACCTACGGCACCAGTACCGGCTCGACCGACGCCGAGAAGGCCGCCGGCTGCCGGGACGTCACGGTGCTGATCCCGTTGGGGGCGTTGGACCGTGGGAAGATGCAGACGCAGATCGACGGATTGGTGGCCTCGGGGTACACCCCGATCAGTCTGGCTTTGACCACGGCGGTGGGGCAGTTGCCGGGCGGCGACCAAGAGCAGGCGATCGTGTTGGTCTCCGACGGCGAGGACACCTGCGACACGCCGCCGTGTGACACCGCCGGGCAGATCAGGTCGGCGCACCCGAACCTGACGATCTCAACGGTGGGGTTCAAGACCGAGGGCGCGGCCAGCGACCAGTTGCGTTGTATCGCAACGTCTGCCGGCGGAATCTTCGTGCAGGCCGACAATGCCAACCAGCTGGCGGCTCGGCTGCTGGCGACGCAGAACCTGGCCCAGGCGCAGAATTCGTTGTCGGGCAGTGGTTTCGGCGGCATCGAGTTGGGTGACAAACTCGCCGACATCCGCAAGGCGCACCCCGATTTCCCGGATGCGCCCACGTCGGGATCGGTCCGGGTGGTCTACGTCGACTGCGATTACGTGTTCGTCGACGGTGTGCTGGACTCCATCGAGCCGCACGGCGGTGGACGCACCATCGACGGGGTGGTCCCGGGTACCGCGCTGAGCCGGGTGTCCGAGCTGTACGGTGCCCCGGTTCTGACCGAGTCCGACGGCCACGGCGGCTACCGCCTGACCTACCGCGCCAACGCGGGCACCGACGCCGGCTACCGGGTGGTCGTGCAGGACTACTCCGAGTCCGGCGGCACCGTGTTGGGCACGGTCAAAACGATCGTGCTGTGCCGGTGTGCACCCAAGGCCGGGGCCGCGCCTGACGTCGCGCCCGCGCCGCAGGCCGCAAGCGGCGGGGAACCCGAGAAGGTGGTGCTCAAGCCGGTCAACGCCCGCGGAGACGTGCAGCCGGGCTGGATGAAGGACGACCGCAATCGCAACGTGTCGATCGACTGTTCCGACGGGATCGCGTCGCCGTTCGACGCGACCAGCGGAGTTCGCAGGTGCTACCCGAACTCTGAGGGCGCCTACGCCTGCTGGCCGACCGCCGGCGGGAACTACGCGCTCTGTCTCGTCGACCCGTTCACCAAGACGCTGAAGCTGTACGCGGCCGAGGGGATGGCGAAGCCGGTGGGTTCGCTCGACGGGCCGCCGCGGCCACTGGGCCTGCTGTTGGACGACGGCACCCAGTGTCGTGCTGTGGTCGGCGGTTCGTGGGGACCGCGAGGAGCTCCCGATTACGTATGTGGGTCCGGCTCCCCATTTCTGGGGATCTGGGGATTCGGTGGATCCACCGTGGAGGTCGGTGGCGAGACCGGATCGGCGACGACGCACCAGGTGAAAACCGCGTACTACGTAGGGATGGCGTGATGGTCAAACAGTGGATGCTGGGTCTGTCCGTGCTGGCGCTCGCGGGTTGCACGACGTCGACGCACCACGAACACCCGGGTGCCCAGCCGGAGATGGGCCCGGGTTCGCTGGAAGCACCGGCGGCTGTGTCGGTGGCGGACCCGTGCGCGGCCGGGCCGGCCGGATGTGAGCAGCTCGGCACCGTCGATGTGGACGGCGACGGCGTCGCGGACCGGGTCGGTGTCGCCACACAGTGGCTGACCCCGGAGCAGCATGAGATCGGCGCGGTGCTCACCACGGTACGAGTGGCCACGGCCACCGGCATCCGGCAGCGCGAGGTCAACGGCACCCTGATCTTCGGGGACCAGTCCGGCCCGCGTGATCTGCTGATCGGGGCCTATCCGATCAGCCGCACCCAGGGCGCCGATCTGGTGCTGCACACCGCCCGCGGCCAGGGCGGCCCGGACGAGTTCGTCGTACTCGGTTGGAGTGGCAATGATCTGGCGCCGGTTCCGCAACCGGCCATCGCCGAGTCCTATCCCGGCGACCCCGGTGTCTGGCAACTGTCGGAATCCCACGGGCGGCAACACTGGGTGAGCTGTTCCTCCGGCGGATCGATCTCGGTGACCAGCGAGGCGGCCGGTGAATCGACGGGCGGAACGCTTCCGGGCGGCGGCATCATCGAAACCGACCACTGGACGTTCACCAACGGGCAATGGTCGCCGGCCGGTTCGGAGAACGCCGCCAGCGACGATTCCTCCTTCCACATCGATGCGCACAAAGACGCCTTCAAATGTGAGGATCAGCTGCAGCGATAGATCGGCGCGTCGTTGCCCGTAGACTGCGAGGCGCTATGACCTCGCCTGACGCCCCCGACGTGACCTTCGCCGACCTGCAAATCCACCCTTCGGTCCTGCAGGCCGTCGCCGACGTCGGGTACGAGACCCCGTCGGCGATTCAGGCCGCCACCATCCCGGCGTTGCTGCAGGGCTCCGACGTCGTCGGGCTGGCGCAGACTGGCACCGGCAAGACCGCGGCGTTCGCCATCCCGATCCTGTCGCGGATCGACGTCACCAGCAAGGCCACCCAGGCGCTGGTGCTGGCGCCGACCCGCGAGCTGGCGCTCCAGGTGGCCGAGGCGTTCGGCCGCTACGGTGCGCACCTGCCGCGGGTCAACGTGCTGCCGATCTACGGCGGCGCGTCCTACACCGTGCAGCTGTCCGGCCTCAAACGCGGCGCCCAGGTGGTGGTCGGCACCCCCGGCCGGGTCATCGACCACTTGGAGCGCGGCACCCTGGACCTGTCGCACCTGGACTACCTGGTGCTCGACGAGGCCGACGAGATGCTGCAGATGGGCTTCGCCGAGGACGTCGAGCGCATCCTGTCCGACACCCCGGAATACAAGCAGGTGGCGTTGTTCTCGGCGACCATGCCGCCGGCGATCCGCCGGATCACAGCCAAGTACCTGCACGAGCCGGTCGAGGTCACCGTCAAGGCCAAGACCGCTACCGCGGAGAACATCACCCAGCGCTATATCGAGGTCGCCGGCCCGCGCAAGATGGACGCCCTGACCCGGGTGCTGGAAGTCGAGCCGTTCGAGGCGATGATCGTGTTCGTCCGGACCAAGCAGGCCACCGAAGAGGTTGCCGAAAAGCTGCGTGCCCGAGGCTTTTCCGCATCCGCGATCAACGGCGACATCGCCCAGGCGCAGCGTGAGCGCACCATCACCGGGCTCAAGAACGGCAATATCGACATCCTGGTCGCCACCGACGTCGCCGCCCGCGGCCTGGATGTGGACCGCATCTCGCACGTCGTCAACTACGACATCCCCAACGACCCCGAGGCCTACGTGCACCGGATCGGGCGCACCGGCCGCGCCGGCCGGTCGGGAACCGCGCTGCTGTTCGTCAGCCCGCGAGAACGCCACCTGCTCAAGCTGATCGAGAAGGTGACCCGGCAGAAGCTGATCGCCGCCGATCTGCCCAGCGTCGACGACGTCAACGCGCAGCGGGTGGCCAAGTTCGCCGACGCCATCACCACCCACCTGGGCGGCTCGGGCATCGAATTGTTCCGCCGCCTTGTCGAGGACTACAGCCGCGAGCACAACGTGCCGATGGCCGACATCGCCGCCGCGCTGGCGTTGCAGTCCCGCGACGGCGAGGCGTTCCTGATGGTGGAGCCTCCGCCGGACAAGCGGCGTGAGCGCGTCAAGCCGGATCGTGATGGCGGCCGCGACGACCGCAAAGGCCCCCCGAAGGAAGGCTTTGCCACCTACCGCATCTCGGTGGGTAAGCGGCACAAGGTAAACCCCGGTGCCATCGTCGGAGCGCTGGCCAACGAAGGCGGCCTGCGCCGCAGCGACTTCGGCCACATCAGCATCAAGGTGGACCACTCGCTGGTGGAACTGCCGGCCAAACTGCCCGGTAAGACCTTCAAAGCCCTTGAGCAGACCCGCATTCAGGGCCAGTTGATCAACCTGCGCCGTGACCACGCGGCCGGAAAGCCCGAGCGTCGCGACCGCGCCGGCGGTGCACACCGGAAACGGATGGAATGACGGACCGGGTCGCCTCGCTGACCGGTGTTCGCGCGGTGGCGGCGATCCTGGTGGTCGGCACCCACGCGGCCTACACCACCGGCAAGTACACCCACGGCTACGCCGGTCTGGCGGGTTCCCGGATGGAGATCGGGGTGCCGATCTTCTTCGTACTCTCCGGCTTTCTGTTGTTCCGGCCGTGGGTGCGGGCTACCGCATTCGGGCGTCCGGACCCGTCGGTGCGCCGCTACGCCTGGCACCGGGTGCGGCGGATCATGCCGGCCTATGTCGTGACGGTGCTGCTGGCCTATGTGATCTATCACTACCGGACCGGTGGTCCGAATCCTGGCCACAACTGGATCGGCCTGCTGCGTAACGTGACACTGACCCAGATCTACACCGACAATTACATGTTCGGCTATATACACCAGGGCCTCACCCAGATGTGGAGCCTCGCAGTCGAAGTCGCCTTTTATGTGGTGCTTCCGCTGCTGGCCTGGCTGACTTTGGTCGGGTTGTGCCGCCGGCAGTGGCGGCCGTGGCTGCTGCTGGCGGGACTGGTGGCCATCGCCGCGATCACCCCGGCCTGGTTGACTCTGGTGCACGCAGGCGACTATCTGCCCGACGGTGCCCGGCTCTGGCTGCCGGCCTATCTGGCCTGGTTCGTCGCCGGGATGGTGCTGGCGGTGTTGCAGGCCATGGGTGTGCGCTGCTATGGCTTTGTGGCGATTCCGTTGGCGCTCATCTGTTATCTGATCGCCTCCACCCCGCTGGCCGGGGCGCCCACCACATCGCCGGCCAAGCTGTCGGAGGCCCTGGTCAAGGCGGGCTTCTACGCGGTGATCGCCGCGCTGGCGGTGGCGCCGCTGGCGCTGGGCAACTCGGGCCTGTACGCGCAGTGGCTGGCGAGCCGGCCGATGGTGTGGCTGGGGGAGATCTCGTATGAGATCTTCCTGGTCCACCTGGTGCTCATGGAGGTGGTGATGGTCAATGTGCTGCACTACCCGGTCTACACCGGTTCGATGCTGAACCTGTTCGTGGTGACGATGATCGTCACCGTGCCGGTGTCCTGGCTGTTGCACCGGTTCACCCGGGTGCCCCCACCTCGCCCAGCGTGAAGTTGGTCTCACGCTGGAGGCTTGAACGTGAACTTGGCTTCACGCTCGGCGGGGGAGGGAGGGGCGCGTCGGCGACACCACGACCGGCACCACGAACTCGGTGAGCATGGTGCGCTCGTCGTCGGCGTCGCGGCCCGGGAAACTCAACAACGACGTCATCACCCGGACCACCCAACGGGCGCGCTGCTGCACGGCCTCGGGGTCTTCGGTGCCCAGCGCGGACAGGAATGTCCGGACCATTGCGGCGATGACGTCGGATTGTTCGGCCATCGCGACACCGATCGGCGGGCCGGTCTCGGCGAACCAGGACGCCAGCGACGGGTTGCTGCGCACCAGGGTCAACGACTCGGTGATCCCGGTGACCAATCGCTGCGCCGGGTCCTCGATACCGGACAGGCGCTGGGTCAACTCCTGATACAGCGCATTCGCCCAGCGGTGCACGTAAGCGGTGTAGAGCGCGTCACGGCTTTCGAAGTACCGATACAACGTGGCACGGGAACAGCCTGCCGCGCGGGCGATCTCGTTCATGCCGACCGAGGCGGGGTCGCGCTCGGCTAACAGCTTCTCGGCGGCGTCGAGGATCTTCTCGGCCGCCAGTTCGCCGCGCTGGTCGGACAGCCAGGCCCGGCCGGCCATCATGACCCGACGGTGAACGGTACCGTCACGGGGCGGCGCACATAACTGCCACCGGCCCAGCTGATCCCGGCTTCGTCGACCGAATAGTCCGGGCACCGGGCCAGCAGTTCCTCCAGCGCCACCCGGGCCTGCATCCTCGCGGCCTGGTTGCCGATGCAGTGGTGTGCGCCGTAGCCGAAGCTCAGGATCTGACGCGGCTTGCGCAGCACGTCGAGTTCCTCTGCGGTGGGCCCGAATTGGCGCTCGTCGCGGTTGGCCGAGCCGTACAGTAGCAGGGCCCGCCGACCAGCCGGAATGGTGCTGTCGCCGATGATCACGTCGCGGGTGGCGGTGCGGGCCAGGCCCTGCACCGGTGAGGTCATCCGCAGCAGTTCCTCGACAGCCTCGTTGATCAGTGTCGGGTCGTCGACCAGCAGCTTGCGCTGATCCGGGTGTTGATACAGCAGTTGCGTTGAGCCGCCGAGCATTCCGGTGGTGGTGTCGTTGCCGCCGGTGACCATGGTGAACGCGAAGGCCAGGATCGCGAAGATCCCGGCGTCGTCTCCGGGGGCGCCCATGCCCGCCGCCACCAGATGCGACACGGTGTCCTCGCCCAGGTCGGTGCGGCGTCGTTCGATCAGTCCGCTGAAGTATGTCATCATCTCGAGCACCGCATCCCCGGCCGAGGCGACGCCGTCGGGGTTGATGGTGGCCGCGACGACCGCCTCGGTCCAGCGGTCGAACTGGGAGCGGTCTTCGGCCGGCACGCCGAGGAAGTGTGCGACGACCATCGAGGGCAGCGGCTTGAACAGTTCGGCGACGATGTCGCCGCTGCCGGCCGCGCGCAGCCGCTCGATACGTTCGACGACGAACGCGCGCACCTCCGGCTCGAGCTGTTTGACGTGGGCCGGAGTGAACGCGCGGGCCACCAGCTTGCGGAACTCGGTGTGCTGCGGTGGGTCCTGCATCACCATCGGGGGGTTGGCGGCCAGGCCGATCATCTCCAGGTCGCCGTAGTTGATGGTCAGGCCCTTGGCCGAGGAGAACGTCTCGTGGTCCGAGGCCGCCGCCCAGACGTCGGCGTGCCGGGACAGCACGTAGTAGTCCTGGCTGGGGTCGTGCTCGGGGACCACATGGTGGACGGGGTCGTGCTCGCGCAGCGCGGCGTACATCGGCCATGGGTTGGGCCAGGTGTCGGCATTGCACGGCTCGAACTTTGGATGAGACAACACAGATGACATGTCTCATGATTACGACATGCGCGCGATGCTGTCAATGCTCAATTCTCCGCGGGCGTGCAGAGTTGTCCGCTAAACCCGCAGGTCGAGCCGAGCGTTTCTGCACGGTCGCGGGAAGGGGCGGGTCAGATACCCGAGCCTGGGTTGAGGATGTTCAGCGGATCCAGCGCGGCTTTGACCCGCTGGTTGAGCGCCATCGCGTCGGGGCCCAGTTGCTCGGCCAGCCACGGCCGCTTGAGCCGTCCGACCCCGTGCTCGCCGGTGATGGTCCCGCCCAGGGCGATCGCCAGGTCCATGATCTCGCCGTAGGCGGTCTGCGCGCGGTGCACCTCGTCGGGGTCGCTCGGGTCGTGCACGATCAGCGGGTGGGTGTTGCCGTCGCCGGCGTGTGCAATCACCGACACCATCAGCCGGTGGTCGGCGGCGATCCGCTCGATCCCGGTGATCAACTCGCCCAGCCGCGGCAGCGGCACCCCGACGTCTTCGAGCAGCAACGGACCCTTCGCCTCGACGGCCGGGATGCAGAACCGCCGGGCGGCGACGAATCCCTCCGCCTCGATCGGGTCGTCGGTGGAGAACACATCCTTGGCGCCGTGCTCGCCGAACACCCGGGACATCAGCTCGATGTCCTCGGTGCCGGCGGCGCCGCGCTCGTCGGAGGCCGCCACCAGCATGGCCGCGGCGTCGCGGTCCAGCCCCATCCGCAGGTGATCCTCGACCGCGTTGATCGCCACCGAGTCCATGAACTCCAGCATCGACGGCCGCAACCGCCCGGAGATGTCGAGCACCGCCTGCGCCGCCGCGGCCACCGAGTCGAACGTCGCGACCACCACCGCCGACTGCGGCTGGGCCGGAAGCAGTCGCAGGGTCACCTCGGTGATCACCCCGAGAGTGCCCTCGCTGCCGACGAACAGCTTGGTCAGCGACAGCCCGGCGACATCCTTCAGGCGCGGCCCGCCCAGGCGCACCGCCGCGCCGTCGGCCAGCACCACCTGCAGGCCCAGCACGTAGTCGGTGGTGACGCCGTACTTGACGCAGCACAGCCCGCCGGCGTTGGTGGCGATGTTGCCACCGATGCTGCAGATCTCGAACGACGACGGATCCGGCGGATACCAGAGACCTTGTGCCGCAACGGCTTTCTTCACCTCGGCGTTGAACAGTCCGGGTTGGCACACCGCGGTGCGGGTGACGGGGTCGACGGTGATATCGCGCATCTTCTCGGTGCACAGCACGATCCCGCCGTCGACGGCTGTCGCGCCGCCGGACAGCCCGGTGCCCGCGCCGCGGGTAACAACGGCAACCCGGTGGGCGGTGGCCCAGCGCATGACGGTCTGCACCTCTTCGGTGCGAAGCGGGCGCACGACCGCCAGCGGCTGGCCCGCCGACGGGTCCAGCGCACTATCCTGCCGGTAGCCCTCGGTGATCGTGGGGTCGGTGACCACCATGCCCTCGGGCAGGTCGGCGATCAGCTGGGTCAGTGTGTCGGAATCCACGCAGGTGATCCTACGGAGTTGCTGATCCGGCACGATGGACGAATGCTCGACCATCCCCGTACCGGCCAGCCGTTCGAATCTCCCGTGCCCCCCGGCTCCGGCTGGCCCGGCGACCCGGCTACCCCCGCCACCCCGCAGGCCCTAGACGCCGCTCAGGTGGCGCAGCTGGCCGGCCAGACGAACTCGATCGAGGAACTAGACGCCCCGATCAGCGTCTGCCGGGCCTGCCCGCGCCTGGTCGCCTGGCGAGAAGACGTCGCGGTCACCAAGCGGAAGTCCTTTGCGGACCAGCCCTATTGGGGACGCCCGGTTCCCGGTTGGGGATCAGCCACGCCACGCATCGTGATCGTCGGGCTGGCGCCGGCGGCCAACGGCGCCAATCGGACCGGGCGGATGTTCACCGGCGACCGCTCCGGGGACCAGCTCTACGCAGCCTTGCATCGAGCCGGCCTGGTCAACCAGCCCACCAGTGTCGATGCGGCAGACGGTTTGCACACCAACGACATTCGGATCGTCGCCCCGGTGCGGTGTGCGCCGCCGGACAACAAGCCGACAACGGTCGAGCGCAACACCTGCGCGCCGTGGCTGGACGCTGAGTGGCGGTTGCTGGCCCCCCACGCCCGGGTGCTGGTGGCGCTCGGCGGCTTCGCCTGGCAGGTCGCGTTGCGGATGGCAGCTGAACGGGTGCCCAAGCCGAAACCGAAGTTCGGCCATGGCGTCGTTGCCGAACTAGGCACCGACCTGCGGTTGATCGGCTGTTATCACCCCAGCCAGCAGAACATGTTCACCGGCCGGCTGACCCCGGCGATGCTCGACGACATCTTCGGCCGGGCGGCACTCATCGCCGGGTTGAGGGACTGACCTGGGCTGCGAGACGGAATCTGACGACGCAATATCGGCGTGTCGCGTCGTCAGATTCCGTCTCGGCGCCGAGTTTGCGCCGACCGGGGAAGGTTCAGCCGGCCGACGGCGTTGCCTGACTACGTGCGCCTCTCCGTCCTCGATCTTGTCCCGGTCCGTACCGACCAGTCCACCGCCGACGCCCTCGCGGCCACGGTGAAGCTGGCCCAAACCGCCGACCGGCTCGGATTCACCCGCTACTGGGTGGCCGAACACCACAACATGCCCGCGGTGGGGGCCACCAGCCCGCCGGTGTTGCTGGCCTACCTGGCCGCACATACCTCCCGGGTGCGGCTGGGTTCGGGCGGGGTGATGCTGCCCAACCACGCTCCGCTGGCGGTGGCCGAGCAGTTCGCGCTGCTGGAGGCTGCCGCACCCGGCCGCATCGACCTGGGCATCGGCCGCGCACCCGGCTCGGACCCGGTCACCTCGGTCCTGCTGCGCGGCGGGGCCGGCCGTGACGATCGGGATATCGAGAACTTCCCCGACTACCTCGACCAGGTCCGGGCGATGATGAGCAGCCGCGGCGTGCAGGTCCAGTTGCGTGACGGCGACTACCTGCTCAAGGCCACCCCGGCCGCCGTGAGCGAACCGAGGCTGTGGCTGCTGGGCTCCAGCATGTATTCAGCGCAGTTGGCGGCGGCCAAGGGCCTGCCGTACGTGTTCGCGCACCACTTCTCCGGTCAGGGCACCGAGGAGGCGCTGGCCTACTACCGGGCGAACTTCACCCCGAGTCCGTTGTGCGCCGAGCCCACGACGTTTCTGACGGTCAACGCAGCGGTCGCCGAAAGCCATGATGAGGCAATCGCTTTGATGCTGCCCAACCTGCAGATGATGGCGCGGTTGCGCACCGGCCGGCCGTTGGGCGCCGTCGAGTTGGTCGAGGACGCGAGCGCGAACCAGGTCTCCGATGCCGAGCAGCGGATCATCGACGGCAGTCTGCGCCGTGCGGTCGTCGGCGCCCCCGCCGAGGCGGCCGGCCAGATCCGGGAGCTGGCAGAACATTTCGGCGTCGACGAAGTCATGGTCAACCCGGTGGCCTCGGCTCACCGCGGCACCGACCCCGCCACCGCTCCCGGGCGCGAGCAGACCCTCGAGCTGCTCGCCAAGGAGCTGTTCTAGCGGTTGATGACGGTGGCCCCGAAACCGCTGGGGCGGTAGTCGATGTAGATCGGGTCCTGCGAGAACGGGTAGTAGCCGGAGTTCATCGACGGGTCCGACCAGATATACGGGCCGTTGGCCGCGGTTGTGGTGTAGGAGTACAGCAGGGTCTGGCCGTCGGCGGTGTAAACCGAGATGACGGTGCCGACCGGTACCTGCGACCCGATCCCGGCGCTGGGGAACAGCGACGGGGGCAGGGCTCCGTACATGCCGCCGGAGTCGATCGAGGTGGACACCGGCACCGGAGTTCCGCCGTTGATGGACACCATGGTCTCGACGAACGGGGACCCGGGCAGGGAGATCTCCGGGGTCATCGGGTTGGGCCCGAATGTCACCTGCCCAGTGGTCTCGTCGATCAGCACGCCCTGGTTCAGCGCGCCCGGCAGCGCCGAGATGATCGTCGACGTTCCGGTGTAGCCGTTGTTGGGTCCGATGCCGAGCACACCGACGATGCCGTACTGGTTGAAGTAGTTCGTCATCAGAGTGTTCGACGACGGGTCGACGATGTTGACCGCGGTCGGGTCGGTGACCAGGCCGCTGGGGCAGGTGCCGGTCTTGTCGCAGAAGCCGACGGTGGTGTCGTAGGTGTGATAGCTGTAGCTCTGCCCGTTCAGTCCGGCGTAGCTTGCGCTGCCCGAATAGACCGAGTTGCCCAGACCGTTGCTGCTGCCCAGTAGCGTCAGACCGGTTGAACCCGTGTCGATCTGGACCGCCACCGGCGCGCCGCCGTTGATCGAGATGTAGACGATCGGGCTGATCCCGCCGCTTTGCAGGTACAGCGGGATGGTGGCGTTGAGCGGGCTGGTCGGACCGGCCCCGTTGGAGCCGCCGCCCGAGCCGGCGCCGCCGGCACCGTGGGCGCCGTTGGCGCCGTTGTTGCCGACCGTGCCACCGCCACCGCCCGCACCGCCGTTGCCGCCGTCGCCGCCGTTGGCTCCGGCGCCACCGGTGGCCACACCGCCCGCCGCTCCGCCGACGCCGCCGTCCCCGGCTGCCCCGCCGTGGACATTCGTGCCTACCAGGGTGGTGTTGCCGCCGTTGCCGCCGTCACCACCGCCGCCGCCCGCACCGGCGTTACCGCCCGCGCCGACGTGGGCACCCGAACCGCCGGCGCCCGCGTTACCGCCGGCGCCACCTCCTCCGCCATTGCCGCCGCTGGAACCCTGCGCGTAGAAACTGCCGGTGGCGTTACCGCCGTCGCCGCCGGTACCGCCCACGCCGCCGTTGCCGCCGAGTCCGCCGTCGAATCCGGTTGCGCCGGCACCGCCCGTGCCACCGGCTCCCGCCGCGCCGCCGTTGCCGCCGTCACCGCCGATCCCGACCGGCGCCGCGTTGATCCCGGGCTGGGCGAAGGTGCCGGAGCCGGGTGCACCACCGTCACCGGCAGCCCCGCCGCTACCGCCGTTGCCGCCGATACCGCCCGCACTGGCGACCCCGGTGCCGCCGGTGCCACCGCCGCCGCCGCTGCCGCCGTTTCCGCCGGCACCTCCGTCGCCGTTGGTGCCGAAGCGGCCGTGCTCGTGCAGGGCGACATTGCCCGCGTAGGCCGAACCGGCCGAGCCGCCCTGGCCGCCGGCGCCGCCGTTGCCGCCGTCGTAGCCGCTGCCTGCGCCGGTGGCCCCCTGATCGCCGAGCCCGCCGTTGCCGCCCGCACCTCCGGCGCCGCCGTCGCCGCCGCTGCCGTACTGCACGTTGTTGGCCACGTCCAGGGTGGCGATGCCGTTACCGCCACCGTTTCCACCGGCCCCGCCCTTACCGCCCGCGCCGCCGTTGCCGGTGTTGGCGCCGTGCGCGCTGACGCTGCTGCCGCCTGCGCCACCGGCTCCGCCCTGCCCGCCGTTGCCGCCGCTGCCCGGCAGGGTGGCGCTGGGTGGTAGGGCTGATTGGTCCAGGCCGCGACCGCCGTCGCCGGCCGCACCGCCGCTGCCGCCGGCCCCGCCGTTGCCGTCGCCCAGCGAGTTGCCGCCCTTGCCGCCGGCCCCGCCGCTGCCGCCGTCGCCGGCATTGCCGCCGTTCGAGCTGGCGACCCCGTTAACACCCGTGGCGCCGGCGCCGCCGTTGCCACCCGCCCCACCGTTGCCGTGCAGGCTGCCGGTTCCGCCGTTGCCGCCGGCCCCGCCGGATGCACCCGCGGTGGTTGCGCTGAAGCCGTTGCCGCCCGTTCCGCCGTCGCCGGCGTGGGCGGTCGGCGCCGCGCCGGCCGAACCGGTGGCCCCGGCGGAAGAACCCGCGCCGCCGTTGCCGCCCAGGCCACCGGCGCCGACGGCGCCGCCGTTGCCTCCGTTACCGCCGTTGACGTGGGCGACGCTGCCGTCGGTGCCGTTGCCCCCGTTGCCGGGAGTGCCGCCGGTCCCGCCGGTGCCGCCCGCGCCGCCGACGCCCTGCTGACCGACAGCGCCGTGCGCGGCGGTGCCGCCCGCGCCGCCGACACCACCGGTCCCGCCTTGTCCGCCGGCTCCGCCGTTGCCGCCGACTGTGCCGTCGGCCCCGGCCGTGGCGCCGTTAGCGCCGGTGAATCCCGCGCCACCGGTGCCGCCGGTGCCGCCGACGCCGCCGGTGCCGCCGGTTCCGCCGTTGCCGCCGAGCGCGCCGCCGTTTCCGCCGGCACCGCCGGCTCCGCCAGTGCTGCCCTGCCCGCCGACGCCGCCGCTGCCGCCGACCGTGGTCGCGTCGATTCCCTGCCCGCCGACGCCGCCGTTGCCCCCGGTTCCGCCGGTTCCGCCGTTGCCGTACGCGCCGCCGTCGCCGCCGGTTCCGCCGGTGCCGCCGACTCCGCTGGCGACCGAGAATCCGTCGCCGCCGTCGCCGCCGTTGCCGCCGGTCTTCTCGCCCAATCCCGCCGCGCCGGCCAGACCGTCGGCGCCGGTTCCGGTCAGGCCGCCGGTCCCGGCCGCGCCGCCCGCCCCGGCGGCTCCGGCCTTGCCGGTGTCTCCGCCGTGGCCGCCGGCGCCGCCGTCGATGTGCGCGGCGGTGCCGGCCGCACCGGTTCCACCGTTGCCGCCCGCTCCGGCTATGCCGCCGTTCCCGCCTTTCCCGCCGTCACCGTTGGCGCCGGCCGCACCGTGGCCAGAGGCTCCACCGGCCCCACCGGCTCCGCCCCGACCGCCGTTGCCCCCGTCGCCGCCGTTGTGGGCGTCGCCGCCGGCGCCCGCTTTGACGGCGAAGTCCCCGGTGGCACCGTTCGCACCGGTCGACCCGGACCCGCCGTTGCCGCCGGCCCCGCCGTTGCCGCCGCGTCCGCCCTCGCCGTACTGCGCCGACAGGCTCGAGCCGCCGGCACCGCCGACACCGCCCACGCCGCCGGCGGTCCCCACGGCACCAGAGGTGCCCGCCACACCGATCCCGCCGTCGCCGCCGGCGCCACCGTTGCCGAAGAACCAGGCCACCGCGTCGCCGCCGGCACCACCGGCCCCGCCCACGCCGCCGGACAGCGCCGCGCCGCCGTCTCCGCCGGCGCCGCCGTTGCCCATGAACGATCCGCCGTCGCCGCCGACGCCGCCCGCAGCCCCGGCTCCGCCGTCGCCGCCGGTGCCGCCGTCACCGAACATGCCGGCCGCGCCGCCGTTGCCGCCGATGGCTCCGGCCAGGGTCTGGTCGTATCCGTCGCCGCCGTCGCCGAGCCACAGGCCGCCGGCGCCGCCGTCGGGGTTGTCCGCGGTGCCGTCGACGCCGTTGCCGATCAAGTACTGCCCGGCCATCGCGTTGAGGGAGTTGTCGAACTGGATGCCCAGCGGGCTGGTGATCCAGGCCTGGGCCTGGGCGTGCAGTGCGGCGTAGATGTCGAAGCCGAACGAGGCGTCCATCGGGCCGGGATCGGCGATGCCCGCCGCCGGTGTGAACATCTCGACAAGCCAGTCCATGTCCCAGGAGTCGGCCTGCGCCGGCGGGCTCATGCCGAACGCTCCGATGGTCCCGGCGGCCAGGAATGCCCCGATCGCACAACGAGTCCCGCGGCGCCGCTGCGGATCGCGTCGTAAGCCCATGGCCCTCACCTGTCCGTTTCGAGGGCGAACCCCGGCGGCCACACGCTTAGGGGCGTGCGATGAAAGTCAAAGTACTACCGAAGCGTTCCCTTAACAACGGACGCTTGGGCTCGGCGAGGCGAATTGTCGCCGACTAAGTGGATTTCGGCGTAACCACCACGATCGGGATCGGCCGGTTGGTGCGCCGCTGATAGGCGTCATAGCGATTGGCGTTGTTGGTGTTGACGATCCGCCACAGCCGTGTGTAGTCCGGATCGTCGGGCAGCACCGGCCTGGCCGTGGCGTCGAGCCGGGCGGGCCCGACGTTGATCTCGACGTCCGGGTGGGCCTTGAGGTTGTGGTACCAGCCGGGGGAGCGGGGTGCGCCACCCATCGACGCGACGATCAGATAGGTGTCCCCGTCGCGGGCGTAGCTCAACGTCGAGATCCGTGCCGCGCCGGTCTTGGCGCCCACGGTATGCAGCAGCAGGCTGGGCGGTATGCCCGGAAACCGGTGCCCGATCCACCCGTTGGTGCCCTGGTACAGCGCGCCGTGCAGCCGCAGCAGCCGCCCGCCGAGCCGCTGCTCGATCCAACCGGCAATGTCCATGGGCCTCAGTCTGCCCGGCCGGCGTCGACGTCCGCCAGTGCCGCCCGCAGCAACTCCGCGGTGCGCTCCCGGTCCGGGTCGCGCCGCAACAGCATGCCCTTGGCGAACGCCAGCTTGTCGCCGCTGCGCCGCGGCACCACGTGCAGATGGATGTGGAAGACGCTCTGGAACGCGGCCCGGCCGTCGTTGATCGCCAGGTTGTTGCCGTCGGCGTGCAGGCCCGAGATCCGCGCCGCCTTTGCGATCCGCTGGCCGAGCGCCACCATGCCGGCCAGGGTGGCGGGCGGGGTGTCGGTCAGGTCGACGGTGTGGCGCTTGGGAATCACCAGGGTGTGGCCCGCGGTGAACGGCCGGATGTCGAGCAACGCCAGGTACTCGTCGTCTTCGTGGATCCGCACGGCCGGCGCATCACCGGCGACTATGGAACAGAACACGCAGCTCATCGTGGTCATGCCAGTGCGCCGCCGATCGCCTCGATGGCCCGGTCCAGGATCGCCCGGGTGGTCGCGAAGTTCAGCCGCGCGAATCCCGGGCCGCCGCCGAACGGCAGTCCGGGGCTCAGCGCCACCTTTGCATCGGCCAGCAGCAGGTCGGCCGGCTCGGCGGGCAGTCCCAGTGACCGGAAGTCCACCCACGCCAGGTAGGTGGCTTCGGGGTTGCTGATCCGCAGCCCCGGCACCGCCGCCGGCAGCGCGGCGGTCAGGTGGTCGCGGTTGGCCCGCAGATAGCCCAGCAGCTGATCGAGCCAGTCACCGCCAACGGTGTAGGCGGCGATGTTGGCCCGGATGCCGACGGTGGAGGCGCCCATGGTGTGCAGGAAGTTGATTCGGTCCCAGTCGTCGGCGTCGCGCTGGTTGGACAGCATCACCTGGGCGCACATCAGCCCGGGCAGGTTCCAGCCCTTGGACGCCGACATCAGCGTGACGACGGTGTCGGCGGCGGTCTCCGACACCGAAGCCGCCGCGACGTGGCCGCGGTCATAGACCAGCGGGGCGTGGATCTCGTCGGCGATCACCCGGGCGCCGTGCCGGGCGGCGACGTCGGTGATCGCGCGCAGTTCGTCGGCGGTGAACGAGGTGCCCAGCGGATTGTTCGGGTTGCACAGGATCAGCGACCCCGCGCCGGCGGCGAATGCGGCGTCGAGCGCGTCGAGGTCCATCACATAGCGACCCGATTCCTGTTGTGTCATGGGAATCTCCACACGCTGTCGGCCGGCGACCCGCAGCACGTCGAAGAACGGCATGTAGGCGGGAACGGGCAGCACCACCGGGCTCTCCGGGCGGGTGAGGAAGGCGATCACCGTCTCCATGCCCTTGAGCACGTCGGGCACGGTCCGCACCCACTGCGCGGGCACCGCCCAGCCGTAACGCTGCGCGCACCAGGCCGCCGCGGCCACCGGCAGTGCATCGGAGTCGAACACCGGGTAGCCGAACTCCTCGGTGTCGGCCCAGTCGCGCACCGCGGCCAGCACCGGCGGCGCGGTGGGAAAGTCCATCTCGGCGATCCACAGCGGCAGCACGCCCGCGTCGAATCGGTTCCACTTGATGGTGTTGCGGGCGCGGAGTCGGTCGGGGGTTAATGCATCGAAGGCTTCAGCCACACCGACAGTCTGCCGCGCGATACGTTGGCCGCGTGGCTGATCCCGAGATCGACGACCTGCTCGACGGGTTGGAGGGCACCGCGCGTGCCGAACGCGCAGAGCTGATCGACTGGCTTCTTGAGCAGGGCGTGACGGCCGAGGAGATCCGTTCCTCGGCGTCGCCGACGTTTCTGGCGTCGCGTCGGCTGATCGGCGACGACGGCACCTACGTCTCGGCACGGGAGGTCGCTGCGGCGGCCGGGGTGGATCTGGAGCAGTTGCAGCGCATCCAGCGGGCGGTCGGACTGCCGTGGATGGACGATCCAGATGCCCACGTGCAGATGCGTGCCGACGGCGCCATCGCCGAGCATTCGCGTCGCTTCATCGAGGCCGGCATCGACCCGCAGCAGGCCATTCAGACGCTGCGGGTGTTGGCCGACGGGTTGTCGCACACCGCAGATCTGATGCGTTCCACGGTGGTGGCCGCGATCGCCGAACCGGGTATTACCGAGTTGGAGATCGCGAAGCGGTCCCGCGACATGGTGGCCGGGCTGGCGCCGCTGCTGGGCCCGTTCGTGCAGGACATGCTGATGATGCAGTTGCGCCATCAGCTCGACATCGACGAGGTCACCGAGGGGGAGCGCCGGGCGGGTGCGCCGGTGCCGGGGGCGCGGCAGGTGGCGGTGGCATTCGCCGACCTGGTGGGTTTCACCCGGCTCGGCGAGATGGTGCCGCCGGAGGAGCTGGTTCAGCTGGCGGAGCGGCTGACGGTGCTGGGACATGACATCGCCGTTCCGCCAGTGCGCTTCATCAAGACGATCGGCGACGCGGTGATGTTCGTCAGCCCGGAACCGGCGCCGCTGGTGGACGCGATGCTCAAGCTGGTGGAGGCCGCTGAGGCCGACGAGAGCCTGCCGCGGCTGCGGGCCGGGATCGCGGCGGGCCAGGCGGTGAGCCGGGTCGGTGACTGGTTCGGCTCCCCGGTGAACCTGGCCAGCCGGGTGACCGGGGTGGCGCGGCCGGGCGCGGTGCTGGTGGCCGAGTCGGTTCGGGTGGCGCTGGCCGAATCCGGGGATTTCCGTTGGTCGTTCGCGGGTAAGCGGCATCTGAAGGGGATCAGCGGTGAGGTGAACCTGTACCGGGCGCGGCACGCGCCGGCGGCTTGAGAGCTGTTTCCGCCGGCCACGAGCAGCTCCGGGCCCAATGCCGGTTGACCGGGGACCATTGGCCCCTGTTGCCGGCGATCCGTGACCGCGAACCTGGGATAACGAACCCGCGGAGGTGGATCATGGTCGACACGGCAGTGGAGTCCGAAGTTCTCGCCGATGCGGTGCGACTGGCTTGCCGGGCCCCGTCGTTGCATAACAGCCAACCCTGGCGATGGGTGGCCGAGCACGGGCGGCTCGACCTGTTTTTGGATTCGACCCGAGAGGTCCATGGGGACCGATCGGCGCGTGAGGCGTTGATCAGCTGTGGCGCGGTGCTCGACCACCTGCGGGTGGCGATGGCCGCGGCCGGCTGGACCGCCGAGATCGAGCGGTTCCCCGACGCGCAGCGCCCAGAGCACTTGGCCGCGATCGGCTTCACCGCCGCCGGCCGAGTCTCCGACGCACAGCGGTACAGCGCGAGCGCGATCCTGATGCGACGTACCGATCGCCTACCGTTCATGGCGCCGAGCTATTGGGAACGGTTCGAGGTGCTGCTGCGTAGCAGCGTCAACGAACCGGTGCGGCTGTCCGTGGTCGACGACGAGCTGCGGCCCGCGCTTGCGGAGGCTTCGCAGCTGTCCGAGGCGCTGCGCCTGTACGACTCGGCGTATCACGCCGAACTGAACTGGTGGACCGCACCTTTCGACGTCGCCGACGGCATTCCCGAGAGTGCGCTGGTCTCGGCGGCGGAGAGCGACCGCGTCGACGTGGGGCGGACGTTCCCGGTCACCCATAACCGCGAGCGGCGCGTCGAGGTCGGCGACGACCACTCGAAGATCGTGCTGCTGTCCACCGCCTCCGATGATCGCAGCGATGCGCTGGCCTGCGGCGAGGCACTGTCGACGGTTCTGCTCGAATGCACGATGGTGGGTTTGGCGACCTGCCCGGTGACGCACCTGACGGAGGTTCCGGCGGGCCGGGCGTTGCTCGCCGGCCTGGTGGGCCGCGATGACCTGCCGCAGATACTGATTCGAGTCGGTGGCACGCCCGCGCTGGAGCACATGCCGGAGCCGACGCCGCGGCGCCCGCTTGCCGATGTCTTGGATCTGAAGGGCTGACCGGCAAGACAAATAGGGCAGGCCCGGTCAGACTTGGCGAGGCGTCTTACGCATCCTGCGCGACTGGCTTTCACTCGCGGGGCCAGCTCTTCGGTACGGCCATAACCGGGCCTGCTTCGCGGTCGAATCTACGCCGGTGACCACTGGTCAGCAATGGTTGATTTCGCCGGCCATCTCCCAATACGCGCCGCGCCGGGCCACCAGTTCGGCGTGCGTGCCCTGCTCGACGATCCGGCCCGCCTTCATCACCACGATCAGGTCGGCGTCGCGGATCGTCGAGAGCCGGTGCGCGATGATGAAACTGGTCCGCCCCCTGCGTAATTTCCGCATCGCGCGCTGGATCAGCAGTTCGGTGCGGGTGTCCACCGAACTGGTCGCCTCATCCAGGATGAGCAGCTGAGGGCGGGCCAGAAAAGCCCGGGCGATGGTGATCAGCTGCTTCTCTCCGGCGCTGATGCCCGCCCCGTCATCACTGAGCCGGGTGGCGTAGCCCGTGGGCAGGGCGCGCACGAACGCATCGACATGCGCGGCGCGGGCGGCGGCCAGCACCTCGTCCTCGCCTGCGTCGGGCCGCCCGTAGCCGATGTTTTCCAAGATCGTCCCGGTGAACAGCCAGGTGTCCTGCAACACCATGCCGATCGAGGACCGCAGCGCGGAGCGATCCAGCGTGGTGATGTCGACGCCGTCGACCAGGATCTGCCCGTGATCTACGTCGTAGAACCGCATCAGCAGGTTGACCAGGGTGGTCTTGCCCGCTCCGGTCGGCCCGACGATCGCCACCGTGGCGCCCGGCTCCACCACCAGCGACAGCTCGGAGATCACCGGAACACCCGGGCGGTAACCGAAGTCGACGTTGCGGAACTCCACCCGCCCGCGGAACTCGTTGAGCGCCAACGACGACGATGACGGTTCCTCCGCCTCGTCAAGGAACTCGAACACCCGCTCGGCGCTGGCTGCCCCGGACTGCAGCATGTTGTACATCGAGGCCAGGTTCCCCAGCGGCTGGTTGAACTGGCGAACATAGGCGATGAACGCCTGAACGCTGCCCAAGGTGATCTGCCCGGTGGCCACCTGCAGTCCGCCGACCACCGCCACCGCCACGTAGCCCAGGTTGGCGATCAGGCCCGTCGCCGGCGACACCAGACCGGAGAGGAACTGGGCTCCGAATCCGGCCCGGTACATTTCGTCGTTGCAGTCGTCGAACCGCTGCTGTGCCCAATCCCGGTGCCCGAATGTCCGTACCAGCGTGACGCCGCTGTAGGTCTCCTCGACGTGGGCATTCAGCCGCCCGGTCGCGGCCCACTGCGCGGCGAACAACCGCTGCGAGCGCCGGGTGATCGCCCGCACCGCCAGCAGTGACGCCGGCACGCCCAGCAGGGTGATCAGCGCCAGCACAGGGGAGATGGACAGCATCATCGCCAGCACCACCAGCACGGTCATCACCGAGCTGAACAGCTGACTGACCGTCATCGACACCGACGTCGCGGTGTTGTCGACGTCGTTGGTGACGCGGCTTAGCAACTCGCCACGACGAGAATTGTCGAAGTAGCGCAACGGAAGCCGATGGATCTTGTCCTCGACGTCGCGGCGCAGCGCCAGCATGGTGCGCTGCAGGATCATGTTCAGCAACCGGGCCTGCGTCCAGACCATCACCGCGGCAACCAGATACAGCCCCATCGCCAAAATCAGGGTGCGGGCCACCGCGCCGAAGTCCACTCCGACGCCGGGCACCACATCCATGCCGGACAGCATGTCGGCGTAGGTGCCGTGCCCGGCGGCGCGCGCGGTTTCGATCGCCTGCTGCTTAGTCGTGCCCAAAGGCAGGCCGCGGCCGATCACGCCGTTGAATATCAGGTCGGTGGCGTGGCCGAGGATGCGCGGTCCCGCAACCCCGATCCCGATGCCGCACAAGGACAGACCCACTACCCCGGTCACCAGCCGCAGCGAAGGGCGCAGGCGACGCGCCAGGCGCCAAGCGGTCGTCGAGAAATCGACGGCGCGGGCCCCAGGATCCGGCGCGCTCATAATCCCGCCACCGTCTGGGATTCGGCGAATTCGGCATAGGTGGGGCACCCGTCCAGCAGTTCGGCGTGCGTCCCCGCACCGACCACCCGCCCGTCGTCGACGACGATCACCTGATCGGCCTCGATGACCGTGGAAATACGTTGCGCCACAATGATTACCGTTGCGTCAAAGGCGACCTCGCGCAGGCCCGCGCGTACCCGGGCATCGGTCAGAGTGTCCAGTGCCGAGAACGCGTCGTCGAACAGGTAGATCGAAGGCCGGCGGATCACCGCCCGGGCGATCGCCAGCCGTTGCCGCTGCCCGCCGGACAGATTGATCCCGCCCTGGGCCACCGGCATCGCCAGCCCCTCCGGGTGCGACGACACGAAATCGGCGGCGGCCACCCGTAATGCGTCCCACATCTGCGCGTCGCTGACGACAGCATCCGCGGCCAAGCCGTAGCGCAGATTGTCGGCGACGGTGCCGGAGAACAGATAGCCGTGCTGGGGAACCAGGCCGATGCCCGGCCACAGCTCCTCGGGGTCGCGCTCGCGCACGTCGACGCCGTCGATCAGCACCGCGCCGGCGGTCACGTCACGCAGCCGGGCGATCAGCGACACCAGCGTGGACTTTCCCGAGCCGGTGAAGCCGACGATCGCCACGGTGCTGCCGGGCACAGCGGTCAGAGAGACGTCGTGCAGCACCGCCCGGTCGGCGCCGGGGTAGCGGAAGCCGACCCCGGCCAGCCGGACCTCGCCGGCGACAACAGCCGGCGCCACCGGAGAGGAGGGCGCACCGATGCTCGGTTCGGTGGCCAGCACTTCGCTGATCCGCTCGGCGCACACCGAGGCACGCGGGAGCACGGCCAGGATCATGGTGGCCATCAACACCGCCATCAGGATCTGCATGAAGTAGGACAGGAACGCGATCAGCGAGCCGACCTGCATCTGCCCGGCGTCGATGCGCAGCCCGCCGAACCAGATCAGCGCGACGCTGGAGGCGTTGATGGTCAACGTGGTGGCCGGCAGCATCAGCGCCTGCAGGTTGCCGACCGTCAGCGAGGTGTCCGACAACGCGTGGTTGGCGCGGGCGAACCGGTCGCGTTCGTAGGGTTCGCGGGCGAACGCGCGGATCACCCGGATCCCGGTGAGCTGGTCGCGCAGCACCCGGTTGATGTTGTCGATCAGCATCTGCAGGCGGCGGAACTTCGGCAGCATCCGCGCCACGATCGCGTAGTTGGCCAGCGCCAGCACCGGCACGCTGACCGCCAGCAGCCAGGACAACCCGGCGTCCTGGTGGACCGCCATCAGCACCCCGCCGACGCTCATGATCGGCGCGGCGACCAGCACCGTGGTGCCCAGCTGCGTCACCAGCTGGATCTGGCGGACGTCGTTGGTGGTGCGGGTCAGCAGGGAGGCTGTGCCGAACTGGGCGGTCTCGCGCTCGGAGAACCCGATCACGGCTGCGAACACCGCTCGGCGCAGATCGCGGCTCAGTCCGGCCCCGGTGCGGGCGCTGAAGTAGACGGCGGCGACGGCGCACAGCACCTGCGCGGCGCTGACGGCCAGCATGAGCAGGCCCAGCCGGACGATGAGGGCCGTGTCGCCCCGGATGACGCCGTCGTCGATGATCGTGGCGTTGACGGTGGGCAAGTACAGCGACGCGCCCGTGCTGATCAGCTGCAACGCCATCACCGCCGCGATCGCCCCGCGGTAGGGCCCGATGTAGCAGCGCAGCAGCGCCAGAAGCATGGGGTTACTGTCGCACACCAGTGCGGGCCGGGGGCGGCAGCCGCGACACAAACCGACTGGTCACCCCGTGTGTCGTGGTTGTCCGGGTGCGGTGCCGCTACAGTGCATCGTGTGCGGCTCACATTGACGGTCCCGGCCCTGCTGGCTGCTGCCATGGTTCTCGGCGGTTGCTCCGACTCCGGCTCGTCGACCGAAGCCCAGTCCGGCGAGTCGCCGGCATCGAAGACGGAGACCGGCAGTCACGGACCGTCGTTTCCGCAGTGCGGCGGTATCAGCGACGAGACCATCGCGGACCTGACCAAGGTCGCGGGGGTGGTCGGCACCGCGCAGAACTCGGTGGGCTGCCAGTGGCTGCTGCGCGGCGGGATCATGGGCCCGCACTTCTCCTTCTCCTGGTATCGCGGCAGCCCCATCGGGCGTGAACGCAAGACCGAGGAGGTGTCGCGCACTTCGGTGGAGGACATCAACATCGACGGCCACAGCGGGTTCATCGCGGTGGGCACCGCTCCGACGATGGGCGACAACCTCTGTGAGATCGGCATCCAGTTCCAGGACGACTTCATAGAATGGTCGGTGAGTTTCGCCCAGAAGCCCTTTCCTGATCCCTGCGACGTCGCCAAAGAGCTGACCCGCCAGTCGATTGCGAACGCGAAATGAGCCGACGGATTCTGGCCGGGTTGGCCGCACTGGCCGTGTTGATCGCGCCGACGGGCTGCTCTCGTGAGGTCGGCGGCACCGCGGTCAAGGCGGGTGCCGGGGACACCAAGCGCAACAACAACTCCGAGCGGCAGTACCCGAACCTGCTCAAGGAGTGCGAGGTGCTGACCACCGACATCCTGGCCAAGACCGTCGGTGCGGATCCGCTGGACATTCAGAGCACCTTCGTCGGGGCCATTTGCCGTTGGCAGGCGGCCAACCCGGCCGGTCTCATCGACATCACCCGGTTCTGGTTCGAGCAGGGCAGCCTGGACAACGAGCGCAAGGTCGCTGAGTTCCTGAAGTACCAGATCGAGACGAAATCCATTGTGGGCGTGCCGTCTATCGTGATGAGGCCCAGCGATCCGAACGGCTCGTGCGGGGTGGCCAGTGACGCCGCCGGCGTGGTGGGCTGGTGGGTCAACCCCCAGGCGCCCGGGATCGACGCGTGCGAGCAGGCGAACAAGCTGATGGAGCTGACGCTCGCGACGAACTCGTAGCGGAGTTCGTCCCGGGCCGTGGTCACGCCCTGTTGCCCGCAGGTCGTTGGCCACGGTGCCGGGTAACCCCATGGCGCGGAATTCACACCGCTCGGCTTGATAGCGCATGTGACATCCGATTCGAACTCATGTCACCCCGCCCGCTGAGGGGCAGATGCGGAATCTGGGTGTAGGGGGTCCGGCAGCCAGTCTCAGCGCGGAACGTGGAACCCCACCAATGCGGCGCCGCCCAGTTCGAGGTCGCGCCACGCCCCCTCGACGCGCAACACGGCGATGCCGGAGGTCGGGAACTTCGTGGCCACCTGCGCTTCGGTGCGCGGGTCGGTGCCGCGAACACCGGCCAACCCGAGCGCCAGGTGCGACATCGTCGGCTCGTGGCCGATCACCAACAACGCGGCGACATCGTCTGCGACCGAATTGATTTCGTCGATCACCGTGCCCGGGGTGCTGTCGTAGAGGCGGTCGACGTAACGCACAGGGGCGTCGATCGCGGTGCGGTCCAGGGTTTCCCGGGTTCGGGTCGCCGTCGAACAGAGCACGGCATCGATGCCGGGCAGGTTGGCACGCAGCCAGTCGCCGGCCAGCCCGGCCTCGCGGATGCCGCGCGGGGCCAGCGGCCTGTCGTGGTCGGCGACGCCGCCCGGATAATCCGACTTGGCGTGCCGCAGCAGGATCAGGGTGCGTGGGTGCTCGCTCATCGGACCCACGATATCGCCAGTTACCAAAGTGCCACATGTGACGCACGGGACACCGTCGTCGTGCCCCCATCCGGACCTGCCGATCGAGGTCCGAGGACTTGTCGGTGGCCGGTCATACACTCGCGGTGCCCGGTCGGCAGCCGGGTGGAAAGGACCGATCTGACATGCGCTTCGTGCACACCGCCGACTGGCAGCTCGGCATGACCCGGCACTTCCTCGCCGGTGACGCTCAGCCGCGCTACTCGGCCGCCCGGCGCGGAGCCGTTTCCGGCCTGGGGGCCTTGGCGGCCGAGGTCGGTGCGGAGTTCGTCGTCGTGGCTGGCGATGTGTTCGAGGACAACCAACTCGACCCCCAGATCGTCAGCCAGTCCCTGGAAGCCATGCGCACCATCGGGATTCCGGTCTATCTGCTGCCCGGCAATCACGATCCGCTCGATGCCGCCTCGGTGTACACCAGCGCGTTGTTCACCGCCGAATGCCCCGACAACGTCGTCGTGCTCGACGCCGCGGGCGCACAACAGGTTCGGCCCGGCGTGGAGATCGTCGCCGCACCCTGGCGCTCTAAACGGCCCACCGCAGACCTGGCAGCCGCCGCGCTGGACGGGCTGGACGCCGACGGCACCACCCGGATCCTGGTCGCCCACGGTGGCGTCGACGTGCTCGACCCCGACCCGACCAACCCGGCACTGATCCACCTGACGAGCATCGAGGAAGCCCTGTCGCGCGGCGCGATCCACTATGTCGCATTGGGGGACAAGCATTCCCGCACCCAGGTCGGCGCCACCGGGCGGGTCTGGTACTCCGGTTCGCCGGAGGTCACCAACTACGACGACATCGAATCGGACTCCGGCCACGTCCTGGTGGTCGACGTCGACGAGGCCGACGGCACCGTTCATGTCGAACCACGCCACGTCGGCTCGTGGCGGTTCCTGACCCTGCACCGCCAGCTCGACTCCGGCCGCGACGTCGCCGATCTGGACATCAACCTCGACCAGTTACCGGACAAGGACCGCACGGTGGTCCGGCTGGCCCTCACCGGTTCGCTGAGCGTCACCGACCGGGCTTCCCTCGACGCTTGCCTGGACCGCTACTCGCGTCTGTTCGCCTGGGTGGGCACCTGGAAGCGCCACACCGACTTGGTGGTGATCCCGGCCGACGGTGAGTTCACCGATCTGGGGATCGGTGGGTTCGCCGCCGACGCGGTTGAGGAGCTGGTCGCCGCGGCGCGCGGCGGCGCAGACAGCGCCGCGGCCGACGACGCGCACGCCGCCCTGGCTCTGCTGCTGCGGCTGGTGGATCGGGGTGCGGCATGAGGCTGCACCGGCTGGTCCTGACCAACTATCGCGGTGTGGCGCATCGCGAGATCGAGTTCCCCGACCGGGGCGTGGTGGTGGTGTCCGGCGCCAACGAGGTCGGCAAGTCCTCGATGATCGAGGCGCTGGATCTGCTGCTGGAGTCCAAGGACCGCTCCGCCAAGAGGGACGTCAAACAGGTCAAGCCCACCCACGCCGACGCCGGCGCCGAGGTCACCGCCGAAATCAGCACCGGCCCTTACCGGTTCGTCTATCGCAAGCGTTTCCATAAGGCCCCCGAAACGAAACTGACCATCATGGAGCCCCGCCGCGAGCAGCTCACCGGCGATGAGGCGCACGAGCGGGTCCGGGCCATGCTGGCCGAGACCATGGACACCGGCCTGTGGCAGGCCCAGCGGGTGCTCCAGGCGGCGTCGACGGCTGCGGTGGACCTGTCCGGCTGCGATGCGCTATCCCGCGCGCTCGATATCGCCGCCGGCGACACCGCCACCCTCAGCGGCACCGAACCGGTTCTCATCGAGCGGATCGACACCGAATACGCCCGCTACTTCACCCCGACCGGGCGCCCCACCGGGGAGTGGGCTACGGCGGTCTCCTCGTTGGCGGACGCCGACGCCGAGGTGACACGGTGCACCGAACTGCTCGCCGAGGTCGACGACCGGGTGCAGCGCCACGCCGAGCTGTCCGAGCAGCTGGCCCAGCTGACCTCCGAGCAGGCGACGGCCGATGCCCGCCTTGCCGCCGCCCAGGCCGCCGGCGCCACCATCGCCGCGTTGCGCGATCAGTTGCGCGCGGCCCAACTGGAGGCCACCACCGCCGAAGCCACTGCCGCCATGGCCGAGGCCTCGCACGCTGATCGGGTGCGGCTGTGCGGTGAGGTCGACTCGCGGGCCGCGGCGGTCAAGGCCCTGGACGCTGAAATCGTCGATGCCGCAACGGGGCTTGCCAACGCGGAGGCTGCCGCGGCGAGTGCCGATGACGCCGCAACGCAGGCCGAACAGCTACTGGCGGCGGCCACTGGGCGTGTCGACGCCACCCGCCGCGTCGTCGAGCAGATCGCCGCCCGCGACGAGGCCGATCGGCTGGCAGCCCGACTGGCTCGTATTCAGGCCACCGAGGCCGAACTGGATCAGATTCGCGGTGAACTGTCGCGAGTCGTGGTGACCGAGCCGATGCTGCGGCGGGTCGAAGACGCCGCCGCGGCGCTGGATCGGGCGCAGGCATCGCTGGCCGCGATCTCAGCGACACTGGAGTTCACCGCGGCCGCCGACATCGAGCTGATGATCGCCGGCGAGCGCACGGCGTTGCCGGCCGGCCAGAGCTGGTCGGCGCCCGTCACCGACGCCACCGAGGTCGAGGTGCCCGGATTGCTGTGTGTGCGAGTCAGCGCCGGCGACAGCACTCTGGACGCGAACACCAAATACGCTGCGGCGCAAGCGGGGCTGTCGGCGGTACTGGCTGAAGCCGGCGTAGGCGATGTGGCGCAGGCCCGGCTGGCCGACCAGCGGCGCCGCGAACTGGCGAGCTCACGCGATCAGCTCAGCGCCACCCTGACCGGGCTGCTCGGCGATGACGAGGTCGAGGCATTGCGTGCCCAACTGACCCTGTTGCGCACCGAGCACGAACAGGTGGCAGCCGGCATCACGGCCGAGGACGTCCGCACTCAGCGTGACGCAGCCGAAACGCTGCGTGTCCAAGCCGATTCCGACTGGCAGGCGCGGCGCCGCGAGGCCATTGAGGTGGCCGCTCGGCGTACCGAGGCCGCCACCCGAGTGGCGCTGTTGGGTGACAAGGCATCGACGCAGCGCACCGAATTCGATATCGCCAGCGCACGGCTGACCACCGACCGGGCTTCGCGCAGCGACGAGTCTGTGACGGTGGCCGCCGAATCCCACCGCCAAGCCGCTAGTGCTGCGCAGCAGCGGGTCACCGCGTTGACCGACGAGCTGGGCGCCGCCAACCCCGAGACCGTCGACGCCGAACTGGCCGACGCCGACATCGCGGCGCAGGCCCTGCGCACCAGGCACGCCGAGACCGCCCGGGCGCTGCACGAGGTCGAGGTCGAACTCGCGGTGTTCGGGACGCAGGGCCGCCGGGGTCGTCTCGACGCAGCGCAGATCGCCCGGGAACACGCCGCAGCCGAACACGACCGGATCGGCCAACGGGCCCGCGCGGTCTCACTGCTGCGCTCGACCATGAACCGACACCGCGACGACACCCGTCGCCGCTACGTCGAACCGTTCCGGGCCGAGATCCAGCGGCTCGGCGAGTACGTGTTCGGTGCCGACTTCGAAGTGGACGTCGACACCGACCTGAAGATCAGCACCCGCACCCTAGACGGCCGCACTGTGCCGTACGAATCGCTGTCCGGCGGTGCCAAGGAGCAACTGGGCATCCTGACCCGGCTGGCCGGGGCGACCCTGGTCGCCAAGGAGGACAGTGTTCCGGTGGTGATCGACGACGCACTCGGCTTCACCGACCCTGACCGGCTGGAGAAGATGGGCGCCGTGTTCGACGCCGTCGGCGCCCAGGGGCAGGTGATCGTGCTGACCTGCAGCCCGGACCGCTACCGCAGCGTCAGGGATGCGCACCGCATCGACTTGAGCTCGTGAGTATTTCGAGCCGCTACGAGTCGAACTCCGCCGGCCGCACGATTTGACCCCGTAGCTCACCGATCTCGTCGTGGAGACCGATCTCGACGAACCGGCTTGAGATTCGCGAACCAAGCTTGTCCACGTGGGGCTCGGTCATCAGTCCTTCCCCTCGCGGAACCGCTGTTGCGCCGCCTGTCGTGACACTCCCAAGACCATTCCGATGGTGCCCCAGCTTTCGCCGTTCGCTCGCGCTTCCGCCACCGCGTGACGCAGAGCGTCAGTCGCAGCGTCGGCTGCATCGGCCGCCTCACGGACATGCCGTAGATGGCGGCCGTCGCGTACGTTCACCGACGGGTCCGCGGGGTCCAACTGGTCGATCCACTGCTCGGCGGCAGTGGTCTCATCGATTTTGGTTGCCATAGTCATCACCTCACAAGTAGTCGTAGTTTTTCGGCTGCAATACGTTCACGTGGATGATCCGCTGGGGGTCATCGGCGGGGACCACCACGACCTCAAGTAGTCGTACGCCTGCATCTACACCGATGATCAGCAGGCGGCCCTCGTAGTCCCCCTCCTGCTCGACAAGCCTGACGGGATTGCGAATGACGTGCAAGGCATCCGCGTCGGAGATCCCATGCTCGGCATAGTGCTTGCGGGCCGATTCGATGAACTCAATGGCGTCAATGATACCTTGACAACTTTGGATGCGTCAACAATATCTTGACATCAGTCCTTCATGAACCCGATCGCGGTGTAGTCCAGATCCGCCAGCCCCGGCGCCCCGAAGTTCGCCAGCGCACTGCGGACCGCCACATTGCCGGTGGTCTGAATCAGCGGCAGGCTGAAGCCTTCCTCCCACAGCAGCCGGTCCACCTCGTTGGCCCGGGCCCGCGCCACCGCCGGGTCGAGCGCCTCCAGTGTCTCCTCGATCTTCGCGTCGATCTCTGGGCTGCCGATCTTGCCGAAGTTGGCCTCCCCGTACGAGGCGGAGATCTGGTTCAGCCCGGCCAGCGGGAAAGCGTCACCGACCCAACTGAACTGGGCGATGTCGAAGTCACCGACGTTGACGTAGTCGGTGAAGAAGCCGCCGCCGGCCTTGGCGTCCAGCTGCAGCTTCACGCCGATCTGGGCCAGATTATGTTGGGCGACTTGGGCGAACTGACGGGTGCTGGAGGCGTCGTAGAACAGGTGGCGGATCACCAGTGGCCGGCCGTCCTTCTCCCGGAACTTCCCGTGCAGCTTCCAGCCCAGCTCGTCGAGTTCACGCGCCGCGCGCGCCGGGTCGTAGGCCACCACGGCGCTGTTGTCCTGGTAGCCCTCCTGCCCGGCGACGTAGATGTGGTTGTTCAGGGCCACCGGGTCGGCGGTCAGGCCGCGCTGGGTCACCTTCGCGATGGTGCTCCGGTCGATGCCTCGCATGACCGCGAGCCGTAACGCCTTGTCGGACAGGATCGCCCCCGGCGCCCCGTTGAAGGTGAAATGGTTCCAGGCCGGCGTCGGGGCGCGGCGAATCGTGACGCCCTCGGTGCGCCGGGCGATGGTCAACTGATCCAGGGTGGCCACGCCGGTGGCGTCGATGGTGTGGTTCTGCAGTGCCGGCATCCGAGCGGCGTCGTCGAGCACCAAATAGGTGATGGTGTCCAGCTTCGCCTGCCTGCCCCACCATTCGGGGTTTCGTACCAAGCTGATTCGCTGGCTGGTGCGGTCCAGCGTTGCCAGCTTGAACGGCCCGGCCGAGGGTCCCGGTTGGCGCAGCTGGCCCTTGTTGAACACCTCCGCATCAGCGGTCATGCTGGCCGGCAACAGCATCGAGTTGCCGGCGAACATGCCTCGCCACTCCGCGTACGGCTTGGCGAAGCGCATGACGGCCTGCCGGTCGTCGACGCCGCGAGTCACCGATGCGACGCGCTCAGCGCCGTTGGTGGTCGCGATGGCGAATCCAGTGTCGGCACCGCTGGTGGCATGGATCTGGCTGGCGATGTCCTTCCAGGACAGCGGTGTTCCGTCGCTCCACGCCGCCTTCGGGTTGATCGTGTAGGTGACCACTTGGGGGTTGGTGCCGGTCAGTTCCACGCTGGTGAAGTAGTCGGTGTCTACCGTCGCCGAACCGTCCGGGGAGATGATGAACGCCCGCGGCATGGTGGCTTTGAGCATGGCGGCGTTCTCAGCCAGGTTGCCGTCGATGTGCAGCGGGTTGAAGTTCGGTGGGAACTGGTTCATCGACAGTCGCAGGTTTCCGCCGTCGCGCAGGCTGGCCGGGTTCTGCGGGTTGACGTCGCTGGCGCTGCCGACGGTGGCGGCGCCCTCCGGGGCGGTGATGTCGACGGCGGTACAGCTGCTCAGCGCCAGCACCAGCGCCACCAGGGCCGCAGCCGTCTTCGTGGTCATGAGGCGGGCTCCGGAAGCGGCACGGCCGCCAGCAGTCGGCGGGTGTAGTCGTGCTGCGGGTCGCCGAACACCTGATCGGCCGCGCCCTGCTCCACGATCTGCCCGGCGAACATCACCGCCACGGTGTGCGCCAGGTGCTTGACCACCGAAAGGTCATGCGACACGAACAGATACGACAGCCCGAACTGCTGCTGCAGATCCAGCAGCAGATTGATGATCCCGGCCTGGATCGAGACGTCCAGCGCCGAAACCGGCTCATCGAGGGCGAGGATCTTCGGCTGCAACGCCAACGCCCGCGCGATGCCGATCCGCTGCTTCTGTCCGCCGGAGAACTCCGAGGGGTATCGCAGCGCATCGGCGCGCCGCAATCCGACCAGCTCCAGCAGTTCGGCAACCCGGGCGTGGGTCGACTTCTTGTCGAACACAGCTTTGTCGAAGCTGTTGGCGCGCAAGGGCTCAGCCAGCACGTCGAACACCGGCAGCCGCGGATCCAACGAGGCGACCGGGTCTTGAAACACCACCTGCAGGTCGCGGCGCAGGGCACGGCGTGAGGAGCGTTTCAAGGAGGCGACGTCGGTGCCCAGTACCTCAATCGAACCCGACTGCGGCGCAGCCAGTTCCAGGATCTGATGCAAGGTGGTGGATTTGCCTGACCCGGATTCGCCGACGATCGCCAGTGTGCGGCCCTGCTCCAACTCGAAGCTCACACCGTCCACGGCGCGGACCTCGCCGGCGTTGCGCCGCAGCACGCCCTTGGTCAGGGGATAGGTCTTCACCAGATCGCGGACCCGCACGACGGTGGCTGACCCGCCAGACTCGGACACCGGAACCTCGGTGTGTACGCCGTAGATCTCGGCGGCGCTGCGCCCGGTGACCTGATCGGTGTGGATGCACGCGGCGAGGTGCTCGCCAACAGCCGAGCCGACGTCTAGCAATGCCGGTTCTGCCTGCCGGCACTCCTCGGTGGCCAACGGGCAGCGCGGCGCGAACGGGCAGCCCCGCTGCTGCGGCGGTCCCAGCTTCGCCTCTCCTTCGTAGAGCCTCGCTGAACCGCCGGGATCGACGCCGGCCAGCGACGGCGGGGCCCCGGGAATCGGCACCAGCCGGGTGCCCTGCGGGGCGTCCAGGCGGGGCACCGACCCCAGAAGTCCTACCGTGTAGGGCATCTGCCGATCCCGGTACAACACCTCGACCGGTGCGGATTCCACCACCCGCCCGGCGTACATCACCAAGGCCCGGTCGGCGAATTCGGCGACCACGCCCAGGTCGTGGGTGATGATCAGCACCCCGGCGCCGGTGACATCGCGGGCCGTCCGCAGGACCTCGAGGATCTGGGCCTGCACCGTGACATCGAGTGCGGTGGTGGGCTCGTCACAGATCAGCAGGTCCGGGTCGCAGGCGATGGCGATGGCGATCACCACCCGCTGACGTTCCCCGCCGGACAGTTCGTGTGGAAATGCGCGCGCCCGCTCCTGCGGCCGAGAGATGCCGACCAGCTCCAAGAGTTCCACCGCACGTCGGCGGGCCGCGGCCCGACCCACTCGGCGTTGATGTACCTCGATGGCCTCGGCGATCTGATCGCCCACGGTGTAGACCGGCGTCAGCGCCGACATCGGGTCCTGGAACACCATTCCGATCGAGGCGCCGCGGAACTTCGACATCGCGGTGTCGCCCAGGCCGATCAGCTGCGTGCCGGCCAGGCGCACCGATCCCGACACCTGCGCGTGTTCGGGCAGCAATCCCATCACGGCCATCGCCGCCGCGGACTTGCCGGAGCCGGACTCGCCGACCATCGCCACGACTTCGCCGGGGGAGACCTGATAGCTGATGCCGCGCACCGCTTGTACCGCTTCGGCGCCGCGGCCGAAGGTGACGGCCAGATCGGAGACTTCCAGCAAGGCACTCATCCGCGGCCCCGTAACGTCGCGGCGTCGGGGTCCAGTGCGTCGCGCAGGCCGTCACCGGCGAGGTTGGCGCAGACCAGGATCGTGATCAGCATTCCGGCGGGGAACAGGAACACCCACGGGAAGGTGATGGCCGAGGCGGTGCCGTCGGCGATCAGGGTGCCCAGCGACACATCCGGCGGCTGGATGCCGAACCCCAGGTAGCTCAAGCCGGTTTCGGCCAGGATCGCCACCGCCACGTTGAGCGCGGTGTCGATGATCAGAATGGACGCCACGTTCGGGACGACGTGGTCGATGATGATGCGTCGACTTGAGACGCCCATATACCTTGCAGCCCGGATGAATTCACGTTCCCGCAGGCTCATGGTCAGGCCGCGCACCATGCGTGCGCTGATCATCCAGCTGAACCCCGCCAGTAGCAGGATCAGCATGGCGATGTTGCCGCTGTTCTTGGTGCGCGGGGTGATGATCGCGATCAGGATGAACGCCGGAACCACCAGCAGCAAGTCCACCAGCCACATCAGCACCCGGTCGCGCCATCCGCCGAAGTACCCGGAGACCGCGCCCACCGTCGCCGCGATCACCGTCGAGATCAGTGCCACGCACACCCCGATCAGCATCGACTTCTGCATGCCACGCAGAATCTGCGCCAGCAGGTCCTGACCAAGGGCGTTGGTACCCAACAGGTGTCGGGCGCCCGGTGGAACCAGCAGCGCGTCGTAGTCGAGGTCGGTGTAGGAGTAGGGCAGCAGCGGCGGCAGCGCGTAGCAGCCTATGAACAGCACCGCCAGCAGCACCAGGGCGCCGACGGCGCCGCGGCTGCGCAGGAACCGGCGCAGCACCAGCGTGCGCCGCGAGGCGAACTCGATCTCGGTGCTCATGACACCCGCACCCGCGGATCCAGCAGCGCGTAGATGACGTCGGAGAGCAGTCCGGCGGCCAGCACCACCGCGCCGGAGAACACCGTGATGGCCGCGACGATGTTGGTGTCCTGGGTCGCCACACCCTGCACCACCCATTCGCCCATACCGTGCCAGCCGAAGATCTTCTCCACGAACACCGCCCCGGTCACCAGCCCGGCCACCCCGTAGGCGAACAGCGTCGCCATCGGGATCAGCGCGGTGCGCAGCCCGTGTTTGAACAGGGCGCGTCGTCGCGTCAGCCCCTTGGCCCGGGCGGTGCGGATGAAGTCCTGGCCCAGGACATCGAGCATCGCGTTGCGCTGATACCGGCTGAACCCGGCGGCCGAGCCCAGCGCCAGCGTCAGCGACGGCAGCACCAGGTGCTGGAGCCGATCGGTCAGCCGGGGCCAGAAGCCGGCGACCAGCCCCGGCGATGTCTCGCCGGTGTAGTCGAACAGTTGGGCGCCCAACGCCCAGTTCACTCGTAGCGCGCCGAGGATCACCAGGTTGGCCAGCACGAACGTCGGCACCGACAGCACCAGCAGCGCCGCGAACGTGATCACCCGGTCGGATACCCGGTACTGGCGCACCGCCCCCCAGGCGCCTGCCACCACGCCGATCGCGGTGCCGGCCACCGACCCGACCAGCAGCAGCCGCAGGCTGACCCCGATGCGACGGCCGAGGTCTGCCGAGACGGGCTGGCCGGTGACGGTGACGCCGAAGTCACCCCGTACGGCATTTGAGGCCCAGTGCACGTAACGCAGCGGAATCGGCTTGTCCAGGCCCAGTTCGGCGGCCTTGGCGTCGATGACGGCCTGTGGGGGGCGGGGGTTGCGCTGCATGAGGCTGTCCAGCGGGGCGAACGCCAGCGAGGTCAGGCAGAAGGTGAGGAAGGAGGCCAGCGCCAACAGCACCAGATAGTTGAGCAGCCTGCCCACCAGGAACCGCGCCATGGCGCAAGGGTAGAGGTTGCTCTGGAGCGCCAGCTGCACCCCATTACCGCGAGCGTGCGTGTCTGTACGCGACACGCCGCGAACGGGCGTACAAATCTGCACCCTCGCGGCGGGCCTGTGCAGTAACTAGGCTCGGACCCACCGAGCTGACGAGGAGACACCCGTGACCGTCACCGATGACTACCTGGCGCACAACGCGCAGTACGCGAAGACCTTCACCGGTCCGCTGCCGATGCCGCCGAGCAAACACGTGGCGATCGTGGCCTGTATGGACGCCCGCCTGGACGTCTACCGGGTGCTCGGGATCAACGAGGGTGAGGCGCACTGCATCCGCAACGCCGGCGGAGTGATCACCGAGGACGCCGTCCGGTCGCTGGCCATTAGTCAGAAGCTGCTGGGCACCCGCGAGATCATCCTGATCCACCACACCGACTGCGGCATGCTCACCTTCACCGACGACGACTTCAAGCGCTCGATCCTCGAGGAGACGGGCATCCGGCCGAGCTGGGCCGCCGAGGCGTTCGCCGATCCGGCCGAGGATGTGCGGCAGTCGCTGCGGCGGGTCAAGGCCAGCCCGTTCATCACCCAGACGACCTCGCTGCGGGGCTTCGTGTTCGACGTCGCCACCGGCAGGTTGGAAGAGATCAGCCTGTAGCCCTGGCCCTCTCTGCGCGAGCGTGGGGCACCTCCTCCTGCGAGTGTGCACAAGCGTCCGGTATTTCCCCATGTCGGGGTGGACCCTTCTGCACGCTCGCGGGAATGGGTCGTTGACAGCACCGCGCCGAGCCTGCTTTCATAGCGCCTATAACCAAATAAATCAGGTAAGTCTCACCAAGATTATCGGAATACCCCGCAAGGACGTCATGACCAGCAATATCACCGATGCCCCGACGGCCACCACGGCCGGGCACTATCAGCTGACGCATCTGCGCACCCTGGAAGCCGAGGCCATCCACATCATCCGCGAGGTGGCCGCGGAGTTCGAGCGCCCAGTCCTGCTGTTCTCCGGCGGCAAGGACTCGATCGTCATGCTGCATCTGGCGGTCAAGGCGTTCGCGCCGGGCCGGCTGCCCTTCCCGGTGATGCACGTCGACACCGGCCACAACTTCGACGAGGTCATCGCCGCGCGCGACGAACTGGTCGCCCAAACCGGTGTACGGCTGGTGGTGGCCAGCGTGCAGGACGACATCGACGCCGGACGGGTGGTCGACGACGGGCCGTCGCGCAATCCGCTGCAGACCGTCACCCTGCTGCGCGCGATCCGCGAGAACAAGTTCGACGCGGCGTTCGGCGGCGCCCGGCGCGACGAGGAGAAGGCGCGCGCCAAGGAGCGGGTCTTCAGCTTCCGCGACGAGTTCGGCCAGTGGGACCCCAAGGCGCAGCGGCCCGAGCTATGGAACCTTTACAACGGGCGGCACCGCGCCGGTGAGCACATCCGGGTGTTCCCGCTGTCGAACTGGACCGAGTTCGACATCTGGTCCTACATCGGTGCTGAGGAAATCGCTTTGCCGACAATCTATTACGCGCATCAACGCAAGGTGTTCCGGCGTGACGGGATGTTGCTGGCCGACCACGAGTACCTGCGGCCGGCCGACGGCGAGGAAGTGTTCGAGACCTCGGTGCGGTTCCGCACCGTCGGCGACGTCACCTGCACCGGTTGCGTGGAGTCCACCGCGGCCACCGTCGAGCAGGTGATCGATGAGACCGCGCTGTCCCGACTGACCGAACGCGGCGCCACCCGCGCCGACGACCGAATCTCCGAAGCAGGCATGGAAGACCGCAAGAGGCAGGGGTATTTCTGATGAGTGCGGCAACGACGCTGCTTCGCATTGCCACGGCCGGCTCGGTCGACGACGGCAAGTCCACGCTGATCGGCCGGCTGCTGTTCGACTCCAAGGCCGTGATGGAAGACCAGTTGGCCTCGGTGGAGCGCACCTCCCGTGAGCGCGGCAATGACTACACCGACCTGGCTCTGGTGACCGATGGCCTGCGCGCCGAGCGTGAGCAGGGCATCACCATCGATGTGGCCTACCGTTACTTCGCCACGCCCAAGCGGAAATTCATCATCGCCGACACCCCGGGCCACATCCAGTACACCCGCAACATGGTGACGGGCGCCTCGACCGCGCAGCTGGCCATCGTGCTTGTCGACGCGCGGCACGGCCTGCAGGAGCAGTCCCGTCGGCACACCTTCCTGGCTTCGCTGCTCGGAATCCGTCATATCGTGCTCGCGGTCAACAAGATGGACCTGATCGACTGGGATGCAGCGAAGTTCGAGGCGATCCGAGACGACTTCCACTCGTTCGCAACGCGTTTGGACGTCCACGACGTCACCACCATCCCGATGTCGGCGCTGCTCGGCGACAACGTGGTGACCAAGTCCGACAAGACGCCCTACTACGAGGGGCCGGCGCTGCTGTCGCACCTGGAGGACGTCTACATCGCCGGCGACCGCAACCTGGTCGACGTCCGGTTCCCGGTGCAGTACGTGATCCGCCCGCAGACCCACGAACACGCCGACCACCGCAGCTACGCTGGCACGGTCGCCAGTGGAGTGCTGCGCCCCGGTGACGACGTAGTGGTGCTGCCGTCGGGTAAGCCCAGCCGCATCGAGGTGATCGAAGGCCCGAACGGTCCGGTGCAGGAGGCGTTTCCGCCGATGGCCGTCTCGGTGAGCCTCGCCGACGACATCGACGTCTCCCGCGGCGACATGATCGCCCGTACCAACAACCAGCCGCGCATCGCCCAGGACTTCGACGCCACCGTGTGCTGGATGGCTGACGGTGCCTCGCTGCAGCCCGGCAACGACTACGTCATCAAGCACACCACCCGGACCACCCGGGTGAAGGTGATGGCGCTGGACTACCGCCTCGACGTCAACACCCTGCATCGCGACAAGGAGGCAAACGAACTCGGGCTCAACGAACTCGGGCGTGTGTCGCTGCGTGCCCAAGTCCCGCTGATGCTCGACGAATTCAGCCACAACGATGCCACCGGCTCGTTCATCCTGATCGACCAGGTCACCAACGGAACCGTGGCGGCCGGGATGGTGCTGCGTGACGTGTCCGGCCGCGGTGCGAGCCCCAACACGGTGCGCCACGATTCGCTGGTGTCCACCACCGACCGGCTCTCCAAGGGCCGCACGGTGTGGCTCACCGGACTGTCCGGTGCCGGCAAGTCTTCGGTGGCCATGCGAGTAGAGCAGTTGCTGCTCGCAAGAGGCACGCCCGCTTACGTTCTCGACGGCGACAACCTGCGCCACGGGCTCAACGCCGACCTCGGTTTCTCGATGGCCGACCGGGCGGAGAACCTGCGCCGGCTGGCTCACGTGGCCGCCCTGCTGGCCGACTCCGGCCAAATCGTGCTGGTACCGGCGATCAGCCCGCTCCACGAGCATCGCCAGCTGTCCCGTCAGGTGCACACCGACGCCGGGTTCGACTTCATCGAGGTGTTCTGTGACACCCCGCTGGAGGACTGCGAGCAACGAGATCCCAAGGGGCTCTACGCCAAAGCCCGGGCAGGTCTGCTCACGCACTTCACCGGGATCGACAGCCCCTATCAGCGGCCGAAGAATCCGGACGTGCGGCTGACCCCGCGCGACACCATCGACGAGCAGGCCCGCCAAGTCATCGCCGCGATCGACGCGCGCCGATGAGCGATCACGAGCTCGCCGCCAAGCTCGCCACCGACGCGGGCCGGCTGTTGCTGACGGTCCGCAAGGAGTTGTCCCAGGCCACCGAGGCAGAGCGGAAAGCGGCAGGCGACAAGCGTTCTCACGACTATCTGATGGCTGCACTGGCCGCCGAGCGTCCGCACGACGCGGTGCTCTCCGAAGAGGGCGCCGATGATCCGGTGCGACTGCAGGCTGAGCGGGTGTGGATCGTCGACCCGCTGGACGGCACCCGGGAGTTCTCTGAGCTCGACCGTGACGACTGGGCCGTGCACGTCGCACTGTGGCAGGCCGGCGAACTGGTGGCCGGCGCCGTGGCGATGCCTGCGCGCTATATCACCCTGGCCGCCCCGCAGGTGCCCGCGCCGCCCACCCACACCGGCTCGCCGCGGATCGCGGTGTCGCGCAGTCGTCCTCCGGCGGTGGCCGAGGCGGTGCGCGAGCGGCTCGACGGGGTGCTGGTCCCGATGGGATCGGCCGGGGTGAAGGTTGCCGCCGTCGTCCAGGGCTTCGCCGATGTGTACGTCCACGCCGGTGGGCAATACGAGTGGGACTCGGCCGCGCCGGTGGCAGTGGCTCGCGCGGCGGGCCTGTTCACCTCGCGCATCGACGGTTCGCCGCTGGTCTACAACCGGCCCGATCCGCTGCTGCCCGACCTGGTGGTGTGCCGCCCCCAGTACGCTGACGCAGTCCTGGCCGCGATCGGTTAGGTTTTCTGCACCATGCGGATGTCAGCGAAGGCGGAGTACGCGGTGCGGGCGATGGTCCAACTCGCCACCGCCGAAGCCGGCACGCTGGTCAAGACCGACGACATCGCCACGGCCCAAGGCATTCCGGCGCAGTTCCTCGTCGACATTCTGTCCGATCTGCGCACCGACCGTCTGCTGCGCAGTCAGCGCGGCCGCGACGGTGGTTACGAACTGGCCCGGCCGGCTACCGAGATCAGCGTCGCCGACGTGTTGCGCTGCATCGACGGCCCGCTGGCCAGCGTCCGCGACATCGGCTTGGGCGACCTGCCCTACTCGGGCCCGACCGCCGCGCTGACCGACGTGTGGCGGGCACTGCGGGCCAGCATGCGCTCGGTGCTGGAGCAGACCAGCTTGGCCGACGTCGCCTCCGGTGAGCTGCCCGATCACGTCGCCGCATTCGCCACCGACTACCGCGGCCAGGAGCGCCAGCGCGGCCACACGTCGGGTTGATCCGGCCCTTACGAACCCGAGCCGTAGGGACGCGTCAAGATCTCCATGGCGTGACCGTCGGGATCGCGGAAATACACCCCGCGTCCGTCGTCGCGGTGGTTGATCTCCCCGGGCCGCTGGGCTCCCGGGTCGGCCCAATGCGGCAGTCTGCGCGCGGCGATCCTGCCGTAGATGGCGTCGAATTCGTCTTCGGACACCAGGAAGGCGTAGTGCTGCGGCCGGATCGGCTCATCGGCGGGCACGTCGGCGTAGTCCAGGCTGGCGTCGTGGTCGAGCCCGACGACCATGAAGCGACCGAACGGCTGCGGGTCGGGCAGGCCGAACAACTCCGCCAGAAACGCTGCCGACGCGTGCTTGTCGTGCGCGGCGACGATGGTGTGGTTGAAGGAAATGCTCATGACTCCAGTGTCGGCGCTGCGCGTCGGCCGTGCCACAATCGCGGTCATGCAGGTCGGAATGACCATGCCGGTGATGGAGCCGGATCTGGACGCAACACTGCTGCGGGACTGGGCGCGTGCCGTCGACGACGGGCCGTTCTCATCACTGAGTTGGGGTGAGCGGATCGCCTTCACCAACCCCGACAGCCTGACCCTGCTGGGTGCACTGGCCGCGTGGACGCAGCGGGTGCGTCTGGTGACGACGGTGATCGTGCCGCAACTGCACAACCCGGTCATGCTCGCCAAGGCGCTGGCGACGGCGGATCTGCTCAGCGGTGGCCGGCTCACGGTCGGTATCGGCATCGGTGGCCGGCACGAGGATTACCGGGCGGCCGGTGCCGATCCGGCAACCCAGACCATGCGGGAGATGACCGAGCGGGTCGCGATCATGAAGCGGGTGTGGGCGGGGGAGAAGGTCACCGAATCGGTGCTGCCGGTGGGGCCGGCGCCGACGCAGCCCGGCGGGCCCCCGCTGGTGGTCGGCACCATCGGACCCAAGACGCTGCGCAGCGCGGCGACCTGGGCCGAAGGACTGGCCGGTATCACCATGGACCTCGACGTGGCCAAGCAGAACGAGCTGTTCGACGTCGCCCGCGACGCCTGGCGCCAGGCCGGCAAGGGCAAGCCCTATCTGGCGACGTCGTTCTGGTTTGCGTTGGGTGATCCCGACGAAGCCCGCGATCAGGTGCGCCGGCACCTGCTGCGCTACATGAACTGGATTCCGGCCGAGTACGTCGAGGCGATGGCACCGACCACGGGGTGGGCCGGCAGCCAGGACGAGCTGGCCGAGGTGCTGCACGGCTTTGCGGCGGTGGGCGCCGATGAGGTCCACCTGATCCCGACCAGCTCTGACCTGGGTCAACTGCGGCGTGCGGCCGAGGTAGTGGCCGAATTCCGTCGGTGACCAACCATAGAGCGGGTCGCGACCCGGTCACAGCTGCGTCTCTATCGTCGACTCAGTAGTCACATCTGCCTCTGCAATAACTATCGTCACAGCATGTCGATGACACGTCGGATCGTCTCGGCGGCGATGGTGCCGACGGTCGTCCTGGGGATGGTGCTGGCTGCGGAGGGTGTGCCGGCACAGGCCGCGACCTGCAGCGCGCCCGAGGCCAACGTCGCTCCACCACCCGGTTCGCCGGCCACCGGCGCCGGTCAGCTTCCGACCGGGCGCCGGCCCCGCGGCGCCAACGACTCCGCGCCGCTGCCCAAACTGGGACCGCTGATCTCGGCGATGATCCAGGCCGCCGGACCGCAACGGCCGGTGCAGCAGCAGGCTGCGGTCGTCCCGGGAATCCCCGGTGGCCAGGCCGCCCCGAACGCTGCCCAGCCGGTACAGCCGGTCCAGCCGAATGCCGGTGCGGCTCAAGGACCGTCGGCGCAGGATGTCGGCGGCGCGATCGCCGGCGCCCAGACGTCACTGGCGGAGTGGGTGACGGGGCCCAACAGCCCCAACCAGACGCTACAGCGGTTCGGTATCGCCGGAACCGACCTCGGGATTCCGTGGGACAACGGCGATCCCGGCAATCGACAGGTGCTGATGGCCTTCGGCGACACCTTCGGCTACTGCCAGATCCAGGGCCACCAGTGGCGGCACAACGTGCTGCTGCGCAGTCAGGACCAGAACTTGGCCGACGGGATCACGGTCGGTCCCGGTGCGGTGGGCAACCGGTATTCGGGATCGCCACTGCGGCAGGCGAACTTCGCCAAACAGATCCTGCCCGACTGGAAGTTCGCGCCCGTCCAGGACAGTGTGATTCCGACCGCGGGAGTCGGGATCGGCGGCAACCAGTACATGAACTTCATGTCGGTCAAACAGTGGGGCCGCGACGGCGAATGGTCCACCAACTACTCGGCGATCGCGGTGTCAGGCGACAATGGCGAGACCTGGAACCTCTACCCGGGTACCGTGCGGTCGTCGTCGCCGCAGAACGTCCCCAACGCCCACTACGTCCCGGGCAACGAGAACTTCCAGCAGGGCGCCTTCCTGCGCGGCGGCGACGGCTACCTCTACTCCTACGGAACTCCGGCCGGCCGGGGCGGCGCGGCGTATCTGTCGCGGGTGCCCGAACGTGCCATCCCCGACGTCAACCAGTACCAGTACTGGGGTGAGGGCCAGTGGGTGCCAGGCAATCCCGCGGCCGCCACCCCGGTGATCCCCGGCCCGGTCGGCGAGATGTCGGTGCAGTACAACACCTATCTCAAGCAGTACCTGGTGCTGTACGGCAACGGCGGCAACGACGTCGTGGCCCGCACCGCCCCGAGCCCGCAGGGCCCGTGGAGCGCCGAGCAGACACTGATTCCCACCGGACAGATTCCCGGCGGCATCTACGCGCCGTACCTGCATCCCTGGTCGACGGGCAAGGATGTGTACTTCACGTTGTCGCTGTGGAATGCCTACGACGTTATGCTGATGCATACCGTGCTGGGCTGAGCATCACGGCTCGGATCGGTCACGTCGTCCGGCGCGCTCAGCGAAAGCGTCCAGTGCGGCAAGCACTTCCGGCGAACGCCACACCCGGCTACGGGGCCCGCTTGATGTCTCGATGAGAATGCCCGCCTCGGTCAGCGGGTTGAGGTAGCGGTGGGCGTTGGTCGATTCGATACCCAACTGCTGCGCCAGCAGTGCCGCGTTGACGACGGGGCGGCGGGCCAGCAGGTCGGCGACCCTCCACACCGCCGAGTCGGACCGAGCGGTGATTCGCGTGCTCCAGTTCTCCCGGATGGCCCGAAGCTCAGTAACCAATTCCCGTCCGTTGGCAATCGAGCGCACACTGGCCTTCGAGAACTGCTCGACAATGGGTCCGGCATCGCCATCGCGGTAGGAGGTGAGCGCGGCGAAATAGGCTGCTGTGTCGGCCAGTAGGCCCGCCGACAACGGAACGGTCACCTGACGGGTCATACCCTTATTGCGCAACATGGCCTGCACCAGCGCGCGGCCCGTGCGCCCGTTCCCGTCCGTGAACGGGTGGATGGTCTCGAATTGTGCATGGGCTATGGCGATTTGCGGCAGTAGCGGGAGGTCGCTGCGCTGCGCGAACAAGATCATGTCGGTGATCGCGCCGTGGATCAGCTCGTGGCGCGGCGCGACGAACGTCGCACCGATGGGCGTGGAGCCACCGCCGATCCACACCGGCTCGGTACGGAATTCGCCGGGGGTATGGCGCGGCTCCTTGGCCATCAGGGCGCGGTGCATCGCCAGGATAGCGGCGGCATCGACGTTCTCGGACAAGCTGATCGCCGCCTGCATCGCAGCAGTGTTCGCGACGACCATTGCGGCGTTGGCCTTGGTCTTGCCGCCGGACAGCTCCGCCTCTGCGATAGCCCGCGATGAAGCCGTCAGGTTCTCGATCTGTGAGCTGGCCGCCGATTCGGAGCGTAACAGCACGGCGGCGAATGGTGCGATTTCGTTCCCGAGTTCAGCGTCGAAACGGGTGATCTGCTGGCCGGCGGCTTCGGCGTCGGCGACGAGGGATGCCGGTAGGTCCGGGGCGATGGCGGCGATGTCGGCCGGCACCGCCGGGCGGTAGGTGCCGTATCGCGGCAGGGTTGTGCGCGCGTACCGAACCCCCTGGGGTTCCCAGCGCACGTCCTCGTAGGAGACGGGCCGAAGTGAAGTCACCCACCCAGTTTAACTTCACTTAACGGATTAAGTGAAGTCAACGACGCCCGTTGACTTCACTTATTGCCTAACCGTCCAGCGCCCCACGCAGCGCGGCACCGACCTCGGTGATCACCCCTGGGGTGTAACCGGGGATGTTGATGGTCACCCCGCCGACGCCGGCGTCGAACACCTTGGCCTTGACCTGCTCGGCGATCGATTCGGGGCTGCCGGCCACCGCCCGCTGAGAGATCTGGGCGGGGATCTGATCGGCGGGGAAGTCGCCGGGCAGCGCGGTGAGCAGCATGGTGGTCTCCAGGGTGGCCGGATCGCGGCCGATCTCTTCACAGCTGCGCCGTACCGCATCCATCTTCGCGGGTAGCGCGTCGAAGCCGGCGATGATGTTGAGGTGGTCGAAGTGCTGTGCCGCCAACGGGATGGTCTTCTTCTCCCCGCTGCCACCGATCAGCAGCGGAATGCGGTCGCGGAAGCGAGGGCTGGCCATCGCCTCTTCGGCGCGATACCACTTGCCCTCGACGGTCGGCCGCTCACCTTTGATCATCGGCAGGATGATCTCCAACGCCTCATAGAGCCGGTTGAACCGGTCGGTGAAGGTGCCGAACTCAAAGCCCAACTGGTCGTGTTCGAGCTCGAACCATCCGGTGCCGATACCCAGGATCGCGCGGCCGCCGCTGACCACGTCGAGCGTGGTGATGATCTTGGCCAGCAGGGTCGGGTTGCGGTAGGTGTTGCCGGTGACCAGGGTGCCCAGCTGGACCCGCTCGGTCGCCGTCGCCAGCGCGCCCAGGGCGGTGTAGGCCTCAAGCATCGGCTCGTCGGGGGAGCCCAGCATGGGCAGTTGATAGAAGTGGTCCATCAAGAAGACCGCGTCGAACCCGGCCGCTTCGGCCTCGCGGGCCTGCGCGATCACGGTGGGGAACAGCTCCGAGATGTCGGTGCCGTAAGAGAAGTTGGGGATCTGGAAGCCAAGGCGGATCGTCACCCGATCGACCCTAGGGCGAGCGGGGACGCCGCCGTGGCGATTCCGCTACCCGCGAAGAGGGTTGACCGCGCTGAGGTCGGTGTAGCCGACGTCGTCGCCTTCATTCAGTGTGGCCCGGTGGCGTCCCTTGCCGTAGGTGCCGATGATCTCCTCCGCGGCCCGGTGATCGGCTCGTGGGACTTTTCGGCGGAATATGGATTGGAATCAGAATCGCCACAAGAATTGCGGGCACTGGCCCGCGACCACGGACCGGATGTAGACCCGTGCGTCCGCTGCCGTGGCGTCGGGTCCGAGGACTTGCCGCACGGTGACGGAGTTCTCCAATCCGCTGGGCGTGTTCCCGGCAGCCAGTAGGCGGCAGATCGCGTTGCCGGCCGGGTCGGCGTGCGCGGCCGGGGCCAAGAGCATGCCGAGAGCCGCGAGCGTGGCGAAGATGAATCGCTTCATGGCCGCAGAATTGGTGGTGGAGTACATACCCGGCAGTGTCGCATCGAGGTCCGACAGGTGCGCTGGTCAGATGGTGCCCCCGGCAGGATTCGAACCTGCGGCCTTCCGCTCCGGAGGCGGACGCTCTATCCCCTGAGCTACGGGGGCGCACGTACTACGGGCGCCGACTGGGCTTTGACAGACTAACGCATCACCAGGCCCCGCCCGTCATGGGAACGGATTCGGGTCCTGACCACGTCAGACTCTAGGATGGGGCCTCGTGACCCCCGCCGATCTGGCCGAATTGCTCAAGACCACCGCAGCCGCGGTGCTGGCCGCGCACGACCTGGACCCCGCCGCACTGCCCGCGGCGGTCACTGTCGAGCGCCCGCGCAACCCCGAGCACGGCGACTACGCCACCAACCTGGCGCTGCAGCTGGGCAAGAAGGTCGGCGCCAACCCCCGTGAGCTGGCCGGCTGGCTGGCCGAGGCGCTGACGCAGGCCGACGGGATCGCCGAGGCCGACACCGCAGGTCCGGGCTTCGTCAACATCCGCCTCGACGCCTCGGCGCAGGGCGTCATCGTGGCCAACGTCATCGGCGCAGGCGCCCAATACGGCCAATCCGGCGAGTTCGACGGCCTCAACGTGAACCTGGAGTTCGTCTCGGCCAACCCGACCGGCCCCATCCACATCGGCGGCACCCGGTGGGCCGCGGTCGGCGACGCGCTGGGCCGGCTGCTGAGCACCCAGGGCGCCACGGTCACCCGCGAGTACTACTTCAATGATCACGGCGCCCAGATCGATCGGTTCGCCAACTCGCTGATCGCCGCCGCCAAGGGCGAACCGGCCCCCGAGGACGGCTACGCCGGCGCCTACATCACCGACATCGCGGCCCAGATCCAGGCCAAGGCGCCCGACGCCCTGAGCAGTCCCGAGGCGCAGGAGACGTTCCGCGAGATCGGCGTCGACCTGATGTTCACCCACATCAAGAAGTCACTGCACGAATTCGGCACCGATTTCGACGTCTTCACCCACGAAGACTCGATGCACACCTCCGGCCGGGTGGAGCAGGCCATCGAGCGGCTGCGCGCCAACGACAACATCTACGAGAAAGACGGCGCCACCTGGCTGCGCACCAGCGCCTACGGTGACGACAAAGACCGCGTGGTGATCAAGAGCGACGGCAAACCCGCCTACATCGCCGGCGACCTGGCCTACTACCTGGACAAGCGCGAGCGCGGCTTCAACCTGTGCATCTACATGCTCGGCGCCGACCACCACGGCTACATCGCCCGGCTGAAGGCCGCCGCGGCCGCCTTCGGAGACGACCCGGCCACCGTGGAGGTCTTGATCGGCCAGATGGTCAACCTGGTGCGCGACGGCCAGCCGGTCAAGATGAGCAAGCGTGCCGGCACCGTGATCACCCTGGACGACCTGGTGGAGGCCATCGGCGTCGACGCCGCCCGCTACAGCCTGACCCGTTCCTCGGTGGACACCCCGATCGACATCGACTTGGCGCTGTGGTCCTCGGCCAGCAACGAAAACCCGGTCTATTACGTGCAATACGCCCATGCCCGGCTCTGCGCGCTGGCTCGCAACGCCGCCGAACTGGGCATCACCGCCGACACCGCCAACCTCGGGCTGCTGGACCACGAGAAGGAAGGCGCGCTGATCCGCAGCCTGGGGGAGTTCCCGCGGGTGCTCAAAACCGCTGCGGGGCTGCGTGAACCGCACCGGGTGTGCCGCTACCTGGAAGACCTCGCCGGTGACTACCACCGGTTCTACGACAGTTGCCGGGTGCTGCCCCAAGGCGACGAACCCCCGAGTGACCTGCACGCCGCGCGGCTGGCGCTGTGCCAGGCCACCCGCCAGGTCGTCGCCAACGGGCTGGGCATCCTTGGCGTGAGCGCACCGGAGCGAATGTGAACGTCCACCCCGCCGGGCCCCGCCACGCCGACGAGATCCACCACGACGGCCTTCCGTCGCGGCCATCGACCGCGCACGACCTGCTGAATCTGGCACCGAATGTATGGCCGCACAACACCGTTCGCGGTGACGACGGAGTGGTCAGCATTGCCGGAGTCAAGGTCACCGACCTGGCCGCGGAATTCGGCACCCCACTGTTCGTTCTCGACGAGGACGACTTCCGCGGCCGTTGCCGCGATATCGCCGCCGCGTTCGGCGGCGGAGACCACGTGCACTACGCGGCCAAGGCATTCCTGTGCAGCGAGATCGCCCGCTGGATCGACCAGGAGGGCCTGTGCCTGGACGTCGCCACCGGCGGTGAGCTGGCTGTGGCCCTGAACGCAGGCTTCCCCGCCCAGCGGATCACGTTCCACGGCAACAACAAATCCGTCGCCGAACTGACCACCGCGGTCGACGCGCGCGTCGGGCACATCGTGCTGGACTCGCTGATCGAGATCGAACGCCTCGAAGCCGTCGCCGCCAAGGCCGGTGTCGTGCAGGACGTGCTGGTGCGCGTCACCGTCGGGGTGGAGGCGCACACCCACGAATTCATCTCGACCGCCCACGAAGACCAGAAGTTCGGTCTGTCGCTGGCCAGCGGCGCGGCGATGGACGCGATCAGAAAGGTGTTCGCCGCCGAGCACCTGCGCCTGGTCGGCCTGCACAGTCACATCGGCTCGCAGATCTTCGACGTCGCCGGCTTCGAGATCGCCGCCCGCCGTGTGATCGGGTTGCTGAAAGATGTGGCCGCCGAGTTCGGGGCCGAGCGGGCCGCGCAGATGGACATCATCGACCTCGGTGGGGGACTGGGCATCTCCTATCTGCCGCAGGATGATCCGCCGCCGATGGCCGAGCTGGCCGCGAAACTGCGCGCCATCGTGCGCGACGAGTCCGCGGCCGTCGGCCTGCCCACGCCGACCCTGGTCGTCGAGCCCGGCCGGGCCATCGCCGGGCCCGGCACGATCACGCTCTACGAAGTCGGCACCGTCAAGGACGTCGACGTCAGCGCGTCGGCCCAGCGCCGCTACGTCAGCGTCGACGGCGGCATGAGCGACAACATCCGCCCCGCGCTCTACGACGCCCACTACGACGTCCGGCTGGTGTCGCGGGCACTGAACAACACGTCCGCTCAACCGGTGCTGGCCCGCGTCGTGGGCAAGCACTGCGAAAGCGGCGACATCATCGTGCGCGACACCTGGGTTCCCGACGAGGTGGGCCCGGGTGATCTGGTCGCCGTCGCGGCCACCGGCGCCTACTGTTACTCGATGTCGAGCCGCTACAACCTGCTCACCCGTCCCGCGGTGGTGGCGGTACGCGACGGGGAGGCGCGCCTTATGCTGCGCCGGGAAACCGTCGAGGATCTGATTAGCCTGGAGGTGAGGTAACCGTGTCCGATACCGCAAGTCCCGTGGGCGTCGCCGTCCTGGGATTGGGCAATGTCGGCAGTGAAGTCGTGCGCATCATCGAGTCCAGCGCCGACGATCTGGCGGCACGGATCGGTGCTCCGCTGGTGCTGCGCGGTGTCGGGGTGCGCCACGTTTCGGCCGATCGGGGCGTGCCCGCCGAGCTGCTCACCGACGACATCGAGGCCCTGGTCTCACGCAGCGACGTCGACATCGTGCTGGAGCTGATGGGCCCGGTCGAGCCGGCGCGCAAGGCGATTCTGTCGGCGATCGCGCACGGCAAGTCCGTTGTCACCGCGAACAAGGCGCTGCTGTCCCGCTCGGCCGGCGAGCTTGCCGAGGCCGCCGAGGCTGCGCGGGTGGACCTGTACTTCGAGGCTAGCGTCGCCGGTGCCATCCCGGTCATCCGTCCGCTGACCCAGTCGCTGGCCGGTGACACCGTGGAGCGGGTCGCCGGCATCGTCAACGGCACCACTAACTACATCCTGTCCGAAATGGACGCCACTGGAGCCGATTACCACAGCGCACTGGCCGACGCGAGTGCGCTGGGTTACGCCGAGGCCGACCCCACCGCCGACGTCGAGGGGTACGACGCCGCCGCCAAGGCCGCGATCCTGGCGTCCATCGCCTTCCACACCCGGGTGACCGCCGACGACGTCTACCGCGAGGGCATTTCCAACATCACCCCGGCGGACTTCACCGCCGCCCGCGCCTTGGACTGCACCATCAAGCTGCTGGCAATCTGCGAGCGCATCACCACCGCCGCTGGGCAGCAACGGGTTTCGGCCCGGGTCTACCCGGCGCTGGTGCCGCTGAGCCATCCGCTGGCCACTGTCAACGGGGCGTTCAATGCCGTGGTGGTCGAGGCACAGGCCGCCGGGCGGCTGATGTTCTACGGCCAGGGCGCCGGCGGTGCCCCCACCGCCTCAGCGGTCACCGGTGATCTGGTGATGGCCGCCCGCAACCGGGTTCAGGGCGGGCGCGGCCCGCGCGAGTCCAAGTACGCCCAGCTGGCCATCGCGCCGATCGGCGACATCTCGACCCGCTACTACGTGAGCATGGACGTCGCCGACAAGCCGGGCGTGCTGTCGTCGGTGGCCGCGGAATTCGCCTCGCATGAGGTGAGCATCGCCGAGGTGCGTCAGGAAGGCGTGATCGACGACGAGGGCAAACCGATCGGTGCCCGAATTGTGGTGGTCACCCACCGTGCTCCCGAAGCATCTTTGTCCAAAACCGTTGCCGCACTGGCCGACCTGGACTCCGTCCAGCGAGTCGCCAGCGTGCTACGACTGGAAGGAACAGACCAGTGAGCTCCACCCGGACGCCGATCCACACCGCGTGGCCCGGGCTGATCGAGGCCTACCGCGACCGACTGCCCGACGCCGCGGACTGGACCCCGGTCACCCTGCACGAAGGCGGCACCCCGCTGATCCACGCCAAGCGGATCTCCGAGCAGACCGGCTGCACCGTGCACCTGAAGGTGGAGGGCCTCAACCCCACCGGTTCGTTCAAGGACCGCGGCATGACCATGGCCGTCACCGACGCGGTGGCCCGCGGACAACAGGCGGTGCTGTGCGCCTCGACCGGAAACACCTCGGCCTCGGCGGCCGCCTACGCCGCCCGTGCCGGCATCACCTGTGCGGTGCTGATCCCGCAGGGCAAGATCGCGATGGGCAAGCTGGCTCAGGCAGTCATGCATGGCGCCAAGATCATTCAGATCGACGGCAACTTCGACGACTGCCTGGAACTGGCCCGCAAGATGGCCACCGACTTCCCGACGATCTCGCTGGTGAACTCGGTGAACCCGGTGCGCATCGAAGGCCAGAAGACCGCCGCGTTCGAGATCGTCGACGTGCTGGGCGCCGCGCCCGACATCCACTCGTTGCCGGTCGGCAACGCGGGCAACATCACCGCGTACTGGAAGGGCTACCGCGAGTACCACGCCGACGGCCTGACCGAGAAGCTGCCGAAGATGCTGGGAACCCAGGCCGCGGGCGCCGCGCCGCTGGTCAACGGTGCACCGGTGGCCAACCCGGAGACCATCGCCACCGCGATTCGCATCGGCTCGCCGGCGTCGTGGAACCAGGCCGTGGAGGCGCAGCAGGACTCCGGAGGACGGTTTTTGGCCGCCACCGACGAAGAGATCCTGGCTGCCTACCACTTGGTGGCGCAGTCCGAGGGCGTGTTCGTCGAGCCGGCGTCGGCGGCCAGCATCGCCGGGCTGCTCAAGTCGGTCGAAGACGGCTGGGTGCCGCGCGGCTCGACCGTGGTGTGCACCGTGACCGGCAACGGGCTCAAGGATCCCGACACCGCCCTGCGGGACATGCCCGAGGTCGCCGCGCTTCCCGTCGACGCGGCCACGGTGGTCGCCGCGTTGGGGCTGGCGTAGTGGTCGACCGGCTGCCGAGCGGGTTGACGGCCGGCGTCGCGGTGGCGGCGTCGAGCGCCAATCTGGGTCCGGGCTTCGACAGCCTGGGCCTGGCGCTGGGCCTCTACGACGAGGTGTTCGTCGAGACTGCCGACTCGGGGCTGGTAGTCCAGGTCGAGGGGGAGGGCGCCGGTCAGGTTCCGCTGACCTCGGATCACCTGGTGATCCAGGGCATCCGGCGCGCGCTGAACGAGCTCGGCCTCGACGTCCCGGGGCTGGTGGTGCGGTGCCGCAACGCCATCCCGCATCAGCGCGGCCTGGGTTCCTCGGCGTCTGCGGTGGTGGCCGGTCTGGCGGCCGTGAACGGCCTTGTGGCACAACTTGATCGGCCCGTCTTGTCGGAAGCCCGGCTGGTTCAGTTGGCTTCGGAGTTCGAGGGGCACCCCGACAACGCGGCCGCCGCGGTGATGGGCGGCGCGGTGGTCTCGTGGACCGCGAGCACGACCGACGGCCAGCCGGAATATTCGGCGGTGCCGTTGCGGTTGCACCCCGATATCCACCTGTTCCCGGCGATACCGGAACTGCGGTCGTCGACTGCGGAGACCCGCATGTTGTTGCCTGACCAGGTCAGCCACAGTGACGCACGGTTCAACCTCAGTCGCGCCGCGCTGCTGGTGGTGGCGCTCGCCGAACGGCCCGATCTGCTGTTGGTGGCCACCGAGGACGTGCTGCATCAGCCGCAGCGGGCCGCCGCGCAACCCGAGTCGGCGCAATTGCTGCAGTTGCTGCGCCAAAACGGGATCGCAGCCGTACTTTCCGGTGCCGGACCAGCGGTGATCGCATTGAGCACGGCCGCGGAACTGCCCGCCGAGGTACGGGAGTCCCCGGAGGCGCGGGCGTTCACCATGACCGAGATGCAGGTCGGCGACGGAGTTCGGTGGAACTCCGGCGTCGTGGTGCCGGGTTGAGGCGCGCCGCGCTGCAATTGCGTGATGCATCAAGTCAAGATGCCCGCGAAATCTGATCCATGCATCACGTAAGAATGCCCGCGAAATCG